>JAGUXX010000006.1 GCA_020061585.1 Betaproteobacteria bacterium | reverse complement strand
GACCAGTTGTCAAGCTTGGACCAGAATTGATAGTCGAGCTGGATTTGATCCTTCATTGATATCTCCCTGCTGCATTCGTTGGGCAGCTTCATATCCCTGCACTTTTGATTTAATGCTTGCGTGGACTCCTCGATTTCCGCTGATGCAAAAACCCCACCATGGTTTTGATCGTTTCCATCACCATCTTGCGATCATGAAGCGTCAAGGGCGCGATCATGGCCTCGATGCTGATCCCCTCTGGAGACTTGGCTGGCCGTTCTTCATCCAACAGGTCCGACGCCGTGCAATGCAAGACCTTGGCCATATTCGCAAGTGTGACCAATGAAGGGAGTGTGGTTCCGGTTTCGTAGCGCGAGACGGTAGAGATTTCCACTTCGATCAGCTCGGCAAGCCTTTCTTGATTGAGCGCGGCGCGCGAGCGATAAGCCGCGATATTCCGACCGAGTCGAAGAGCCAGATCCGAGTGAAATCTTTTGACCATGTCTGCGGGCTGCCAAAAACGCATACATGGTCAAAGACTCGTGCGGATTTTGTAATGATGTTAAAGCGCATGTTTGTACAACGCATTTAATGTCAAGTTGGCGCCCGTGAGGGTCTGCGGTTACGGATGAAATGACTTGCCACAGCTTGCGTACTGCTTGCTCTCCAGGGACGGACCTCTCCGGTATTCATGCTCTACCGTTCATGAAAAACCGCGCGATCTCCACCATCGCCAGGGTATCCCGCTCGCAGTAAACAAGCAGGGATTCCCTTAGCGCGGCGCGCCGCTCTGGTTGTGTTTCTCGATCCAGAATTTCCGCGAAGGCAGCCTGTGCCATGTTGCCATCGGCGACTTCCAGAGCGTCGTAGGCCAACTCCGGCGCGATGGTCGGCAGCACCGCCTTGAGTGACCAGGAACCGCGCATTTCCCGGTGGTAGTAATGCTCTCGCGCAATCGGCAGCAGATCGACGATGCGCTCGATGGCCGCCCGTAACGCGGGCGCAAGGTCAGGAAACGTTTCAGCCAGATACTGCATTCGGTCACGTTCAAAGGTTGCGCGATAAACCAGAATCGGCCCGACCCTCTTCAGCACCTTGACCAGGGATTCCGCAAATGCACGCCGGGGATCGCCAGTGCCATCGGCCAGAAACGCCTTGTGCTCGATTTTGCCCGAGCGCTTTTCGACATGGCAGGACCATTGGAATGGCACCTGCACATAGGGCCGGGTTTCGGGCCAGATCGGCACGGCAAACTGGATCGTCTCGAAATCCATGAAATAACGCGGATAGCCCAGCGCCCGCAATTGCTCGCCGGCTTGCGGGTCGAGTTCAGCCTTGCCGCTTTTCGTTGCCCGCAAGATGCGCAGATGCTTCGGTCGTGTGAGCATCTTTTGCGGTACCTTGCGCAGATCGTTGTATCCCGCCGCGCGCAGTTGGACTGCCACGCGCTTACCGTGCGGCAGGATTTCCGGCGGATAGCCCTTGTCGTTGGCGGGCGAACAATAGCTGCTGAACGGACACGCAAAAGGTTTGCGGCATTGCTCGCCCGGTTCCGTCTCCGGCTCATCGCCAGCCAGCGTCCGCTGCGCGGCTTTGATCCATTTTGGAATGCTTTTCTCGCGTGCCGCCACCTCGTCCGAGATATCTGCGTGGGCAAACAAGCCGTGGTAATCATCGTCACCTCGGCAAACGAAAGCCGTGTCGATGTGAGCGATCCTGGTTCGCTTCACCGGCAAACCCGCCTTGCCCGCCACCCACGCCTGAATCGCGGCGTCTTCCAGGTGGTAATCCTTGACGCTGCTGGAGGACTTCACCTCCACCAGATCAAAACCGCCGCGTACCGGCAATAGCAGGTCCGCACGCACCAACACGCCACCGGCCTGGAAGGTCGCCTCGAACAGCGGTCGACGTTTCCCCCTCAAAGCAGTGGCTGTTTCGGCCAGCGCTTGGGTCAGGTTTTCGGCATCGATCAGCAGCCCATCCGGATGCAATGACCTGGCCAGATCGCCGACCTGATTTCCTGCGGCGAAGCGAGCCGTCGTGTCGGCCTCTTCCACCGCCAGTTTCGGTTGATGGATTTGTAGCCAGAGGCGTTTCGGGCACTGGCGATGAATCAGGATGCGGGATTTGGAGAGGCCGGCCATTGCGTTTTCCTTTCAAGAGAGTCCGCATTACACACTCCGCATACGACAAGTTCTGTCGCCACAAAGCATCAAACTGATCTCGCCAACCCTAACGAGGTCATCATGAAATTCAAAATGGAAATCTACGACAGTCTGAACACTCCTGCCGCTCCGCTGGTGCGCCTCTGGATACTGCGCATACTGGTCGTGTTGGGAAAATACAAGAAGCTGATCGACCCGCACGGCCAGACCACCGATGAATACGACGCACTGGCCCATGCCATCGGCATTGCGCACTGGAACGAATCCGCCAAACGGCTCACCCCACGTAAGGCGCTTATCGAATTACAGCGCCTGCTCACGCAAACCGCCGCAGACCCAGCCAGCCACGTCACGCCCTCACCGCTCGCGCAAAACGTCCATCAGGTCGCATCTCTGCTTGGACTCACTGATGTAGAGCGCCGAATCCTGGAATTCGGCGTCCTCTTGCACAGCGAATCCACATTGAAAATTTGCTCTGGAATCCTGGAGGGGTTCGGTGACTGGCAAGCCGCTCCCGTGTTGTCCGTACTGCTTGATCTGCCCGAACCCGAAGTCCGCGCCGCGTTGTCTACGCAGGCCATCCTTGCCCAATCCGGCTTGATCACCCTGGAGCGGGACCATACGTATGAATTATGTAACCTGCTCGAACTCATGCCCGGCATCGGCGGCCGCATGCTGACCGAGGAAGCCGACACGCTCAACCTGTTCCGCGATGCCTTTGCACCCGCGCCGGTCGCAGAACTGGCCCTGACCGATTACGCCCATATCCAGCCTGACCTGGACATCCTGCTGCCCTATCTCAAACACGCCTTGGCCGACGCCCAGTCCGGCGTGAACATCTATCTGCATGGCCTGCCTGGCACCGGCAAGAGCCAACTCACGCGGACACTGGCCCGCGAACTGCAAGCCGAACTGTTCAACGTGTCCACAGAAAACAATGAAGGTGATCCGATCGATGGCGAAAAGCGGCTGCGCGCGCTGCGAGCCGCCCAGTACGTACTCAAGTCCAGCCGCGCATTGCTGGTGTTTGACGAAGCCGAAGATGTGTTCGATGACGGTTTCAGCTTCTTCGGCGTGAAGAGCACCGCGCAAAAACGCAAAGGCTGGATCAATCAGATGCTGGAAAGCAACTCGACGCCCTGCCTGTGGTTGTCCAACGCCATCGACGGCATGGACCCAGCCTTTATGCGTCGCTTCGACATGGTGCTGGAAATGCCTGTGCCGCCGCGCAGCCAGCGCGAGCGCATCATTGCAAAAACCTGCGGCGATCTGGTCAATGCCCCGGCCATTGCGCAACTGGCCAGCTGCGACGATCTCGCCCCCGCCATCATCGCCCGCGCCGCGAAGGTGGTGCGCGCCATTCGGGAAGAGACCCCCAACCAACCAGCCGCCATCGAGCGCCTGGTCAGCGGCACGCTGGTCGCGCAGGGCCACGCGCCGCTGCGGCTGGCGGATGGACTTGCCCTGCCCAGCTTCTATCACCCCGACTACATCAACGCCGATGCCAACCTGACCGCACTGGCCGCAGGCATTGCCCACGCCGGCTGCGCCAGACTGTGTCTGTTCGGCCCGCCGGGAACCGGCAAGACCGCCTATGGCCGCTGGCTGGCGGAACGGTTGAACAAGCCGCTGCACAGCCGGCGCGTGTCCGACCTGGTATCGCCCTACGTCGGCATGACCGAGAAAAACCTGGCGCGCGCCTTCCGCGAAGCCGAGACGGAACAGGCGGTATTCCTGCTCGATGAAGTGGACAGCTTCCTGCAAGACCGGCGACAGGCCCGCCATGGCTGGGAAGTGACGGCGGTGAACGAAATGCTCACCCAGATGGAAGCCTTCCCCGGTCTTTTCATCGCCTCCACCAACTTGATGGATGGCCTCGACCCGGCGGCATTGAGGCGCTTTGACCTGAAAGTCCGCTTCGACTTTCTGCGCCCGGAACAGGCCTTGGCGCTGCTTCGGCATCATGCCCAGGCGCTGGGTCTGAACATCACAGAGCCAAGCGTGGAAACCAGATTGAGGAAGCTCACCACGTTGACCCCGGGCGACTTTGCCACCGTCGCGCGCCAGGCCCGCTTCCAACCTTTTGCGCACGTCGAAGCCCTGCTGGACGCCCTCGCAGCCGAATGCGCGGCGAAGGAAGAAGGCCGGCACCCGGCCATCGGATTCATGTGATGACCGGCCATAATCCGCCAGCTGCCAACACCAAACGGGAAACCGCCATGCAGGACACCTTCATCCGCCTCCTTCTAATCCTGCAAGCCCTGCCGGCTTTCCCGCGCAAGGCAAACACCAGCGGCATACACAGCCACTTGGCTGCGGCCGGCCACGACGTGAGCCTGCGCACCATACAACGCGACCTCATCAAGCTGTCCGAGTCATTGCCTATCGCCAGCGACAACGGCAAACCCGTCGGCTGGTGCTGGAGCAAGGACGCCAGAATCATGAACCTGCCAGCCCTCGACCCGCACGCCGCGCTGGTTCTGCAACTCGCCCGCACCCATCTGGAACGCCTGCTGCCCGCCACCACCCTCGATCACCTCACGCCCCAGTTTCGCCAGGCCCGCGAAACGCTCGACCAATACGGCAACGGCCTGCGCAAATGGCCGGACAAGATTCGCGTGTTGCCACGCGGCCCGGAACAAGCCACGCCCACCATCCAGCCCGATGTCCAGTCGGTGATCTACGACGCCCTGCTGCGCGAAAAACGCGCCAAGGTCAGCTACCGCAAAAACCTGGCGCAAACGGCCAAGGAGTACGAAATCAATCCCCTCGGCCTGATCGTGCGCGACCGGGTCAGCTACCTTATTTGCACTATGGGCAATTTCACCGACCTGCGCCAACTGGCACTGCACCGTATGCAGTCGGCCGAACTGCTGGACACCCCAGCCTCCTGCCCGGAAGGGTTCGGTCTGGATGCCTATATCCGCCAGGGCGAGATGGGTTTCCCCACCGGCGACACCCTCGCCTTGCAAGTCGCCTTCACCCCGACGGCAGCGGTGCAAGTACGGGAATGCCCGCTATCCGTCGACCAGACCGTCACCGAAGGCGAAACTGAAGAAGACGACGTCCTGATCACCGCCACCGTACTGGACAGCATGGAACTACGTTGGTGGCTGCTGTCCTTCGGCGATGAAGCGGAAGTGCTGGAGCCGCCGGAATTGCGGGCGTGGTTTCGCGAAGTGGCGGGGAATTTGGTGGGGTATTACGATGATGGTTCGTAGCGTCGGCAAGCTTGTCCAATCAGCTCCACAGGAGACCGCCATATTCACCAACTTGGAATTTGAATCCACGCTGTCCGACCACAATCAAACCAACCTGCCTTACATGGACCGGCAGGTGCTCAAGCTCGAAAAGGGCGACAAGATTCGCTACACCATCCAGCCCGATGGCAGCATCCACATCACCCGCGCCGAACCCGCCGTCAGGGATGATCCTGCCCTTGGCCGCTTCCTCAGCTTCCTGGCACGGGACATCGCTGTCCACACTGAGCGGGTGCAAGTGCTGGATACCGAACTCGTCGCCTACATCCAGACCATGACGCAAAACGTCCAAGTCGATCTGAATGCGCCGCTGCGCTGTTTGTTCATCCGCTATGCTGGATCAACTGTAAGCCCTACATGGACAAGTGGCGGCGCTACGAGAAAGTGCCCCGACAAGCTATGTTGACAAGAACGCCGCTAAACGGCTCGCCGCTCTTGTCAAACTACTCTTTGAAGTCATTCCCCAAAACCCGGAAAGTCCTGAATACCAAAGAAGTTCCACACTTGGCGAGGGGCACAGAAACTGGTTCGGGGCCAAAATCTTCCAGCAATACCGCCTGTATTACCGCTATCACCGCGAGAACCGGATCATCGTCTACGTCTGGCTCAACGACGAAGACCCGGAACGTGACGACGGGAGTGCCGATGACGCTTACCGGGAAATCCGCTACTTGTTTGAAAATGACAGGCGGGCGGGTGAGGAGTTATTGGGGAAGGCAAGGGGGCAAAACGAGTTCACGGAAATATGGAGATAGAAAAAAGCAATGCGAGCCCGCTACTTTAATGTATTAAAAATATTTTAATCAAGACACAACTGGTTGCGCCTTGGTCAATCAGAAGCCTATCAATTAGGATAAATAATCGTGAAAATCAAAGAGTATCTCGAATCCATCCTCGGCAACAATTACTACTTGGTTGAGGCACTCATACTGGGTCCATACCCAAGCGCACTCTTTGTTGCCGAATTGCTCAGTAAAGATTTGCCCAAGAGAAAAGCAAGCACTGGGCCTGAATTAACTTTGCTTATCGACGATGGCTGGGATATTTCCAGAATAGAACAAATAAATGAGCTAACTCCTCAGCCAAGCGTTCGCCGTGTTGCAGCACTTGATTCCCATGGATTGGTCCATGCAAAAATATACTACTTCCGCATTCAGAATTACGTTGGGAATTACACGAAGCGCTATTTGCTTCTTGGGTCTGCAAACGCCAGCTTGAGCGGATTTGGCACTCATGCAGAGACATACATTAATATTGACTTTTCCGATATCGACCCAGGATCTAGAGGCGAAGTCGAGAATTACATCAAGCACCTCAAAGATGGAGAACTAGGTACGAAGAATCTGGGTAAGTGTGAAAGGTGCGAATTCTGGGTTAGACGAAACACCTGGGTGTCTTTACCAACAGTACGTTTTGTCAATGATGAGCTGATCGGGTTTGATGCTTGGTTAAGACGTGGACGGCTATGCCATCAGTACCAGGTAGACCAGAATTTTGGCAAGCTCAATCTGCATCTAAAAAAATCACTTCCAAAGAGCGAATTGGAAAACACATTGACACAATTTAGCTTTGGACAAGACACGGATAGCAAATTATTTAGCCGGTCTTATGTTAACGATGCCAATAATAATGACGCCCATCAGGCGCCTTGGCGTGGGAAATATTTTATTGAAACAAATTATGGTTTTTGGACTAGTAGTGACTGCTACGCCGATAGAAAAGAAGAGTTCTCAGCGCAACGTAGTGCAGAACGTAAGTTGATTTTAGAACAAATAGAATCTGGGAATTCACAACGTGACTGGCTTAATGATTACCTCCGCGTACTTAATGATGTTGTTAAACATCTACAACCCAATAGGGCGAAAGATTATCTTGAGTTTGGTAAAGATGGGAAATTGGACAATATATATATCGAGCGTGCCATTAAAAAATTAAACGCTGACCAAATCAGGGCCAAGGACAAAGATTTTGCTGGCCGCTTTACTTCTGGTTTTTCATTTGTTAATTTCCCACAACTGGGCGATGACTTTGATGATTTCGTGAAGAATTTTTGTAAGACTCTTCTACTACGGATGAAAGGACAGAGAGTGCTTAACCAACTTGCAAATGTTCTTAAAAATGAGCTAGGTCAGCATATTCCAGACTGCGCGGATAATTTACTAGAGCGTATTCGAGTAGATTGGGCGGAAAAACCTAAATTTCGACGTGCGCTCATCGATTTTCATAAGAGTAACTAGTAATAAATCAAAACCACAATTATTTAACAGCGATTATTCGCGCTGTGACGCGCTACTCAGTTGACAATTTCCCCAACTTAATCCGCCACATTCCATTCACATCATCCTCAACCCAGTAGCCCTCTAGAAAGTTACTGTCTGGAAACTGATGCAACGAAGCATGGCCTTGGCGTTCTGGTGCCAATAAGTCGAAATGACCATCGCCCTTGTTTTTTCCCCGGTAGACCACAGGACCATCGTCATCATCGTAGGCCACCTCGATAGTTTCATCCGACAGGCGAACAATGTACCCCTCGTCATCTATATCAGCCGGTCTATTTTCGTAATAAATATCAACCGTGCAGTTAGTCCATTCCGGCATACGATTTCCTTCATTATGGTTGCATTCCTTGGGGCAAGTGCACCCGAAGGTGAATTAGGTTTCAGACTTTGTTTTCCATATTTCTTCGATATCTTATCAACCGTAGAACTAAGACGCTTTACGTCCCTGTGTTGAAGATATTTTTCGACACCATAGCCCCACTTTCCACCTTGTCGATTTAGCGCTGGCTCGGCCACGTGGATAAGAATTGCTTCCAGATGATTGAGTACCTCCTGGCGGTTCGAAATAGCACCGGGCTCTTCTATAACCGGGCTTCCATCATCTGAAATCGCACGCGTTCCGAACCATAAAAACATGTTCCAACGCTCGGCAAGATCATCCCTTCGATGTTGATTACGTGCCAGGTGCCGCTGCCCCTTCCCGCCGGTTTGTCCCACGTAAAGCAAATCGGAATCTGCGTATAGCGCGTAAATGCCAGCCTGATCCCTGAAGTCAACGGGGTCCGAATCGCTTTTCAAAAGCAGGAATTCCAAAAAGACCGCCTGAATTCTTCTGGCGGCCCCAGAACACGTTCTCGGTTTTCCAAAAAAGGCCATAGTTTTTTAGCAGCATTCTTCGATCCTCTTGTCGTTGGGTGGCAATACTACCGCACATAAACTCCGCTCCCATCCACCCCCATGCCAAACCCGCACATTCCCGCTGATCCAGTTTCACGGCATTTCCCTGCCAACGAAACGTCAGTTCGCATCCGAATTCTTCGTTCTTCCAGACCGCCATACCAACACTCGGCCCGTAGCAAGCCTTCCGCTTCGCCGGTGTTGCTGTCATCGATAACGACCAACAGTTGGAGCTGAGCGCACCGTCCGGTTGCGGGGCGAATTCCAGCGTACTGCCGCCAAGATAATAGGTTTGCGGACCAGTCGGGGCTGACGGTGCTGTTTGCGCCGGCTTGACGGATGTGCGGTTTTCGCTTGCGGTCGGACCATCGTCATCGTGGGCCACGCTGCTCGGGCTGCCTTATACCCTTGCGCTCTACGCAACTCTGCCAGCTTCGCTCAGCCACCTGGCTGCAAGGTTGGGCAAAACTTGAGTGGCTTTGCCGCGCAGGAAGGTAAATCCGAAGGGCCATTTGTCGACATCGAGGGTCACCAGTACTTTTTGCGCCCTGCTTCGCGCCACATTCAGCAAGGCGGCGGCGGGATAGACGGAAAGCGAAGTACCGACCACCAGAACCCTTGCGGCGGTGGCGACGTGCATGCGTGCCTCGCGAAAAAACTGGATTTCCTCGCCGAACCAAACGATATCGGGTCGAAGTTGCGTGCCCTCTTCGCAAAGCTGGCCCATCGAAATTGGGGCGTCTTCGATCCGATAACGCTTTGGCATCTCGGACGTGCCCCTTGCATAGGCAAGTTGGCCATGTAGATGGATCACGTTACTTGAGCCGGCGCGCTCATGCAGTTCATCGACGTTTTGCGTGATGACGACCACCTCGTAGGCGGCTTCGAGCGAAGCGATGGCCGCATGCGCCGCGTTGGGCTTGGCCTGCCACGCCTGCAACCGCCGTTCGTTGTAGAAAGCCAATACGGCTTCGGGATGCCGCTTCCATCCGTCCGGGCTTGCCAACTCTTGCCATGAAAATGTGTTCCAGAGGCCGTTGGAATCTCGGAAGGTTGGCAGACCGCTTTCCGCGCTGACACCAGCGCCAGACAGGACGACAACCTTGTTGGGTTGGACATCGGGTTTCATTTCAGCTTGAGGTTCTGCATTGGTGTGCTGTGACGAGCCGGTAGCGCGCGCCGGTGCTGTTGATGAAGGTGTTGGCATGCCGCGCTGCGCTGCTATTGCGCATAAACCCCGCTCCCATCCACCCCCATGCCAAACCCACACATCCCCTGCTGATCCAGTTTCACGGCATTTCCCTGCCAACGAAACGTCAGCTCGCATTCGAATTCCTCGTTCTTCCACACCGCCACGCCATCACTCGGCTGCAGCAAACCTTCGGCTTCGCCGGTGTTGCCGTTATCGCTGACGATCAGCAGGTTGAAACTGAGCGCGCCGTCTGGCTGCGGGGTGAATTCCAGCGTGCTGCCGCCAAGTCGATAGCTTTCCGCGCCAGTTGAAGACTGGGCTGCCGGGGCAGGTTGTGCTGGGAGGGCGGCGACAGCCGGTAGATTCAACTTGAAGGGTGTCTCGCCCGCACCCCGGCCGGGGTGCCAGACGAGCTCCACGTTTGCCGCTTCCACCGGCAGATTGAACACAATCAAGCCTTTCTGCTCAGTCAGCGGGTTGATCTGGCCGAAGAATTGCGTCACACCTAACAGGTTTTCATGCTTGTCGAATTTGAGTGTCTGGCCGCCGATGCTGGCGATCAGATCGCCCGGCGCATACCAACGGCTTTCATTGTCGATGCACTTGACGGAAACCTCCAGCACGGCGAATACGGTGCCGAGCGGCGCCTGGTGGCGGATGGCACCGTAGCCGACGGCATCGCGCAGGGCAAAGGAATGCAGCGTGACGGCGAAGCGTTCGCCGCTGGCGGTCTGGCCGATGGGGTACGCGGATGAGGCATGCTGGGGATCAGCGGTCTGGGCTTCAGCATTGCCAGTTGTGTTGCCGTTCTGCTCGATGACGATAGCAATCACCAACACGGTTATGCCCGCGCCCAGACTCATCGCCAGGGCTTGCCAGCGTTTGCGCGCCGGTTCGGTTGCTTCCGATTCGCCGGTTTTGGGTGGGGCGAGCACCGCCAGACTGCCGCCGATCAGCGCCAGTGCCAGGCATATGGCCACCAGGCTGCCGCCGTAAACGATGCCGACGACGGAGACAAACACCACCGCCATGCCACCGCCGCGCGGTCGCGCCAGACTGATGCCGCCGCCGACGACCGCCAGCATGGAAGTGGCAATGCCAATCCAGGCCAGATCGAGGATGCTGTCTGCTTCCTGTGCCTCGAAGGCGCTACCGATGCCGCCGACAAACAAAGTGAAAAATCCGGCCACGATGCCGAGTACGCCGGCGATGAGGGCGATGATGCCGCCTGCTTTATCCATGTCTGTGTCCCTTGCTGTTTGCACGCGCCGCACCATGCGGTTGGTGTGGAAGCAGGTTAGCCAGACGTGGCGACAGATCCGGTCGCTTTGAAGCTTCAGACCGACTGGAGCGCCGATTTCCGGCTCCGGTTCCGATAGAGTGAACATCACTCGATGCGACGAGATTGGTCGCTTAGGGTGGATAGATTGCTGGCTCCCGTGTGAAAGAAACAGCAAAGCCGGCAATCGGCTTTGTCCTGTAGCCAGGTGCCCCTGTCGCTGGCGGCTTTCCGCAACACGCAAATCCGGAGACATCCAACATGTGCGGCTACTGCATCGAATACAACGCCTTCGTCATGATTGCCAGCGTTCAGTCTGGGTCAGAGCAATTTGCAGACCTTTATCCCCAATATCTTTGGGCGATGGGTTACCTGCAAGATTGCCCAGACATCCACGCCACCCTGGCCGCGACGTCTACGGATGTGGCAACTGCGGGCATCATTCCGACCATCATCGCTTGTCGTGGCATGGAAACCTTGATAACACAAGGATTCACCTCTGACGCCTATCAGATGCACCTGAAGACCCCTGCATACGTCGCGGCCATTGAAACCTTTACTGAAGAAGCTGGACAGATAAATCATCGCCCCCAAGACCCTCGGTTCGACTTGTCCGCATTCGGCTGGACGGAAGACCGGCGGACTTATATCGAACCCGGGTATCTGGAAGAACAGTTGCAGCAATGGTCGCTCCAAGATGCCAAGTCGCTGCACAAGCAGTACGTGGATTTCCGCCTGAAGGGCATCGGCCTGCATCGCAATGATCTGAATGAACGCTTCAAACAGACTGGCGTGCTGGACCCTATCGAGGACATCTGTGACGAAGATCGCCATGCCCTGGTCGCCCACTTCCCTGCATTCTGGGGCGCATTGCTATGGCTTGGACGGCATCCGGATGGCATGCCGTATCTTTGGGAAGTGGTTACCAATGACCCCATCGGCGTTCCCTATTTTTATGGGCTGGAACTGTGGATTCAGCGTCAGGCTGCCCTGCAAACCTACGACCGATTCGGCATTGCGCCGTTTCTGAAGGACATCGCCTCGGTACGGGGGGATTTGTTCCAGTTCATTGGCCTCTTGCGCCCAGTTTCAGGCGAGGACAAATCGAGCTTGCTCACGGCCCTGAACCAGTTGGAAATCGACGATATCGTGGGCACGGACTTTAGCCTGCGTCGGTGGTTGGAGAAGGGAGACTTGCAGGTTTCGTAGGGGGAGGTACGAAAAATGAAGCTTCAATATCCATGATGCTGACCTAGCTGGAACCGACTGTATGCTGGCCTGAGTAGGAATGAGAAGACACCGTTATTTTGTGCTGGTCACAACTTGTTTGCCCTTCTTTCACCAGACCAAAAATTGCTGACTGAGCTTTTTCCATTGCATGTTTTACGGGATCGACAGAAAGCCTTGCATAGACCGACGTCGATTTCGGATCCTTGTGGCCCAGGGCGCCACCCGCGACCACCAGACTCGCCCCTTCGATCACCATCCAACTCGCCAGCGAACGACGCAGGTCATGCAAGCGAATACCGCTAAGTCCAGCTCGTTTCAGGAGGCGCTGCCACGAACCTTTCGGAGGGGTGATGTGGCCAGTTTTGCTATCCGATGGAAATACATATTCACCCGACGCGCTTTCCTGGCGCCGCCTCAGTATCTCCATGGCCGCCAAGGTTAGGGGAATAACGAGGACATCTTTATTCTTGGATTGTTCGCTGCTGATACGCCACCGCCCTTGAGTCAGGTCGAGATCTCCCCAGCGCATGGCCAACACGTTGCTGCGCCTTGCACCGGTCAACAGAAGGAGAAGGAGCGCATCACGGGTTGCCTCACCCTCGACTTCTCCCAGTGCAGCAAAAAAGCGCGGTATCTCATCGGCCTGAAGGAATCGGTCGCGCTTGAGTTCGCGGAATTTCTCGATACCTGCTGCGGGGTTATCCAGTGCGATCAGTCCCATCTTGATCAGCCGGTTGTATATGGCGCGCAGTAACTCCAGCGCCCGGTTTGCGGAGTATTTGCCACATGCAGTTCCGAGGTTCGCATGCCATTTTGAGACATCTTCACGTCTGATGGACGAAAGCTTGCGCCCAGTCCAGTCCACCGAACCCTCGGGTTTCACCCGCTCTCGGCCGTGCTGCTTCCGTGCCCCATCAGGAAGCTTGCCGAGATACAGATCGAACATCTCCCGCATCGCCGGAAGCGTCTTCAGGCCGTGGGGGATAGCGTATCGGTTCAGGTAGGTATCGAACGCATCCTTCAGCGTCATCTCGGCTCGCTTTTCGCGTTTGACTTCTGCCGGGTTCCGGCCATCGGCGATCTCGCCGTTCAGCTTCGCTGCTGCTCGACGCGCTTGCTCAAGGGTCATTTCCGGGTAGCCACCCAACCGGACCCACTCCGCCCGCGACTCAACCCAACGCACCAGATAGAACGATCTCGCGCCTGTGCTCGTCACCCGCAAGGCCAGACCCTTGGCCTCATCATCGAACCAGGTTGCTCTCTTTCCTGCAGCAGGCAGCGGAAGCCGGTCAATCGCTGATTTAGTAAAGTGAATTTTGCTTTCTGACACGATCTCCCTTTCTTCAACTCATCGTAATTCACATGCCAAAACGTCAACCCGGGCTAAGGCCGGGCTAAGGCCGGGCTAAGGAAGTACGGCAATCTCCGTGAAAGCCGGTTGTGTTATATATACCATAACAATCTGTTTTTAATGGATTTATTAGGTTTTGTTAAGGAAGGTGATAACCGGTAAAACACAAGAAATTCTGGCTACGAACCAGGGGGTCGTGGGTTCGAATCCTGCCGGGCGCACCAGAAAATCAAGGGCTTACAGCAATGTAAGCCCTTTTCATTTGTACCGGGGTTACACCGGGGTTACTTTTTTCTGGTCATCAAATTCGAACACGAAAGCGCTGCAGAAACTTGAGTTCGGCTCGGACCTGACCAAGGCCAATTTTACCTTCCAGCTCTCCGACCACCTGCCGCTCTGGATGCAGATGAATACCGACATCGATGGCGTGCAGTTGGATCAGATCATCAGGGCACGTTCGATGCGGAAACCGCGATGACGGATTTCGGCAATCAATCTTGCTGCCGACATGATGTGCTAAAGTCCTCTTACCAAGTAAGAGAACGAGGCCGCTATGCCGACCGTCACTGTTTCCGATAAAGGCCAGGTCGTTATTCCAGTGGAAATCCGTCGTCGCCTGGGCATTACCCCCGGTTGCCAACTCGATTTCAGCCTGGATGGGAATGTCATTCACGCCGAGGTGAAGCGCCAAGTTACCCAAACCAATGTCGAAGAGGGCTTCGGCATGCTGATTTGCAAGCGGCCGGGCCCACGCCGGCTTGCCGATTTCGATGTCGCCGCCAGCATGCGGGAATCTGCAGTCGAGCGCGAAGATGATCGCGCTTGATACCAACATCCTGGCGCGCTTTTACGTCGATGACCCGGATGACCCGCAGGCCGCCAAGCAGCGCCCGATAGCCCACCGCATTCTGAGCGAGTCCCCCCAGGTATTCGTGCCGTTGACGGTGATCCTCGAACTCGAATGGGTGTTGCGGGCTTTTTATGGCTTCGCCGCCGCGGATTTCGTCAGGGTGATCAAACACCTGCTCGGCTTGCCCAACGTCAGTGTCGAGCAATGGTCGCGCATCAGCGATGCGCTGACCTGGCATGCGGAGGGGCTGGATTTCGCCGATGCCCTGCACCTGCTGGCCAGTAGCCATTGCACGGAATTCATCAGCTTCGATGACCGTCGCTTTGCCCGCCGCGCCAAGCGATTGGGCGTTACGCCGGCAGTGGTTGTGCCTTCGAATTAACGACCACTGTTCAGCGCGGGGATGATTTGGAAACAACCGTCCAAGCGTGCTGTCCGCTCGGGTCACGCGGAACTGGCACGTAAGGATCGCCCCTCTCCCTATAATTCCCGCATGTGCGGACGCTTCGCCCAATACTCGAACCTCCCCAGCCTCGCGCGTCGTTTCAGCGTGCCAGAGGAGAAGTAGTCGATAGCGTGCATCCAACGCCGTGTCACTCAACTGTCATCATTCTGTCATCTTGAATGATTAAAACGGTTGATGTCGCAATCAGGTCCGTGCGTATTTGACTTTCCGCAAGGACGCGAACCGGTTAACCGGCCGCTAAGCCCAGTTGCGCAACTACCTTCCACTATCCGCATGACCCACCGCGAGGCAGGAAAGGCCGCTCTCCCGGTAATCGGGTGTGCAGCCCCGCGTCGCCCATTTCATGTACTACTCAGTCGACCAGGAACCCCATGAAAATTCTCAATGCCAAGAAATCGCAGATCGAAACCAACCTTGACCAACTCTTCGACGCGGTCGGCAATGCCATCGAGAAAGCGGTCGATTGCCTGATCAGCCGCGATTTCGCCGCCTGCGACAGGCTGATTCAAAACGATCCGAGTATCAACGACCTGCGGCGGATGATCGAACAGGACTGCCTGGTGGCCATTGCCTCGCAACAACCAGTAGCCCACGATTTGCGCGACATCATCGCCGATAGCCATATCGCCTCGGAACTGGAGCGACTCGGCGATTACGCCTGCGACATCGCCGCCAGCGTCAAAAGAATGGATGACGCCAGCCTCGATCAACTCGGCATGACGAATATCCTGGCCATGACCCGCCTTGCCCGTGAAATGCTGACTCTGGTCATGCGCGCCAATCAGGAAGGCGACGCGCAACTGGCGCGCCAGATCAGCGCTTTGGACGACAAGATGGACGCGCTGTTCAAGGAGACCATCGATCTGGTGCTGGCCGCCATGCGCGGCGACCCGCAACTGGTGACCAACGGCACCTGTGTGCTTTGGATCATCCACGATATGGAGCGCTATGGTGACCGCACCACCAACATTGCCGAACAAGTGGTGTTCCGAGTGGAGAGCAGGTCAACAAATCTGGGCTGATACGGCTTGGTTCAGGAAGTCTGGACGGTCAGCCAGCGGCATCATGCCCAAGCTGTCCATTCAGGCTGATCAAGAAACCACGACGTGTTTCCAACAATCAAAAACAAACGGCTTGCATCGCTGCAAGCCGTTTGCTTTTTACTGGCGTCCCCACGGGGATTCGAACCCCGGTACTCACCGTGAAAGGGTGATGTCCTAGGCCTCTAGACGATAGGGACTTATGAGGCCGAAAACCCGGTTTCCCGGATTTTCTCGAATCTTGGTGGAGGTAAGCGGGATCGAACCGCTGACCTCTTGCATGCCATGCAAGCGCTCTCCCAGCTGAGCTATACCCCCACACGAGAGCCGCGCATTCTAAGGATCGAATTTCCGCTTGTAAAGAGGCAAAAGCATGAGCACAACAAAATCCCTGCTCACTATATAGTCGGCACATGACATTTCCTTTGAAACACGCCGGTCTTTACATGGCGCCTCCGTCGCGGAGCAGACCTTGATACGGGATTTTCGATGCGCTTGAGCATACTTGCCGTTGGAGACAAATTGCCCGGGTGGGCCGATGCGGCCACCGCCGAATATCTCAAGCGGATGCCGCGCGAGGCGCGCGTCGAATTGCTGACGGTCAAGCCGGAGAAGCGCGCCGGTCAATCGGCGCAAAGCCTGAAGCAGGCGGAGGCGGCGCGGATCCTGGACAAGCTCCCGAGCGGTAGTCGGCTGGTGGCGCTGGATGAGCATGGCCGGCAGGTCACCACCCGTGAATTGGCCGACCTGCTGTCACGCTGGCTGGAGTCCGGCCAGGACACCTGCCTGGTGATCGGCGGCGCCGACGGTCTGGCGCCGGCCATACTGGGGCAAGCCGAATCCACACTGGCGCTGTCGCGCTTGACGTTGCCGCATGCGTTCGCGCGGGTGCTGCTGGCGGAACAACTGTATCGCGCGGTCAGTCTGCTGAACAATCATCCCTATCATCGGGAATAACCCGGACGGGCTTCTATGATGTAGGAAAGCCCGATCCATTCTTGTCGTTAGCGCAACAACATGTCCCTGCTCGCATTGCGTCGTTGGTCTATCCGTCTGGTCATGCTCGCCGTGCTGACGGCGGCGGCCTATTTCGGCTGGCGGGCCTACACCAAGCCCGAACCGCTGGCGGTCAATGTCGTCGAGGTGGCTTACGGCCGGGTCGAGTCGACTGTCGCCAACACCCGCGCCGGCACGGTCAAGCCGTGTCGGCGCGCCAAGTTGGCGCCGCAGGGGGGCGGCCAGATTGCGCGGTTGCTGGTCAAGGAAGGCGACCGGGTGGTGGCCGGCCAGATTTTGCTGGAACTGTGGAATGTCGACCTGGCCGCGCAGATTCGTTTGGCCGAGGAACAACGCGGCTCCGCCCAAGCCCGGCGCGGCGAGGCCTGCGCGGCGGCGCGGGCGGCTAGGCG
>JAGUXX010000306.1 GCA_020061585.1 Betaproteobacteria bacterium | reverse complement strand
GGCCGCGCAATCCCTATGGCGCCACCTTGAAATTGCATTACGACGCCCTGTTCGCCGATTCCGGCGGCATGCCGCGACTGAATCTGAAGACCGGCAATCAGGTGCCGGCGCGAATATTGGCCGAAATCGATCGCAAGATCGACGACGGCCGCGCCAACAGCGGCCAGTTTCGCTTCAGCGCTTATGATGGCGGCGGGGGGCCGCCTTCCGAAAGTCGTTGCTTCGATCCGCAAAGCGGGCTTTGGCGAGCGGCCGAGAACGAGGCGAATTGCGGCGCAGCGGCGCTGTTTTAGTTTTTTCGCGCCCCGCTCAATTGCCGCGCAGGGCGATTTCCGCCGCCGCCAAGGCATCCGGCTCGCCGCGCAGCAATACGATGTCGCCGGTTTGCAGGCGACTCGCGGTGTTGTATTCGGCGCTTGGCGTGCCGGGACGACGCAGTCCGACCACGCTGGCGCCCAGACTTTCCAGGGCCAGATCGGTCAGGGTCTTGCCACAGCCGGCATGCCGCGCATCGAGCATGACCGAGGTCAAGCGCTCGCCGCCGGAATCATCGGCTATGTCATCGGTCAAGCCGCGAAAATAGCCGCGCATCGAGCCGTAGCGGGCTTCCCGGGTCTGGCGGATGCGTTTCAGCACGCGCGCCAACGGCACGCCGGCCATCAACATGGTTTGCGAAGCCAACATCAGCGCGCCTTCCATGACTTCCGGCACCACTTCGCTGGCGCCGGCTTCGCGTAGCTTGTCCAGGTCGTTGTCGTCCACGGTGCGGACGATTACCGGCGCCTCGGGCCGCAGGCGCTGTACCGAGGCAATGATCTTCAACGCCGATGGCGTGTGCGCGAAGCTGATCACCACCGCCCGGGCGCGATGCACGCCGGCCGCCATCAGCACTTCGGCGCGGGTCGAGTCGCCGAACACGACGTTGTCGCCGGCCTGGGCGGCGGCCCGTACCCGGCGCGGATCGTGGTCCAGGGCGATGAACGGGATCTGTTCCGATTCCAGCAGGCGGGCCAGGCTCTGACCGCTGCGGCCGTAACCGCACAGGATCACATGCTTTTGCTTGCCGAAGGCGCGCGCGGCAATTTCATGCACACCGCGCGCTTCGGCCATCCAGGCGCCGCCTTCCATGCGTTGCGCCAGTCGCGTCCCCCCCATCAGCAGCAACGGCGCGGCCAGCATGGACAGCACCATGGCGGCGAGTATCACCTGATGCAACGGGCCCGGCAGCAGACCGTTGGCCAAGGTCAGGCCAAGCAGCACGAAACCGAATTCACCGGCTTGCGCCAGGCCGCTGCCGACCCGCACCACGACCGGCCAGGACTGGGTAAACAAGCCCGCCAGCAGGGAAATGACCAGCAGCTTGCCGAGGATCAGCATCGCCAGGATGACCAGCACCTTGTCCCAGTGATCGATGACCACATGCAAATCCAGCATCAGCCCGACCGACACGAAGAACAGGCCCATCAGCACATCGCGGAACGGGCGGATGTCCGCCTCGACCTGATAGCGATACTCGGTTTCGGCGATCAACACGCCGGCCAGAAACGCCCCCAGCGCCAGCGACAGTCCGGCGCGGTCGGTGATGTAGGCCAGGCCCAGCGTCACCAGCAGCACATTGAGCATGAACAGCTCGCTAGACTTGCCTTGCGCGACGATATGGAACCAGGGCCGCATCAATTTCTGGCCCAGGGTCAGGATCAAGGTCAGCACCAGCACGGCTTTCAGCGAGGCGTACAACAGCGCTTCGCCGAGCCCGGCGCTTTGCGCCAGGGCCGGCACGAAGATGATCAACGGCGCCACCGCCAGATCCTGGAACAGCAGTACGCCGAGGATCAGGCGACCGTGTTCGCTGTCCAGTTCGTCGCGCTCGGACAGCAGTTTGCTGACGATGGCGGTCGACGACATGGCGATCACGCCGCCCAGCGCCAGGCCGGCTTCCCAGGACAGATCCAGCATCAGGCCGATGACCATGACAATGAACATGGTCAGCGTCACTTGCAGTCCGCCGAGCCCGAATACCGCCTGGCGCATCGATTTCAGGCGCGCCAGGGAAAACTCCAGACCGATCGAGAACATCAGGAATACGACGCCAAATTCGGCCAGATGGGCGGTGGAGGAATCCGCGTCCATGCCGGGGAAAAACGGCCCCAGCGCGATGCCGATGATGACGTAGCCGAGCAGCGCCGGCAGCTTGGCCGCTTTCAGCAGCGCCAGCGAGAAAACGCCTGCCGCCAACAGGATCAGGGTCAGTTCTAGGGTGGAATGCATGATCTAGGATGAGGGTCGCTTGGAGCCGTCAGGGGCTAATCGCTATACTCGGCGATTATGACATCCCAGATTCCTACTTCCTCCGATATCCTCGACCTGGCGCGACGCACGCTGGAGATCGAGGCATCCGCCGTGGCGCGGCTGATTGCCTGTATCGATGACAATTTTCTGCGCGCGGTCGAGATCCTGCTGGCCTGCGGCGGCCGCGTGGTGGTCACCGGCATGGGCAAATCCGGCCATATCGGCGGCAAGATCGCGGCCACCCTGGCCAGTACCGGCACGCCGGCGTTTTTCATGCACCCGGCGGAAGCCAGCCACGGCGACCTGGGCATGATCACCGGCCAGGACGTGGTGATCGCGCTGTCCAACTCCGGCGAAAGCGCCGAGATCGTCGCCATCGTGCCGCTGATCAAGCGCCGCGGCGCGAAGCTCATCAGCATGACCGGCAAGCCGGCTTCGACCTTGGCTCAGGCCTCGGATATTCATCTCGATGCCAGTGTCGAACAGGAGGCCTGCCCGCTCAATCTGGCGCCGACCGCCAGCACCACCGCCGCGCTGGCCCTGGGCGACGCGCTGGCGGTGGCGACCCTGCACGCGCGCGGCTTCAGCGCCGATGACTTCGCCCGCACCCATCCCGGCGGCGCGCTCGGCCGGCGTTTGCTGGTGCATGTGCGCGATCTGATGCATGGCGGCGATGCCTTGCCGAAAGTGCATGAATCCGACAGCCTGAAAACGGCGCTGCTGGAAATGACCCGCAAGGGCCTAGGCATGACGGCGGTCGTCGATGCCGACGACAAGCTGAAGGGCATCTTTACCGATGGCGATCTGCGCCGCTTGCTGGATCAGGATGTCGATGTGCGCAGCGCCATGGTCGCCGAGGTCATGCATCGCCATCCGCGCACCGTGGCCGCCGCGCATCTGGCGGTCGAGGCGGTGCGCTTGATGCAGGAATACAAAGTGAACGGACTACTGGCGCTGGACGACGAGGGGCGTCTGGCGGGCGCCTTGAATATGCATGATCTATTGAGAGCGGGCGTGGTATGACCGGTAATGACCCGAAGCAGCCGCTTGATCATGGCGAGATCGAGCGACGCGCGCGTGAAGTGCGCATGCTGGTGTTCGATGTCGACGGCGTGCTCACCGATGGCAGTCTGTTCTATGACAATCAGGGTCAGGAATACAAGGCGTTCAATTCACGCGATGGTCATGGCATCAAGATGCTGCGCGCCAGTGGCGTGGAATCCGGCATCATTACCGGGCGTACATCGCGGATAGTCTTGCACCGGGCGCGCAACCTGGGTATCGAGCATATCCATCAGGGCGCGGAGGACAAGCTGGAGGCGCTGCGGACTCTGCTGCGGGACACCGGCTTGCAAGCGCAACAGATCGCCTATATGGGCGACGACGTCGTCGACTTGCCGGTGCTCAATCGCTGCGGCCTGGCGATTACCGTGCCGGATGCCCCGGCGGAAGTGAAACAGCGCAGCCATGTCGTTACCCTGGCTCAGGCCGGACGCGGCGCGGCGCGCGAGGCGTGCGAGCTGATCATGCGCCTGCAAGGCACATGGGCCGCGCAGATCGCGCTGTATGACCGCTGATTGGTGGCTGGCTTGAACGGCGCGCGATGACGCTCGGCTATCATGTGCATTGGCCGCCGCTGGCGCTGGCCTTGATCTTGACGGTGCTCGGCTATTGGCTGAATCAGGTTGCCGTGCGCCCGCAAATAGCCGACGATGCCGGGTTCGCCCATGAACCGGATTATATTGTGGAACATTTCAATGCCTTGTCGTTCGATGCGCGTGGCTTGCCGCTGCATCGTCTGGAAGCCGAGCGCATGGTCCACTATATGGACGATGACACCACGGTCCTCGATCGACCGGTATTCACTTCGCTCGACCCCTTGCTGCCGGTCGAAGTGAAATCGCAACGGGCGCAAATATCGGCCGATGGCCGGCAGGTTTATTTTCTGCAAAAGGTACATGTCGTGCGTCTTGGCTTCGAGGATCAAATGCCCATTACATTGGATACGGAGTATCTTCAAGTCACCCCGGACGAACGCATCATGCGCGGCAATCAACTGGTGACGTTTCGTCAGGGCGCTTCGGTCATTACCGCCAACCAGTTCATGGCGGATGACAACAACAGGTTGATGACGCTGTCCGGCGGCGTCAAAGCGGTCATCGAGCGGACGCCTTGAGCGCTGCTCCGCGAGCCACCGGGTAAGGAACGAGAATATGCGAGTTGTATGGTTGGTTGCCTGTCTGTCGCTGAGTTGCCTGGCACATGCCGAAAAGGCCGATCGGAGCAAACCGGTCAGCCTGGAGGCGGATAGCGTGCGGGTGATCGATGCGCAGAGAACCGCGATTTACGAGGGCCGTGTGGTGATGACCCAGGGCACCATGATGATGGCCGCCGATCTGATTGAAGTGCAGCAGGACGAGCGGGGTTTCTCGGTCGGCGTCGCGACTGGAAAACCGGTGAATTTCCGCCAGAAACTCGATGGTCGTGAAGAATATGCCGAAGGTTGGGCGGAACGCGTCATCTACGACGCGCGCGCCGAAACCCTCGAATTGACTGGTCAGGCTCGACTCAAGCGCGGTGAGGATGAATTGCGCGGCAACCGCATTGTGTATGACGCCAAGACCGAGTTCTATCAGGCCCAGGGCGGCGGCAACGGCGTCAAGGGGCGGGTTCGCGCGGTGATACTCCCCAAATCGACGCAGCCGGCGCAGGCTGTCAAACCGTGAGCATTCTGCGCGCCGAGCATCTGGCCAAACGCTACAAGGCGCGGCAGGTCGTGTCCGATGCCTCGCTACAGGTCGAGAGCGGCGAAGTGGTCGGCCTGTTGGGACCGAACGGCGCCGGGAAAACCACCTGCTTCTATATGCTGGTCGGCCTGATCCGCGCGCAAGCCGGTGTGATCCGTCTCGACGACGTCGATCTGACCAATATGCCGGTGCATAAACGCGCCCGGCTCGGGCTGTCCTACCTGCCGCAGGAACCTTCGATCTTTCGCCGCCTGAATGTGGCGGACAATATCGCCGCCATGCTGGAACTATCGGGTCATGACGGCTCCGAAGTGGAGACGCGGCTGGAGAACCTGCTGGAAGATATGCATATTTCGCATTTGCGCGAAGCGCCGGCGGCCGGACTTTCCGGCGGCGAACGGCGCCGGGTGGAAATCGCCCGCGCGCTGGCGACCTCGCCGCGTTTCATTCTGCTGGATGAGCCGTTTGCCGGTATTGATCCGATATCCGTCATCGACATCCAGAAAATTGTCGGCTTCCTGACTGAACGAGGCATAGGCGTGCTGATTACCGACCACAATGTGCGGGAAACCCTGGGGATCTGCCATCGCGCCTATATCCTTAATGCCGGTCAGGTGCTGGCCGCCGGGACACCCGATGAAATCATCTACAATCAGGATGTCCGCAAGGTTTATCTCGGTGAACATTTCCGGCTTTGAACCTTGTCTTCATAACCCGCCCTTGTCAACCACGCGACCGATCATAAAGCTTCACAGATGAAGCAGAGCCTACAGCTCAAGCTGCACCAGCAGCTTACCCTCACCCCGCAACTACAGCAGTCGATCCGCTTGTTGCAGCTTTCCACATTGGAGCTGAGCCAGGAGATCTCGCAGATGTTGCAGGACAATCCGTTGCTCGAACGTCTCGATGGCGAGGACCGCTTCGATGGCGGTCCGAGCGAGATGAGCGGAACAGCCTCCGGCGAGGCGGGCGGGGAGGGCGGTGCGGATGCCGCCGTCGAGCCGCGCCAGGAACGTGACGAAATCTACGACGAAATGGCCTGGGGCGACCGCGCGGTCGCCTCATCCAGCGGCAACAACGATGACGATGACGAACACGGCTTTCAGCAGGCGGATACCAGCCAGACCGGACTGCACCAGCACCTCGCCGATCAGCTCTCGCTGACGCCGCTGAGTCCGCGCGATCGCGAACTGATCTCGCTGCTGATCGAGGCGCTGGATGACGACGGGTATCTCACCGCTAGCCTGGAAGAGCTGCAGAGCTTGTTCCCGGATGAAATGGAACTCGATCCGATCGAGCTGTCCACCGCCTTGAAATTGTTGCAGAGCCTGGATCCCACCGGCGTCGGCGCGCGCGATCTGGGTGAATGTCTATGGCTGCAGCTCAGGGCTTTGCCGACAACCACACCGAATCTGGAAAAGGCCAAACTGCTGGTACGCGAGCACCTCCATCTGCTGGCGGAACGCGAGTACGGCAAGATCAAGCGCCTGCTGGACCTGACCGATACCGAATTCACCTATCTGCGGCAACTGATCACTTCGCTGAATCCGCGACCTGGCGGCAAGTTCGCTCAGCTCGATACGCGCTATGTCGCGCCGGATGTGTTCGTGAAGAAGGTCAAGGGCATGTGGATGGTCAGCCTGAATGCCGAAGCGGTGCCCAAACTGCGCATCAACGAGTTGTATGCCGGCATTTTGCGCGGCAACAAGGACGGCGGCAGTTCGCTGAGCACTCAGTTGCAGGAGGCGCGCTGGTTGATCAAGAATGTGCAACAGCGATTCGAGACTATTCTTAAAGTGTCTCAAGCCATAGTCGATCGCCAACGTATGTTTTTCGAGCATGGGGAAGTGGCCATGCGGCCGCTGACACTGAAGGAGATCGCCGATACGGTGGAGTTGCACGAATCGACGATCTCGCGGGTGACCACCCAGAAATACATGATGACGCCGCGCGGCTTGTATGAATTCAAGTATTTCTTCGGCAGTTCGCTGGCCACCGAGGAAGGTGGCGCCACTTCCAGTACCGCGATACGCGCGCTGATCAAACAATTCATCGACGCGGAAAACCGGTCCAAGCCGCTTTCCGACAATACCATCGCGGAACTGTTGGGCAAGCAGGGTTTTGTGGTTGCCCGCCGTACCGTGGCCAAGTACCGGGAGTTGTTGAATATTCCTCCCGCCAACCAGCGCAAGTCGATCTGACTGGCGCATTCATCAAGGAGTGTTTGTATGAACCTCACCATCACGGGTCATCATCTGGAAATTACCCCCGCCATACGTGGATACATCGAAGAAAAAATGGGGCGCATCAATCGGCATTTCGATCAGGTCATCGACGTATCGGTCATCCTCACCGTCGAGAAACTAAAGCACAAGGCCGAGGTCAATCTGCATTTACGCGGCAAGGATATTTACGTTGAAGCGATCGAATCCGACATGTATGCCTCGATCGATGCCCTGACCGACAAGCTCGATCGCCAGGTCGTCAAGCACAAGGAAAAATCCGGCGATGTGCATCGCGCATCGGGCGGCGTCAAAGGTCAAAGCATAGAAATCGAATAATCGGCGAACGTGAATGCGGATGCTGGAGCCGTTCAGGTTGCCGGAGCGGCTCGGCTTCCGCATCATTCGAAGCGCGCAACAACCCGCCGCGAAATAACCCGCCATATCCCATGAACCTCATTTCACCCCTGTTGAAGCCCGCCAATGTCCTGGCGGATTTCGAAACCACCAGCAAGAAGCGCTTGTTCGAGCAAGCCGGCCAGTTGTTTCTCGACAGCGACGGCGTATCCGCGGCGGAAGTTTTCGACAGCCTGTTCTCGCGCGAGAAACTCGGTTCGACCGCGCTGGGCTATGGCATCGCCATTCCGCATGGCCGGATCAAGCACCTCAAGGAAACGGCCTGCGCGTTCATCCGCCTGCATACGCCCACCGATTTCGACGCGCCCGACAACTTGCCGGTGGACTTGGTATTCGTTCTGCTCGCGCCGGCTGCCGCCAGTGATCTGCATCTGCAGATTCTGGGCGAGCTGGCCGCCATGTTTTCCGATGATCAGTTTCGCGCCCGCTTGCGCGCCGCGGCGGATGCGGCGGAATTGCATCGCCTGATTACCGAGTGGACGCCCTGATGGCCTCCGACGAGTGGCCCGCCGCTCAGGCGGTCACTCAACACCCGATTTCAGTCGCGGATCTGTTTCGCTCGGTCAGCGAGCGTCTGCAACTGAACTGGATCGCCGGTCACGCCGGCGGCGACAAGCTGCTGACCTCGGATACCATCCAGAAACCGACCCTGGCCTTGATCGGCCATCTCACTTTCGTGCATCCCAATCGGGTGCAGGTGCTGGGTTGCGCCGAGATGGACTATCTGCGCAATCTGTCGCGTGGCGATAGCGACCAGGCCATCGCCAACCTGTTTTCCGCCGAAATCGCGGCGGTGGTGATCGCCAATGGGGAAAGTGTTCCCGAGACGATGATCGAACACGCCGAGCGCAGTTCGACGCCCTTGTTCACCTCGCCGGACCCCGGCCCGCAATTGATGCGGCTGCTTTCCCACCTGATGGCGCAGGCGCTGGCGCCGTCGACCATGTTGTATGGCGTATTTCTCGAAGTCTCGGGGTTGGGCGTGTTGATCACCGGTTCGCCTTCCGCCGGCAAGAGCGAATTGGCGTTGGAATTGATCACCCGCGGCCACCGATTGATCGCCGATGACGCGGTCGACGTGTACGCCGTCTCGCCCGATACGCTGGAAGGCCGTTGTCCGACCTTGTTGATGGATTTCATGGAGGTGCGCGGGCTCGGCGTGCTCAATGTACGCCGCTTGTTCGGCGAGACGGCGGTCAAGCAGAAGAAGAATCTGAAATTGATGCTGCATCTGACGCCCGCTGATGAGTTGGGCTACAAATGGCAGGAAGTCGATCGACTCAACATGGCCGCCAGCAGCCGCAACATCCTCGGTGTCGAAATTCCGGAAGTGCGCATTCCGGTCGCGGTCGGGCGCAATCTGGCGGTGCTGGTGGAAGTCGCGGTACGCAATCACATCCTCAAGTTGCGCGGCTTCGACTCGGTCGAGGAATTTACCGAACGCCAGCGCGCCGCCATCGCGGCCGATGGCCAATAGCACGGGTACGGCGATATGCGCATCGTGGTCATCAGCGGACTATCCGGCTCGGGCAAGAGCGTCGCGCTCAAGGTGCTGGAAGACACCGGTTTCTATTGCGTCGACAACCTTCCCGCCGCCTTGCTGCCGGAAACCGTCGAATATTTGCGCCTGTCCGGGGTTGCCGATGCCGGTATCAGCATCGATGCCCGCAGCGGGCTCGGACTGACCGGCTTGCCCGGCGATCTGGACCGCTTGCGGCTGCGGTACGACCTGCGGGTGTTGTTCCTCACCGCCAAGGACGCCACGCTGGTCACCCGCTTCTCGGAAACGCGCCGTCGACACCCGCTGGCGAGCGGCGAGCGGTCGCTGGAGGAATGCATCCGCGCCGAGCGGGAAATGCTCGAGGGCATTTCCGCCAACAGCCATATGATGGATACCAGCGACCTTTCCGCCAACAATCTGCGTGCCTGGATCAAGGATATCCTCGACTTGCACAACGCCAAGTTCACCTTGGTATTCGAATCCTTCGGATTCAAACATGGCATTCCGATGGATGCCGATCTGGTGTTCGACGTGCGCTGCCTGCCCAACCCGCATTACGACGTCACGCTGAAACCGCTGACCGGACGGGATGGCCCGGTGATCGCCTTCCTCCAGTCGCAGGCCATGGTGCGGGAGATGCTGGAGGACATCCGTGTCTACATCGCCAAATGGTTGCCGGCCTACATCAAGGACAATCGCAATTACTTCACCGTCGGTCTGGGCTGCACCGGCGGCCAGCACCGTTCGGTGTATTTCGCCGAGACGCTGGCGGACCTGTTCGGCGAGCAACAGCAGGTGCTGATCCGGCATCGCGAACTGAGTTAGCTTACCAGGGTGCTTATCGCCGCCAGAGGGCTTTTCGCCACTTTTCGCCCCGGTGATTGGCTGTTGGCCGGCGCCGGCCTGGCGCTGGTCGGCGGACTCTGGTTGCGTCAGGCCGACAGCCTGGAGGGACGCGTGGTGGTGCGGGTGGATGGGCAAGTCGTCGAAACCGCCGGTTTACGGCTGAATCGCGTCATTGAAGTCGCCGGTCCGTTGGGGCCCAGCCGCATCGAGATTCAGGCCGGCCGGGTGCGGGTGGTCGCCGATCCCAGCCCGCGTCAGCTGTGTGTGCGGCAGGGCTGGATCCCGCCCGGCGGCGCGGCGGTGTGCTTGCCGAATCGAATCAGTGTGGAAAATGCCGCCGCCGGCTATGACACCCTCAACTATTGAACTTACCGCCAGCGCCGAGGATAGGCGCATCGCCGGTCTGGCCGCCGCCGCCATCGGCCTGACCCTGGCCGAAGCCGCGATCCCCTTGCCGATCCCCGGCGTCAAGCCGGGGCTGGCGAACATCGTCACGCTGCTGGTGCTGTATCGCTATGGCTGGCGCAGCGCGGCCTGGGTCGCCGGTTTGCGGATCATCGCCGGGGCGCTGGTGCTGGGCCAGTTCCTGACCCCGGCTTTCGTGCTGAGCCTGACCGGCGGCATGATGAGCCTCGCCATCCTCGCCGTGGCGATGCATCTGCCGCGCCGCCTGTTCGGGCCGGTCGGTCTGTCCTTGCTGGCGGCCTTCGCCCATATCGGCACGCAACTCTGGATCGTCGATGCCTGGCTGCTGCCCGGGGTGAGCATACTCGGTCTGCTGCCGTTGTTTCTCGGCGCCGCCTGGTTGACCGGTCTGGTCAACGGCCTGGCCGCCGCGCATCTACTCGGAAAACCCTCGCGAACGGAGTCTGTATGAAACGCATCACGCTTGCTCTCACCGGCGCCTCCGGCATGGCCTACGGCATGCGTCTGCTGGAATGTCTGCTGCGCGCGGGATGTCGGGTCGATCTGCTGCTGTCGCAGGCCGCCCGCATCGTCGCCAAACAGGAACTCGACCTGCAGTTGCCCGCCGGCAATGCGCAACTGGTGGCGTTTTTCGATGCGCGCTTCGCCGGGCATGCCGGGAAGCTGGCGGCCTACGGCAAGGAAGAGTGGTTCGCGCCGGCGGCGTCCGGTTCCAATCCGGCCGATGCCATGGTCATCTGCCCCTGCACCATGGGCAGCCTGGCGGCGATCGCCCACGGTCTGGCGGACAACCTGATCGAGCGCGCCGCCGACGTGATCCTCAAGGAAAAGCGAGCGCTGATACTGGTGGCGCGGGAAACCCCGTTCTCGCTGATCCACTTGCGCAACATGACCGCTTTGGCGGAAGCCGGGGCGACTATCCTGCCGGCCAACCCCGGCTTCTACCATCGCCCGCAAAACGTCGAACAGGTGATCGACTTCGTCGTCGCGCGGGTGCTCGATCAACTGGCCATCGAGCATCGCCTGATGGCGCGCTGGGGCGACAGCGACTGACTCAACTTGAAGGCGGCGGTTCCAGTTCGACGCGATTGCGGCCGTTGTGCTTGGCCCGATACAAGGCCTGATCGGAGCGCGCCAGGATGCCGTCGATGTTCTGGTCCCGCTCCTGAAAGCAGGTCACGCCGATGCTCAGCGTCACCAATATCTCGCCGGTTCGCGTCGACGCCGGGTTGCCGGCGGCCAGTTGACGCACGCGTTCGGCGAATTCGCGGGCACCCTCGACGTCGGTATCCGGCATCAGAATGGCGAATTCTTCGCCGCCCAGGCGGCCCAGCAGATCGTTGCGCCGCAAGCGGCTGGCGATAGTCCTGGCGCAATGTTGCAGCACTTCGTCGCCGACCGCATGTCCATACTGGTCGTTCACCCGTTTGAACCAGTCCAGGTCGATCATCAGCAGCGCGGTCGGTGTGCCGTGGCGTTGATGACGGGCCAGCGCCAAGCGCATCTGATCGAGAAAATGGCGCCGATTGGCCAGCCCGGTGAGCGCGTCGGTGGTGGCCAGATAGCGTAATTCCTGTTCAATCTGCTTGCGCGCGGTAATGTTGTGCAGCACGCATTGGGTGCGCTGGAAATGGCCTTGTTCATCGCGATCCACCAGGCCGTCCACGGCCACCGTGACGATGCCGCCGTCGCGATGCAGAAAGTCGAATTCGGTTTTGCGAAGCACGCTGTCGCGCAGGAAGCTCTCGAAACGTGTTTTCAACAGAACTTCCTGCCCGGGGGCGAGAAACTCGCCGATGTGGCGACCGATCACCGCATCGTGCGCGTAGCCGAATTGACGCAACCACTCGTCGTTGACTTCCAGCAGGTTGCCCGCCGCGTCCAGCGACTGGTACGCCACCGGCGCGTGTTCGTAGAACAGCCGGAAGTGCGCCTCGCTCGCTTGCAGTCTGCGTTCCACCGCCTTGCGTTCGGAAATGTCCTGCTTGACCGCGATGAAATGGGTGATTTCCTGTCCGTCCCGGCCCAATCGGACCGGGGTGATGGTCAGTTCCTCGTCGTACAGGCGGCCATCCTTGCGCTTGTTGATCAGTTCGCCGCGCCAAATGTCGCCGGCCAGGATGGTCTGCCACAGGTTCTGGTAAAAGGCTTGGTCCTGTTTGCCGGAGGCGACCAGCTCGGAGGGTTTGCGGCCTATCGCTTCCTGCACGCCATAACCGGTCAGTGTCGAGAAGGCGGCGTTGGCCCACAGGATGCGTGGTTCGGCATCGGTGATGACGATGGCGTTGCCGGCCGCGTTGAGCGCATGGACCTGCAATTGCAATTGCGCGTCCTGGCGCTGGATGCGCTCCAGGTCGAGACGCTGACGCTCGATGGTCTCATGCAGATATTCGACGAACCGACCTTGCAGCATCCTGACGATGTCATGGCGGGTGACCAGACCCACCAGCCGCCGCCCGTCCAGGACCGCGAGCCGTCGGATGCCGGCCTGTTCCATTTGCCGAATCGCCGACTGCAAAGAAGTTTCGGCGCCGATGCCGATGACCGGCGCATGCATCACGTCGACCAGCATGGTCTTGGCTTGATCAAGGTTCAACCGCGCCAGATGCACCAGATCGCGTTCGGTCAGTATGCCGATGGGTTCCTGGTCGCGCGTCACCAGCAAACAGCTTGCATGCCGTTCGGCCAGCAACGCCGCCGCATCGGCGAGGTTGGCCTGTTCCGGCAGGGTGAGCGGCGAGCGGTCCATGGCGCTGGCGACGGTTTTCAGTTCGACCAGATAATCCATGCCCAGGTGATGCAGGAAATCGCCTTCGCTGACGATGCCGGTCAGCCGTCCAAGCGCATCCACCACCGCCAGATGCCGATAACCGCGCGCCGACATCAATCGGTAGGCGTCGCGGTAATCCATGTCGGCGGGCAGGGTGAATACCGGTGCGTGCATGACCGCCGCCATCGGCACACCGCTCAGATTCTCGGCGCTGGCCATCAGCGCCACCACATCCTGTTCGGTGAATATGCCCACCGGCTTGTCCTCGGCATCGACCGCAAGCACGCAACTGATATGTTGCTGCTCCATGATGCTCAGCACTTCGATGATCGGCGTCGCCGCGGACACGCTGATCGGCTTGGCGTTGAGGATGTTCTGCAACGGTTGGGTCATCACGGATCGGAAAATACTTGATGAGCGGTCTTGCCGCCGCGTTGGATCGGTTCGCTATTCTCCGGCTCGGAACGACGTCGGAGCCATCCTTGATGTTGCTCAAGTCGAGCCAAGGGGGGCGGACAGACGATCCGCGAAGGTGCTTGGTATTGTTTAAGGAAAGCCCTGTAACGAATGGTGCACCAGACCTGTGCAATATGGCAACTACTCGGCCGCACGGCGATTGCGCGATTCACCGCCGCGCATCGCATCGTAAGTCTGCGCGTAGCCGCTGACGCCCATCAGCAGCCGCACCACGCCATAGGCCAGCCAGGAGGCGAACCGGGCATACCACGGCACGCGCCGCCAGGCGCGCCGATAGATCCGGTGTGCGCCACGCGCCAGGGCGCTTTCCAGGCTGGCTTGCAACTGCGCGGCGAAACCGCGGTCCTGCACAACGACATTGGCTTCGCGTGACAGCAGCAAACTGAACGGGTCGATGTTGCTGGAGCCGACGGTGGCCCAGCGTTGGTCGATGACCGCGACCTTGGCGTGCAATTCGGTGGCGTGATATTCGTAAAGCTCGATGCCGTTATCGAGCAAGTGGCGATACAGCGCGCGCGCCGCCAGATGATAGAGCGGATGGTCGGAATGTCCCTGCACGATCAGGCGCACCCGTACGCCGCGCCTGGCGGCGGCGATCAGGGCATGGCGGAAGCGCAAGCCGGGCAGAAAGTAGGCATTGGCGAGCAGGATTTCCCGCTGCGCGCGACGGATCGCGCGCAGATAGGCGGTTTCGATCGCCCGCCGCCGGCGCACGCTGTTGCGCGTCAGGAAACTGGCGCGTTGCGAGCCGACGGCTTGCGTTTCGGGTTTGAGCCAGGCGTCCTCGCCACGGCGCAGGCCGAGTCGACTCCACAACACCTGCCGCCACAGGTGGCGCGCGGCGACATGCATGTCGGCGACCAGCGGGCCTTCGATCCGCACCGCGTAATCCTGGCGCGGCGCGATCAACTTGCGGCCGTGCAGATCGTCGATCAGATTGATGCCGCCGACAAAACCGACGCGCGCGTCGACTACCGCCAATTTGCGGTGCATGCGCCGCAATCGACCGCGACGCAGCGGCATCAGGCCGCGCTCCGGGCGAAACACCATGACCGCCACGCCGGACGCCCGCAACGCTTCCAGCGTCTGGCTGGAAAAGTGCCGCGAGCCGTATCCATCGAGCAGCAAGCGGGTTTCCACGCCGCGCCTGGCCGCCCGCATCAGCGCGGCGGCGATCTCGGCGGCGGCGGCGTCGTTGGCGAAAATATAGGTTTCCAGATGGATTTCCCGCCGCGCGTCGTCCAGCGCCTTGATCAGCGCGGGAAAGTACTCCGCGCCGTTCTCCAGCAAGATGAGCTGGTTACCGCCCTTCAACATGCCGTCGAAACCGGCCGGGTCAGACCAAGGGGCGCAACTGGGCGGTCAATGCGGCATGGTCGGACAGGCGGCGCCAGCGTTGGCCATGCAGCACCTGCGCGGAGGCGATGCTGAAGCCGCGGACATAGATGCGATCGAGCGTCAGAAACGGCAGCGCCGCCGGAAAACTACGCGCGTGGTGACCATGGTGGGATTCGAAAACTTCTTTCAGACCCAGCTCTTCGGCCAGATAGGAACTGGTGCGTTGCCGCCAGTCATTGAAGTCGCCGGCGATGATCAGCGGCGCGTCGTCCGGCACCATGCGGCGGATGCGCTCGCTGAGCTGTTGAATCTGCTTGCGTCGACCAGATTCGTTCAGCGCCAGATGCAGGCAGATGGCGTGCAGCGGCTGGGTCATGTTGGGAACGGCCAGTTCGCAGTGCAGCAGGCCGCGGTTTTCGAAGACATGCGCGGAGATGTCGATATTCTCCCAGCGCAGTATGGGAAACCGCGACAGGATGGCGTTGCCGTGATGACCGTGGTCATAAACCGAGTTCATGCCGTAGGCGACATCGTTCCACAGGTCGCCGGCGATGAACTCGTGCTGCGGCATCGCCGGCCAGCTTTCGAAGCGTTTCGCGCCGCGGGTATGGTGGCCCTGCACTTCCTGGAGAAACACGATCTCGGCGTTCAATCCCATCAGCCGGTCGCGTACATCATGCAGCACGTTGCGACGGTTGAAGAACGATAAACCCTTGTGGATGTTGTAGCTGGCGATGCGCAGAGAGGGGCTCATGCTGATTTCGGTATAACCGGTCACTTGTGCTTGACGTCGGTTTTTTTGCTGTCCGCCGCGTCACTAGTTTTGGACGCGTCCGGGCTTTCCGCGATGTCGTCGGTATTCGCCTTGCGCCGGGATGTCGGCAAGTCCAGCGGAATGGCGGGCGTTACCGCCTGCATATTGTTCTTCAGCATGTACTCGTTCATTTCCTTCCAGCCCGCGTAGACCGCCGCTTTCTGCGCCAGCTTGTTGAGTCGATAGCAATCTTCCAGGCCGCGTCCGGCATGGCGGCAGGCGCCGCCGATGGCTTTGCCTTCGGCTTCGATCTTGACCGGGTCGGGAAAGCCGGCGCGTTCGGAAATCTGGTCGCAGCCCGACAGCATGCCGGCAAACAGGACGGAAATCAGCCAGACGGCTTGCCGTGACATCAAAGGTTCCTTGTTGTTATGGTCGCGCTTGCAAGACGATGTCGCCGGTCAACGCGCTAAAAAAGGGGGCTGATAAGGCGCCAGATAGGGCGAAGTCAGCAGCGGCGTGTTGGGTATCGCCGAGCGTCGCGCTTCGCGGACCCGCCGTTCCGCCTCGCGCCCCACCGCCTCGAAGCGGGCGCGGACTTCGTCCTCGACAAAGTACCCCGACCCCAGCGGCGGAATCGGGCTCAGCGGCACGATGTGGGCGCGGTAAATCAGGGTCACCGGGGCTTTGTCGCCGACGATACGCCATTCGCCGGTCATCGACACCAGCTTGCCGGAGATGGCGCGAAACCGGATCACGCTATGCGGAACCTCTTCCAGGGCCAGGACCACCTGGTCGGGCATGACGAAAGCGAACAGCCCGGCATCGGCGATCTGTTCGACGCGCTTGGGCGCGCCCGGCGCGGAGATCACCCGGCTGGAAACCATGTCTGGTATGAAGGTCGCCAGGCGGTTGTAGTCGGTAATGGTGTCCCAAAGTGTGCGGGCATCGGTTTGCAGCGTTTGCGAGGCCTCGACTTTCACCCCGGACAATCCGGTGTTGGCCTTCACGCGGGCGGTGCTCGCCAGTGCGGCTGCCGAAGCGAGCAACAGCACGACCGCCGCCAATAGAGCGCGTTTCATTCCTTGTTCCTTTTCACGGCTTGCATTTCACGGGCGAAAGCTTCGACCCAGGTTCGGACTTGTTGTTCGATGATAGTCACAGCGATGGGCGGCGGAAATGGGGATTTCATCAGATCCATGTGCATTCGGTAGCTGAGTTCGAGAGGCGCGCCGGATTTAATGTTCCACTCGCCCTGAATATCTTTCAATGGTCCGCTGACAAACGCAATCGCCAGGCTGTCCGGACGGCCTCCGCGCAGTCGTTCCTCGACGCGCACCGCGCCTTGAAACGGCATGCGAAATTGGCCGGTATTGACCACGCCACGTTGTTCGAGCAATTTAAGGTTGTCGCGCTGCTCCACGATACGACTGCTGGTGATGCCGGGAACAAATTCGGAAAAGCGCGCATAGTCGGTTAAAACCGCCCAGGCTGTGGTTTGGTTGACAGGCACATCCAATTGACCTTCGATGGTCAGCAGATTGCCGACCTGACGCAGGCTCATGCGCGGCTCGGCGGCGTGCGCCGGCAATGCCGACAGCGCCAGCAGGCAGGAAACAAAAAGGGTTTGGAGTAGAGTCTTCACGCGGGTCGCCGATATCCGAGGTTGTTGCCTGATTTGCTGGCGATCTCGGAATAGAAAATTACGCTAATCGAGCACAATTGGTCACAATATATTCGCCTTGCCACGAAGTATATCCATGCCGTCGATTTTTCGTTCCCACCGTCTAGCGGATTTGACTCTGGTGTTGCTGCTGCTGCTCGGCGCCTGGGCCTATCACGCCATGCCGCGCGCCCAGTATCCGGAGGTCGAACTCAATTGGGTGGCGGTGGCGGTGGTCTGGCCGGGCGCCACCGCGCAGGATGTCGAGCGCGAAATCGCCTTGCCGCTGGAGGCCGCCGCGCGACGGGTCAGCGATGTGCGGTTTGTCGCCGCCACCTCGCGCGATCATGTCGCCACCTTGCTGGTGCGTTTCCATGACATCGACTCGGGGCGTTTCGAGCGTCGGCTGGCGGCGCTGGATCGCGAGATTCGCCAGGCTTCGGCGGATTTTCCCAAGGAGGCGCGACCGCCGCAGGTCATCGAACTGACCTCCTCGAATTTCTTTCCCACCGCCATGGTCGTGGTCAGCGGTGGCGTGGCCGACGGCCAGGTCTGCGATCTGGCCGAGGCGACGCGCGACAAGCTGGAAAAACTGCCCGGCGTCGGCCGCATCTGGTCCTATGGCATGCGCAGCCGCGAACTGGCCGTGCGTTTCGACCCCGCCGTACTGGAAAGTCGCGGCGTCTCGCTCGAAGCGTTGACCCGCGCGGTCGCCGAGCAGACCCGCAGTCTGCCGGCGGGGATGGCCGACATGTCCGGTCGCCGCTACGCGATGCGCGTCCAGGGGCTCAACGCCAATCCGGATTTCCTCGCCGAATTGCCCATCGTCGGCGCCGATGGACGGATGACGCCAATCGGCGAACTGGCCAGCGTCGCCACCGGCATCTCGCCGGCGCGCGAACTGGTGCATCTGGATGGCCGGCCGGCGGTGTTGCTGTCGGTGATCAAGCGCGAGAACGTCAACACGCTGGAGCTGACCGACGCCGTGCACGCGCTGGTCAAGGAGACCAATCAGGCGTTCGACGCGCCGGTGCTGACCTTGCTTGACGACCAGAGCGCCACCACCCGCGAGGCGATCGGCGTGATGGAAGCCAACGCCTTGTTCGGCCTGGCCGTGGTGTTGCTGGTGACCTGGTTCTTCCTCGGACATCGCCTGGCCTTGCTGACCAGCATCGGTGTGCCGTTCGCGCTGGCCGGGATGTTCCTGGCCTTGCATCTGATGGGCCATACCCTGAATGTCTCGGTATTGCTGGGGGTGGCCATCGTGCTCGGCATTCCGCTTGACGACGCGGTGGTGGTGGCGGAAGCGATACGCCTGCGCCTGGCCGCCGGCATGGATCGCGTGGCGGCGGTGACGGCGGCGTTGAAGGAAGTCGCGCGACCGGTCACCGCATCGATCTTCGCCACCTGTCTGGCCTTCGCGCCGTTGCTGTTCTTGCCTGGTCTGATGGGCCGCTTCATGTTCGTCACGCCGCTGGCGGTGATGCTGACGCTGCTGTGCAGCCTGGCCGCCTCGTTGTGGATATTGCCGCGACATGCCGTGGCCTGGGGCGGCAACGCCGCCGAACCCGGCTGGCGCGATAGCTTCGCGCGACATTTGCGGCGTTATTATGGCAGAGGTCTGCGCTGGAACATGCGCCACCCGGCGCCGGTATTCGCCCTGTTCACCAGCGTGTTCCTGCTCGCCGGCGCGGCGCTGATGCTGGACTGGGTCAAGCCGCGCTGGTTCGCCTCCGACCCGTTGCGGGTATTCAACGTCAACCTGCAGATGCCGCCGGCCAGCAATCTGGAAACCACGCTGGCCGCCGCGCGCCAACTCGAACTGGCGGCGAAGCGCGTCGCCCGCCCCGGCGAACTGAACGCCACGCTGGCCATGGCCGGGCTGCAATTCACGCCCAGCGAACTGGTCCTCGGCGAGCAGATGGGTCAGATCACCATCAGCCTGGCGCCGCAATCGGTGAGCGGTCGCGGCGTCGCCGACTTTGTCGCGGCGTTGCGCCCGGCGTTGCTGGAGGAACTCGGCAACACCGGCGCCGAGAGCGTCTCGGTGCAGGTGCTGTCCGCCGATCTGCCGATGCTGTCCAGCCTGTCGCTGCGCCTGACCGGCGCAACGCTGGAGCATCTCGCGGCGGCGGCGCGCGATCTGCGTCAGGCGCTGGTCGAAACACCGGGCTTCAGCGACATGAACGACGACGCCGGTTTCAGTCAGCCGCGCCTGACCCTGCAAGTCGATGCGCCCGCCGCCGCCCGCGCCGGGCTCGATCCGTTCAAGCTGGCGGCGCTGGTGCGTCTGCATTTCGAGGGCGTCGCGGTGGGCAAGATCGACGATGGCCGGCAATCGCTGGATGTCGTGGTGCGCGGCAAGGCGATGAATCAGGTCGAAGTGCAGCGCTGGCTGGCCAAACCCTGGCGTCTGCCGGACGGCGGCCTGGTGGATCCCGCGCAATTGTTCACGGTGACTCTGGAATCGACGCCGGGCGAATTGCGCCGGGTCAATGGCGAGCGCGCCATCACCCTGCATGCCGGTTTCGATCAGGACCGCATCACCGCCCGCCAGGCGGTGGCGGCGGTGGATGCCGCCTGGGCCGACATCGCGTCGCGGCATCCCGACGTCATCCTGCAACAAGGCGGCGAGCTGGATGACGTGAAAGCCAGCTTGCGCGATCTGCTGGCGTTCCTGGTGCTGGGCTTCATCCTGATGTACGCCCTGCTCGCCGTGCAGTTCGGACGCTTTGTGCTGCCGCTGGTGATTCTGGCGACCGCGCCGATGGCGCTGGCCGGGGTGGTGCTCGGGCTGCTGCTGACCGGCCAGCCGATCACCCTCTACACGCTGTATGGCTGCGTGGCATTGTCCGGCGTGGCGGTGAATGCCTCCATCGTTCTGGTGTCGGCCGGCGAAGATCGCCTGGCGCGTGGTCTGCCGCCGTTGGCCGCCGCTTTCTTTGCCGGCCGGCGGCGCTTGATTCCGATCATCATCACCACGCTGACCGTCATCGGCGGCCTGGTTTCGCTGGCCTTCGGCTGGGGCGGCGACTCCTTGCTGTGGGGGCCGTTGGCCGCCAGCATCATCTGGGGGCTGGCGGTGGCCACGCCGCTGACGCTGTTCGTCACGCCGCTGATGCATGGCTGGCTGATGCGCAAACGCTTGTCCGTGATCAGTCGCGCAACAAGGTAACCGTCGCCGTCGCGCCGAGTTTGGCAATCTCGAAACGCACTTCGCAGTATTCGTTGACTTCGTGCTGGACGGTCGGGTCATCGGCGCAACTGCAACCAGCGATGATGCCGGTATAGAACAACCCGGCCTTGACCTGAATGGCATCCGGCGTCTCGCCGACGTTCAGGATCGACACCCCGAGATTCGCGCCATTGGCGCTGCTGGAATGCGCCAGGCCTTGTTGCAGGGGCAGCAGGTCGGGATTCAGTCGTTCGACTTCAGCCTTGAAGACCTCGCTGAACGCCGGGGTTTGCCAGGCGGCCAGCGATTCGGTCAACAACATGTTTGACGGCTTTTCCACGGCTTCACGCGCTCAGCTTGCGCGTCAGGTTGACGACTTCACTCGCCAGTTCGTTGACCCGGCGCGACGAAGCTTCGTCGAGCAGTTCGCCGGCGGCGCCGAATGCCTGGTCCGCCTTCGGCACGGCGACTTTTTTCGGCGGCACCAGCGCCCCCAGCGTGGTCAGCACGCGTTCCATATGATCCAGACCTTGCAATCCACCAAGCCCGCCGGGCGAGGCCGCCATGATGCCGGCGATCTTGCCGGCGAACGGGTTGCCGCCGCTGACGCGTGGCGTGCGCGAGATCCAGTCCAGGGTGTTCTTCAGCAACGCGGAAATGCTGTGGTTGTGCTCCGGCGAGACGATGATCAGCCCGGCATGCGCGGCGATGATCGCCTGCAATTTGAAAGCGTTTTCCGGCGGACCGTTCTCCGCCTCGATCTCGCCGCACAGCAGCGGCATCGGATAATCGGCCAGTTCCAGCAGCGTGGCCTCGGCGCCGGCGGCTTTGACGGCTTGCGCGGCGACCTGTGCCAGTTTGCGGTTGACCGAGTCACGGCGGGTGCTGCCGGCAAAAATCAGGATATTCATGGCTGTTTTCTTGGGATGGAGAAGGTGTCTGATTGGAACACAGCCACATGCTTCGCGTGAGTCCGCTGCCGGCCGCGGCAGTCAGCCATCGCGCCATCCCCGGGCGTCGCGTCCCGGGATCAGGCCAGTTCCTCGATGTCATAAATCCGCCGATGTTCGCGGATCGCGTAGCGGTCGGTCATGCCGGCGATGTAGTCGCAGACCGCGCGCTGCGGGGCCTGGTCGGCGCGGGCCTGGTGTTCCGGCGGCATCAAGCGGGGTTCGCTGGTGAACGCGACGAACAGTTCGCGCAGCAGGCGTTGGGCTTTTTCGCTCATGCGCACCACCTTGTAGTGGCGATACAGGTTCTGGAACAGGAAATGCTTGAGTTCGCGGTGTTCGGCCAGCATGCCCACGCTGAAAGCCGCCAGCGTTGGACAGCGACGCACATCGTCCAGACTTTGCGGCTGGTGCAGCGCAATGTTGGCGCGAGTCTGTTGCAGCAGGTCGACCACCAGCGTGTTGATCATCCGGCGCACGGTTTCGTGGATCAGCCGGCGATCGGTCAGGTCGGGGTAGAGCGCGCGCACGGTGTCGAGGTGGCGGGCGAAGATTTCCACCTGTTCCAGTTGTTCCACGGTGATCAGCCCGGAGCGCAGGCCATCGTCGACGTCATGGTTGTTGTAGGCGATTTCGTCGGCCAGATTGGTGATCTGCGCTTCCAGCGAAGGTTGCCGGCCTTCGATGAATCGGCGGCCGACATCGCCGAGTTTTTCGGCGTTTTTCAGTGAACAGTGCTTGAGGATGCCTTCGCGCGACTCGAAGGTCAGATTGAGTCCTTCGAATTCCGCGTACTTCTGTTCCAGTTCATCGACCACCCGCAGCGATTGCAGGTTGTGTTCGAAGCCGCCGTGTTCCTTCATGCAGGCGTTCAGCACATCCTGGCCGACATGGCCGAACGGCGTATGGCCGAGGTCGTGCGCCAGCGCCAGGGTTTCGGTCAGGTCCTCGTCCAGGCCCAGCATGCGCGCCAACGTGCGGCCGATCTGGGCGACTTCCAGGCTGTGCGTCAGACGCGTGCGGAACAGATCGCCCTCGTGGTTGATGAACACCTGGGTCTTGTATTCCAGCCGGCGGAAGGCGGTGGAATGCACGATGCGGTCGCGGTCGCGCTGGAATTCGGAACGCGGCGCGGCGGCCGGTTCGGGATGGCGACGGCCTTGGCTTTCGGCGGATTTTGCGGCATACGGGGCTGTGTGGGCCTGGGCGAGTTCGGACATGGTTACCTTTCGGTGCGACACCGACGGGCGATGTCCTGTTGAAAGCGATGGATTTCGGGTTCCGGCACGTTGTAGACGGCGGCGATTGCGGCAAACCGCGTGACGGCGGCTTCGACTTCCTGACAGATATTCGCGGCGCCGCCGATGCCCCATTTGCGGCCCAGCGCGGCCAGTTCCTGCGGGCCGGGCGCCAGCGGCGTCAGATCGAACAGCAGCACATGTTCGCGCCGCGCGCCGGTGTCCGGCAGCAGATCGAAGGCGGGCGACAGACGATAGCCGTCGGCATCGGCCAGCAGCCAGAAGTTCTTCAGGTGGTCGTCGGTGTTGCCGAGCAGGGCGTTGAACACCATCTGCCGGTACATTTGCGGCACGTCGCGTTCCGGCCAGGCGCTGTAGCGGCGCAAGGCGTCGATCAGGTCGGCATAGCGCGATACGTAGTAGCCGCCGGCTTGCAGCAGGCTGCGGAAACTCAGCATGTGCCGGCGACCGCCTTGCGTTGTCAAATCGAAGCGCTTGACCAGCAGGACGCGGCGCGAACCGGTCAACTCTAGCAGCCGGAAATCCGCCACTTCCAGACCGGCCAGCCGCGCCAGTTCCAGGCTGGCGGCTTCCAGGCCGACCATGTCGACATCGTCGCGCCGGCTGGGGAATTTGGCGATCCACTGGCTTTCGGCGTCATGCACCAGCGCTTTGGGTCGCGCGCCGCCAGGAGAACTGCCGGCGGCCAGCAGGCCGCGGAAGGTATCGTCGATGGCGGCGCTAGCGTCGCTTTCCAGGCGCTGCGCGGCATCCAGCAAGCTGTCGAGTTCAAGCAACGCGGCGGCATGCGCTTCTTCTCCGGGCGGCAGGCCGGGCGCGTGGAAGCTCAAGGCGCCCAGTCCCTGGCCGGCCAGCGCCCGCAACAGATGCGGTTCAGACTGTTGGCCGCGCGGCAAGCCATGACGCAGGATCAGCAACCGGCGTCCCCAGTCGTCGGGCAGGGCATCGTCCAGCAGCATCAGCGGAGCGTCGAGTTGCCGGCTGGAGAAATCGCCCGGCTGCAACGGCAACGCGGCCGGGTCGAGCGGGAAAGCGCGCGCATCCGCCAGGTATTCCGGCGTGTAGCGCAGGGCGCCGGCGTAGCGGCCTTGCCGGTCGGCATCGCCGAATACCAGTTCGGCGGCGCGCAGTTGTCCGCCGTTGACCTGCGTCAGCCAGACATCGAGACGAATCATCCGGCTTTTCTCCGGGCGCGTTGGCGCGGCGGCTTTTCCACCCGCGCGGCGGCATCGAACAGGCTGTAGCGCGGCGCCAGCAGCGCTTCCGCCTCGTTGATGCGGCCCAGCAAAGTCAACGCGGTCAGCCAGTGGCCGAATTGCGCGCTGGCATCGCCCTGTTCCATGCGCCGCAGGGTCGGCACGGAAATGCCGAGGCGGGCGGCAAAGCGGGTTTGCGATTCGTTGCGCGCCAGGCGTTCGACGCGCAGGCGGTCGCCAAGGGTTTGCAGCAGGGTGGATATGTTTTCAGAAATCATGGTTTCCATTATCGGCAAAATAGGCGATTAATGGAAATGATGTTTTCTGTTAGTCAGGCTTTGCCGGCCGCTTCGCTCAATGTGGCGCGCAAGGCGTTCGGGTCATAGTCGCCGGTCACGTAGGCTTCGCCCAGTTGCTTGAACAACACGAAGCGGATGCGCCCGGCTTCCACCTTTTTGTCGACGCCCATGTACGCCATATACGCGTCATAACCCAGGTTCGGCGCGACCACCGGCAAGCCGGCGCGCTGGAACAACGACGCCATGCGATCCACGTCATCCTGCGAAATCATCCCCAGCCGGCGCGACAGATCGGCCGCCAGCATGGTCCCGGCGGAAACGCCTTCGCCATGCAGCCAGATGCCATAACCGACGCCGGTTTCTATCGCATGGCCGAAGGTATGGCCGAGATTGAGCAGCGCGCGCTGACCGGCTTCGTGCTCGTCGGCGGCCACCACCTCCGCCTTGTTCTCGCAGGAATGGCGTATGGCGTAGGTCAGCGCGGCGGTATCGCGCGCCATCAGGGCTTCCATGTGCGTTTCCAGCCATTCCAGGAACGGCAGGTCGCGGATCAAACCGTATTTGATGACTTCCGCCAGACCGGCGGACAACTCGCGCGCCGGCAATGTGTTCAGCGTCTCGGTATCGGCCAGCACCAGTTGCGGCTGGTAGAAGGCGCCGATCATGTTCTTGCCGAGCGGATGATTGATGCCGGTCTTGCCGCCGACCGACGAATCGACCTGCGCCAACAAGGTGGTGGGAATCTGGATGAACGGCATGCCGCGCTGATAACAGGCCGCCGCGAAGCCGGTGAGATCGCCGATGACGCCGCCACCCAGCGCGATCAGCGTGGTCTTGCGCTCGGCGCGCTGGGTCAGCAGGCCGTCGAAGATCAGGTTCAGGGTTTCCCAGTTCTTGTACTCCTCGCCATCCGGCAGGATCACTGAATCGATCAACACGCCGGCATTGCGCAAGGCGGAGGCAAAGCGATCCAGATACAGCGGTCCGACCGTGGTGTTGGTGACGATCACCGCGCGTTTCTGGATCAGATGCGGCAGCACCAGATCGGCGCGGTCGAGCAGGCCGGGGCCGATGTGGATGGGGTAGGCGCGGTCGCCGAGTTCAACGGTCAGGGTTTGCATGAGGCTGGCGGGTTGTGACATGAAGAGGTTGGCAATGATAATCCGCTCACATCACACAGACACGCCAACCATGCCGTTCGATCCGATCTACCGCCTCGCTGGAAGCTGGTTTTCGCCCGCGGGCACGAATGCGCGCCTGAGCATCCTGATCTATCACCGGGTCCAGGCCGAGACCGATCCGCTGTTTCCCGATGAAGCGACGGTCGCCAGCTTCGACCGCCAGATGGCGCAGGTGAAGCGCGTGTTCAACGTACTGCCGCTGCCGGAAGCCGTGGCGCGCCTGAAAGCCGGCAGCCTGCCGGCGCGCGCCGCCTGCATCACGTTTGATGATGGCTATGCCGACAACCTGACGCTGGCCACGCCGATCCTGCAAAAGCACGGCCTCAACGCGACCTTCTTCATTGCCACCGCCTATCTGAACGGCGGTCGCATGTTCAACGATACCGTCATCGAAGCCATACGCCGCGCCGACAGCGAACACCTCGACCTGCGCGCCCTGGACCTGGGCGAGCACGATGTCTCGACACCGCAAGCCAAGGCCCAAGCCATCGGTCACATCCTGCCCGTCGTCAAGTACCTGCCGCTGGGCAAGCGTGAGGACACCGTCGCCGAACTGGCGCAACGCGTCACCCGCCAAGCGTTGCCGGACGATCTGATGATGACCACCGAGCAACTCAAGGCGCTGCATGGCGCCGGCATGGAAATCGGCGGTCACACGCAGCGTCACCCGATCATCGCCGGTCTGGATGACACCGCCACACGCGACGAAATTGCCGCCGGCAAGGACTGGCTGGAAGCCACGCTGGGCGGCAAGGTGCGGGTGTTCGCCTACCCCAACGGCCGCCCGGTTGCCGACTATCGCGCGGAACAGGCGCGCATCGTCGAAGGCCTGGGCTTCGAAGGCGCGGTGTCGACGCAATATGGCGTCTCCACGCGCGCCACCGATCCCTGGCAGTTGCGCCGCTTCACCCCGGGCTGGGGCGGTCCGAGCCGTTTTGTGCCGATGCTGATCAACAATTTGCGGCAAACTGGCTGAACCCGCCTTCGTCAAAATCGTGCACAGCATTCCAGGAACTGGGCACGCAGCCTCGCCGATGCCGACCTGACAGGTTTTACAAACCTGTCAGGTCTTGGATGTCCGCCAGCGTCGGCATGACGGTGGTTCTTGCTTCAGGTAGTGGCATTGGGTACAAATTGTTTTTGCTAGATACACAGGGATGTCAGCGGTCATATGAAAATTGCCACTTGGAACGTCAACTCCCTGAAGGTTCGCCTGCCGCATCTGCTCGACTGGCTGCAAAGTGCGCAGCCGGATGTGGTGTGCTTGCAGGAAACCAAGCAGACCGACGATGTCTTTCCGGCCGAAGCATTGCGCGAGGCTGGCTATGAAAGCGCTTTTTCCGGCCAGAAAACCTATAACGGCGTGGCGATACTGAGCCGCTTGCCGATCACCGAGGTGCAGGCCGGCATCCCCGGTTTCGTTGATGAACAGAAGCGCGTGCTTGCCGCCACTGTCGAGGGTACGCGCATCGTCTGCGTCTACATTCCCAACGGCCAGAGCCTGGATTCCGACAAATACCAGTACAAGATGGCCTGGCTGGATGCGTTGATTGTCTGGCTGAAGGACGAGATGCGGTGCCATCCCAGGCTGGCTTTGCTGGGCGACTACAACATCGCGCCGGAAGATCGCGATTGCCACGACCCCGCTGCCTGGGTCGGTCAAGTCCTGGTCTCCGAACCGGAACGCGCGCGCTTCCAGGCCTTGCTCGATCTCGGTCTGAAGGATGCTTTCCGGCTGTTCGATCAGCCCGAGAAGAGCTTCAGTTGGTGGGATTACCGGATGATGGGTTTCCGCCGCAATCTCGGCATGCGCATCGACCACATCCTGCTGTCGCCGGAACTGGCGCCGTTATGCCGCGCCAGCGAAATCGACAAGGCGCCGCGCAAACTGGAACGGCCGTCGGATCACACGCCGGTGCTGGCGACGCTGGATTTGAGTGCTCAAGTGGCTCCCTGATGATTTTGTAGGGTGCTGTCATTCCCGCATTCGCGGGAATGACGTGCACGGTAGTTTCGAGTTTGCCTCTGTTCAGTCACAAGATCCGGCGATGTAGAGCAGCGTTTCCGTGGCGGAAAACCCCCATAGAATTACGGATAGATGAAATAGAAGCTTGCAGACACTGTATGTAGCGTCTAAAAAGCTAGTTGAACCTTACATCTAGTTATTTGGAGCCATCCGCCATGCAGGAAGCCCTGTTCCCCGAGCTTGCCGACCAAGCCATTTCCAGCGAGGTGCTGCTGGAAAAATACGCCAAGGGGGACGAGAAAAATGTCGTCGATGTGCGCATCCGTGTCGCCAAGGCCTTGGCCTCGGCGGAAAAGAAAAACCTGCGCGCGCATTGGGAAAAAATCTTCTTCGCCGCGATGGAAGCCGGCTTCATTCCCGCTGGACGTATCAATTCCGCCGCCGGCACCGGCTTGCAGGCGACCTTGATCAACTGCTTCGTGCAGCCGGTGGGCGATGCGATTTCCGGCGAATCGGAAGGCAAACCGGGCATCTACGTGGCGCTCGAAGAAGCCGCCGAAACCATGCGCCGCGGCGGCGGCGTCGGCTATGACTTCTCCACCATCCGACCGAGGGGCGCGCTGGTCAAAGGCACCCAATCACGCGCCAGCGGCCCGGTTTCCTACATGCGCGTGTTCGACCGTTCCTGCGAAACCGTGGAATCCGCCGGCTCCCGGCGCGGCGCGCAGATGGGCGTGATGCGCTGCGATCATCCGGATATCGAACTGTTCATCCACGCCAAGGACCAGGGCGATCTGAAGAACTTCAACATCTCGGTCGGCGTCACCGATGCCTTCATGCAGGCGGTGGAAGACGACACCGACGTGGAACTGACGCACCGCGCCGAACCCGGCGCCGAACAGAAAGCCGCCGGCGCCTATCAACGCCAGAGCGATGGCTTGTGGGTGTACAAGAAATTCCGCGCGCGCGATCTGTGGACCCAGATCATGGCCTCCACCTACGACCACGCCGAACCCGGCATCCTGTTCCTCGACCGGATCAACCGCGACAACAATCTGTATTACTGCGAGAGCATCGAGGCAACCAACCCGTGCGTGACGGCGGATACCCGGTTGGCGACGCAATACGGTTTAGTTCCTATTGGTGAGTTGTATGCCCAGGGCGTCTCCCTTGAAGCCAGCGTGGATAGGCGCACCTTGGACGAGTCGGTGCGTGGCGTGGCAACCCGACCGGCCAAGCCAGCGTTCAAGACGGCAGAACTGGCCGATGTGTATGAAGTCACCACCGAGGATGGGTATTGCCTCAAAGCCACTGCCTGGCATGACTTCTATACCGTACGAGGCAAACTGAAATTGAAGGATTTGCGCCCCGGTGACGAAATCCTGGTGCAGTCCGGCAAAGGCCAGTTCGGTCAGCAGGGCAGCAGGGAACTGGGTGTATTACTGGGGTTGATTACCGGTGACGGCCATTTCACCAATCGGGGACTCGGCCAAGAGGCCGCTATCATCAACTTCTGGAATGAGGATCGCGCCCTCGCCACCGAGACCGTGCGTATCGTCAATTTCCTTATCGCAGGCCTCGCCGCCAACGGTCGGGAATATCAAGTCAGTCCGGTTGCCGTGCCCCAGCGCAATCATGTGTTCGTGCGCTCGGTGAGGCTGGCGCGCGTACTGGCGCACTATGGTTTCACTCGCGCCACCAAGCTGCATGTGCCGGAAGTGGTGTGGCGTGGCAATGAGGACTGCGTGAAGGGTTATTTGCGCGCCCTGTTTCAGGCTGACGGAACTGTCAACATCTCCGGCAACAGTCAAAGCTGCTCAGTTCGCCTAGCCTCCAGCCAGCCCGGTCTGCTGCGGGAAGTCCAGATGCTGCTCGCAAACCTGGGCGTGTTCTGCCGTATCCGTCAACGTCGCGAGGCCTGCCTTCGTTTCCTGCCGGACGGCAAGGGTGGCCGCCGCGAGTACGACTGTCAGGCCGATCACGAACTGATCATCGATGGTGAATCGCGCGAAGTGTTCATGAATGAGGTTGGTTTCCTGCTTGACTACAAGAATGCGAAGTACCTCGAATGGGTAAAAGACAAGGCGCTACGCAAGACTCAACGCTTCACTTCGCGCATCGCAAGCATTGTCCACGCCGGCCGCGAGGCGGTGTACGACACGACTCAGCCCGACCACAACAGCGTCATCTTCAACGGTCTGGTTACCGGACAATGTGGTGAGCAACCCTTGCCGCCCTACGGCTGCTGCTGCCTCGGTTCGGTCAACCTGACCCGCTTCGTGCGCCAGGCGTTTACCGAGCAGGCCAATTTCGATTTCGACGGGCTCGCGCGGATGCTGCCGGTGTGTGTGCGGGCGTTGGACAACGTGCTCGACCTGACCGCTTGGCCGCTGGAAAAGCAACGCGCCGAAGCGCACAACAAACGCCGCGTCGGCTTGGGTTTCACTGGCCTGGGCGACGCGTTGGTGATGCTTGGATTGCGTTACGACACCCCGGATGCGCTGGCCTTCTCGACCAAAATCGCTGAATTCATGCGCGACCAGACCTACCTCGCCTCGGTCGAACTGGCCAAGGAGCGTGGCGCGTTTCCGCTGTTCAACGCCGATCTGTATCTGTCCGGCGGCAGTTTCGCCAGCCGCCTGCCGGCACACATCAAGGACGCCATCCGCGCGCACGGCATGCGCAACTCGCACCTGCTGTCCATCGCCCCCACCGGCACCATCTCGCTGGCTTTCGCCGACAACGCCAGCAACGGCATCGAACCACCGTTCTCCTGGGCCTACACGCGCAAAAAGCGCGAAGCCGACGGCGGCTGGAAGGAATATCAGGTGGAAGACCACGCCTGGCGGCTGTTCCGCGAACAGGGCGGCGATGTCACGCAACTGCCGGCGGCCTTCGTCACCGCGCTGGAAATCTCCGCCACCGCGCACATGAACGCCGTCGCCGCCGTCGCGCCGTATGTCGATTCGGCCATCTCCAAAACCGTCAACGTACCGGCCGACTACCCCTACACCGAATTCGAAGGGCTCTACTTCGCCGGCTGGAAGGCCGGTCTGAAAGGCTTGGCAACGTACAGGCCTAATGCCGTGCTCGGCAGCGTGCTGTCCACCACCGCCGAAGCGCCGGGCGCCCAGACCACCGCCGCGCACGCCAAATCGCCGCAAGATTTCGAACTGTCCGACGTCAACCGGCGCATCGAAATCAAGGCGCTGCCGGCGCCGGTGCTGGAAAGCCTGAAATGGCCCGGCCGGCCGAAGCTGTCCGGCGGCAACCCGGCCTGGTGCTACATGATCGACAGCGACTGCGGCAGCTTCGCGCTGTTCGTCGGCCACACGGAGCCCAGCGCAAGCGAAGGCCGCGCCTGGCCGTTCGAAGTCTGGGTCAATGGCGCCGAACAACCGCGCGGTCTCGGGGCCATCGCCAAGACGCTGTCGATGGACATGCGCGCCAACGATCGCGGCTGGCTCAAGCTCAAGCTCGATACCCTGGCCAAAACACGCGGCGACGACAGCTGCGCGATTCCCTTCCCGCCTGATGGCGAACCGCGCCAGATGCCCAGCCTGGTCGCCGCCGTCGCGCAACTGCTGCGTTGGCGCCTGGAAGATCTGAATGCGCTCGATGGCGCGGGTGAAACGCCTGTTCTCGACGCCCTGTTCTCGCACAAGGAGCCGAAAACCGGCACCGACGGCACGCTGTCGTGGACCGTCGACGTGCTCAACCCGCATACCGGCGACGACTTCGTTCTCGGCCTCAAGGAAATCACCCTGCCGGATGGCGTCACCCGGCCGTATTCGGTCTGGCTGTCCGGCGAATACCCGCGCGCCCTCGACGGATTGTGCAAACTGTTGTCGCTCGACATGCGCGTGATGGACCCGGCCTGGATCGGCATGAAACTGCGCAAGCTGCTGAACTACCCGGAACCGCTGGGCGACTTCATGGCCTTCGTGCCAGGGAGTGCCAAGCAAACCAACTGGCCGTCCACCATCGCCTACCTGGCACGCCTGATCATCCACCGCTACGCCATGCTCGGCATCCTCACCGAAGACGGCCTGCCGGTGAAGGAAATGGGCATCCTGCAAACCCCGTCCTTGCCGCCCTCGGCCAGTGGCGAACCCGCCAAAGTCATCATGACTGGCGCAGTCTGCAAGGAATGCGGCAACGCCACGGTGATCAAGAAAGACGGTTGCGATTTCTGTACCGCTTGCGGCGCGGTAGGGGCGTGCGGTTGAGGGGGGCGGGGTTCCATTCCAGGGAGACCACCACCATCAACCCTTCTGGATCCCGGCCTGCGCGCAAAGACGCACAACCTACCCCGCCATACACATCCGCAACGCCACCCGCCAATCCGGCAAACGCACGCCGAACACGCGTTCCAGCTTGTCGTTGTTCAACCGCGAGTTGAGCGGCCGTTTGGCCGGGGTCGGATAATCGCTGCTCGGGATGGGCAGCAAACGGGTTGCGGAATCCGGCGCGTCCAGATCGAGAATCGCCTGCGCAAAGCCATGCCAACTGGTCTCGCCGGCATTGGTCAGGTGATACACGCCCCAAGGCTGCGGCTTGTCGGCCCCGACAAAGTTCGAATTCACCTGCGCCAGAACCTGCGCCGTCGCATCGGCAATATTGCGGCACCAGGTCGGCGCGCCGATCTGGTCGGCGACGATCTTCAGTTCCGGCCGCTCGCGCATCAACCGCCGCATGGTCAGCAGAAAGTTCGCCCCGCGCCCGCCATACACCCACGAAGTACGGAAAATCAGATGCCGCCGGCAAGCCGCCTGAATCGCCTGTTCACCGGCCAGCTTGCTGGCGCCATAGACATTGAGCGGCCCGGTGGCATCGGTTTCGACGCGGGCTTGATCGCCGCTGCCGTCAAACACGTAATCGGTGGAGTAATGCACCAGCAGCGCCCCGAGTTTCTCTGCTTCCTCGGCCAGCACCCCCGGCGCGGTCGCGTTCAGCGCATAGGCGCGCTCGGTTTCGCTTTCGGCCTTGTCCACCGCCGTATGCGCCGCCGGATTGACGATGATGCGTGGCTGGATGTCGGCCACCGCCCGACGGATGGCCGCCACATCGGTCAGATCGAGCTGGCTGGAATCCAGCGCCACCACTTCGCCCAACGTCGACAAACTGCGCGCCAGTTCCCAACCCACTTGGCCGCGACAACCGGTCAGCAAGATGCGCGCGCTCATGCGAACACCTCCGCATCCTTCAACAGCGGTTGCGCCTGATCCTTGGCGGAAAGTTGCGGCGCGATACCCCGCAGCTCGGCCAGCGGCCAATCAATGCCAATTTCCGGATCATCCCAGCGCACGCCCCGGTCCCACTCCGGCGCGTAGTAGTTGGTCGTCTTGTAAAGAAAGTCGGCACTTTCCGACAGCACCAGAAACCCATGCCCGAAGCCCGGCGGCACCCACAACATGCGCTGGTTCTCGGCTGAAAGTTCATAGCCCACCCACTTGCCGAAATGCGGCGAAGACTTGCGCAGATCAACAGCAATATCGAACACGCTGCCGGCCACCACCCGCACCAGTTTGCCCTGCGGCTGCTTGATCTGATAGTGAATACCGCGCAACACACCGCGCGCCGAGCGGGAATGGTTGTCCTGCACGAAATCCAGATTCAGCCCGCGCTCGGCGAAGGTCTGCTTGTTCCAGCTTTCCATGAAAAAGCCGCGCGCATCGCCGAACACTTTCGGTTCCAGCAGCAGGACTTCGGGGAGTTTCGTTTCAATCACGTTCATACAATGCCCTTTTTGAATAGATCGTTATCGCTCACAACACATGCCTCAGGATTACCGCGCCATCGCTCGCAATGACACCCTTGCGTCATTGATAAAGCTACTAAGCAACCGACTTGGCGAGCAAACAATACTCGCCAAGTCTCTGCTTATCCCGCGAAGGCGGGAATCCAGTTAGACCACCACCATCAACCCTTCTGGATCCCGGCCTGCGCCGGGATGACGATCTTTATCGGGCGATATGTAAGCGCCATTTCGCCCCGCGGTCCATGATCGACACATTCAGCGCATTCCACGCCAGATACTGTTTGTTGACATCGGTAATCTCCAACTCGCCGCGCGCCGAAGCCTGCATGTTGCGGGCCACATCCACCACCCGGTTGTCATAGAAATACAAGCCGGTCACCGCGTAATTGGATTTCGGCTGTTTGGGTTTCTCCTCCAGACTGATTGCGAGACCGGTTGCATCAAACTCCACCACACCGCAGCGTTCCCGCGAAACACGGCGTGTCCTGCGGTGTGGAGATGATCAGAATCTCGCACATGCCGGCCAGCATCAGCGTGGTCAGCGGGTGATAGATCCTCGGTTTGTCGTAGATCGGCAGCAGTTGCTTGGATACCGCCAGCGTGGCCGGATACAAACGGGTGCCGGAGCCGCCGGCGAGGATGATGCCTTTGCTAGTCATATCAAACTCTGCCCTTCAGAATGGCCATTCATTGGTAATTCGGCAGCCAACGCTGACTTCACCTGTTGGTAAAGACCTGGCAAATCGCTTTGGATCGTCTTCCAGACAATCTCCATGTCCACTTTGAAATATCCATGTGCCACGGCATTGCGCATCTGATAGGCGTAGGCCAAAGGTAACGCAGGGTTTGCAGACACGAACGCTGGGTAATGGATATCAATGTTGTGACTGGCCTCGCCAATGATTTCAAGGTTGCGGATCACGGCATCCTGCGCCATCTGATTTTCAAGAAACGTAACCTCAACCATGTCATCGGTATAGCGTTCGATGCGCTCAATGGCTTCAAGGATATGCGCCAGGTAATCAGAAAGCCTTTGCTGATCCCGAGTCATATAGGCAAAGCCTCAGCAAGCACAGTTGCACGGAATTTTTCAGGCAGTGCCTTCGGCGTCAACACATCAACCGGTATACCAAGGAGTTGCAGCAATTCGTGACGGATTGCGCCAATATCAAAAAGTGTCGTTTCCGGCGTGGGATCAATCAAAATGTCCAGGTCGCTGTCAGCGGTGTCGCAACCGTGGACAACAGAGCCAAAAACACGCGCATTTCGCGCCCGGTGAGATTCAACAACATGTCGAATGGCTTCCCGGTGCGAATCTAGAACTTGCGATGGTTTCATGTGGACACCTTTAATCCCAGTTACAAAATTGATCTAGGAAAACGCTGATTCATGAGTTTTCGTCGTTCCCGCGCATGAGGGAACCCAGTGAAATCAAGGTACTGGATCCCCGCATTCGCTAGGATGACGAATAGTGCAGTGTTTCCCTAGGTCACCCCGGAAAGGGGTAATCCGGGGCCAATGCCGTTAAGTTAAGCCCAGGCCCGTCATTGATAAAGCTACTAAGCAACCGACTAGGCGAGCAAACAGCACTCGCCAAGTCTCTGCTTATCCCGCGGAGACGGGAATCCAGGGAGTCAATCACCATTAACCCTTCTGGATCCCGGCCTGCGCCGGGATGACGATCTTTATCGGGCGCTACGTAAGCGCCGGCCCAGACCCCCCTAAAACACCTTCTCGCTCAACATCCCCAGCAAATACTGCCCATACGCATTCTTCTTCAACGGCTCCGCCAACCTTGCCACCTGTTCCGCATCGATATAGCCCTGGCGGAACGCGATTTCCTCCGGGCAGGCAATCTTCAAACCTTGCCGATTCTCGATGGTCTGAATGAACAACGAAGCCTCCAGCAGCGATTCATGCGTACCGGTATCCAGCCAAGCCATGCCGCGGCCCATGATCGATACATTCAGCGCATTCCAGGCCAGATACTGTTTGTTGACGTCGGTAATCTCCAGCTCGCCGCGCGCCGAAGGTTTCATGTTCTTCGCCACATCCACCACCCGGTTGTCATAGAAATACAAGCCGGTCACCGCGTAATTG
>JAGUXX010000279.1 GCA_020061585.1 Betaproteobacteria bacterium | reverse complement strand
GTTGCTCCGCCTCGCCATGCCTCGGCATGACTCGTTGTCGCGCCTTGCCAGCCGGCTTCTCCACCCCGCCCTCGGACGGGTTCAACTGCTGTTTCAAGGATAAACTTGGCGTAATGCCTTAATTGACGTAACGCCATGGTCCCCCATCTCACTACCGCCCTGACCGGCCCGCTGCTTGAACTGGAGCGGCATGTCATCGAATCCCAGACCGACATCGAGCACTGGTTCCGCCGCCAGTGGATGCAACACGCCGCGCCGTTCTACAGTTCGGTCGATCTGCGCAATGCCGGCTTCAAGCTGGCGCCGGTGGATACCAACCTGTTTCCCGGCGGCTTCAACAACCTGAATCCCGAGTTCATGCCGTTGGCGGTGCAGGCGGCGCAGGTCGGCGTGGAAAAGATGTGCGGCGATGCGCGGCGCTTCCTGATCATTCCCGAGAACCACACGCGCAATCTGTTCTATCTGCAAAACGTCGCCGCGCTGGCCGACATCATCCGCAAGACCGGCCTCACCGTGCGTTTCGGCAGTCTGATCCCCGACTTGCAAGAACCGCTGACGCTGGATCTGCCCGATGGCGGTCAGTTGACGCTGGAGCCGGTGCGCCGCGAAGGCAACCGGCTGCTGCTCGATCCGGAATCGCAACACCATGCGCGTTTCGACCCGTGTTCCATTCTGCTCAACAACGATTTGTCGGCCGGCGCGCCGGCCATACTGCAAGGCCTGGACCCGACGCAAACCATGCTGCCGCCGCTGCACGCCGGCTGGGCGACGCGGCGCAAATCCAATCACTTCAGCGCCTACGATCAGGTCGCGCGCGAATTCGCCGCGCTGATCGGCATGGATCCGTGGCTGATCAACCCGTATCACGCCAATTGCGGCGAGGTGAATTTCCAGGCCCGCGTCGGCGAGGAGTGCCTGGCGCATCACGTCGACGCGGTACTGGCCAGAACCCGCGCCAAGTACCTCGAATACGGCATCGAGCGCGAACCTTTCGTCATCGTCAAGGCCGACGCCGGCACCTACGGCATGGGCATCATGACGGTGAAATCGGTGGATGACGTGCGCGACCTCAACCGCAAGCAGCGCAACAAGATGGCGGTGGTCAAGGAAGGTCTCGAAGTCACCCAGGTGCTGGTACAGGAAGGCGTGCCGACTTTCGAAAGCATCAACGAAGCGGTGGCCGAACCGGTGGTGTACATGATCGACCACTTCGTCGTCGGCGGCTTCTACCGCGTCCACACCAGCCGCGGCATCGACGAAAACCTCAACGCCGCCGGCATGCATTTCGTGCCGCTGGCGTTCGACGCCACCGGCAGCTACTGCGACGGCGGCCTGCGCCCGGACGCCCCGGTCAACCGCTTCTACACTTATGGCGTGCTGGCGCGTCTGGCGGCACTGGCCTCGGCGCTGGAACTGGAGCTGACGGAGCCGAAAACATGAAACTCCTGTTCATCGCCGACCCCCTGGCCGGCCTCAAGACCTACAAGGATTCCACCTACGCCATGCTGGTCGAGGCGGCGCGGCGCGGGCATGGGCTGTACGCCATGCTGGCCGGTGATCTGGCTTGGCGGGATGGTCGGGTGATGGGGCGCGCGCGGGCGATCACGCTTGCCGATACCGCTTTGAATGCGTCAAGCCGACAAGAACCGATGTCCAGTGTAACGGAGCTTCTGGATTCCGGCCTGCGCCGGAATGACGCATCAGGGGAGAGAACTGGCGACCCGTGGTTTGCCGAAAGCGAAGCCGAATGGCGCGATCTGGCGGATTTCGACGCGGTGATCATGCGCACCGATCCGCCGTTCGATCAGGCTTATCTGTACGCCACTTGGCTGCTGGAAATGGCCGAGCGGCAGGGCGCGCGGGTGTTCAACCGGCCGCAATCGCTGCGCGACTACAACGAGAAGCTGGCCATCGCTCGTTTTCCGCAGTTCATCGCGCCGACCTTGGTCAGCAACGCCGCGGCGTTGATTCGGGAATTTCTCGCGCAACACGGCGACATCGTGGTCAAGCCACTCAATGCGATGGGCGGCAGCGGCATCTTCCGCTTGCGGCCGGGTGACCCGAATCTGGGGGCCATCCTGGAAACCGTGACCCGCAACGGCGCGGAAACCATCATGGCGCAGCGCTATCTGCCGGCAATCAAGGATGGCGACAAACGTATCCTGATCATCGACGGCGAGGCGGTGCCGTATTGCCTGGCACGGATTCCGGCGGAAGGCGAGACGCGCGGCAACCTGGCCGCCGGCGGCACCGGCGTGGCGCGCCCGTTGACCGAGCGGGATTGGGAAATCGCCCGCGCGCTCGGCCCGACGCTGAAACAAGCCGGCCTGCTGCTGGTCGGGCTGGATGTGATCGGCGACAGTCTGACCGAGGTCAACGTCACCAGCCCGACCTGTTTCCAGGAAATCACCCAGCAGACCGGCTTTGATGTCGCGGCGATGTTTGTCGATGCGCTGGAGAAAGCGGTGAAGGGTGAAGGGTGAAGGGTGAAAGGTGAAAGGTGAAAGGTGAAAGGTGAAAGGTGAAAGGTGAAGGGTGAAAGGTGAAAGGTGAAAGGTGAAAGGTGAAAGGTGAAAGGTGAAAGGTGAAAGGTGAATCCGTAGGGTGCGCCATGCGCACCGCCGCACCGCCAATGTCGCGCACGGCGCGGCCTGTGCGGTTGAAGGTGATGGCGACATTTGCGCTGCTGCTGCTGCTCGCCGGTTGCGGCCAGAAGTTGCACAAGCAGCAGTCCTACGTGTTCGGCACCCTGGTGGAAATCACGGTTTATGGTGAAGCGGAGGACAAGGCGCGGCGGGTGACCGACCAGGTATTGAAGGATTTCGATGTCATGCACGAGACCTTGCATGCCTGGCAGCCGGGGGCGCTAGAACAGGTCAACGCGCTGATTGCACGCGCATCTACTGAGCATCCGGCCAAGGCGCCCCTGACGCCGGAGTTGGCGGCGATGCTGCGCGATGCGCAGCGCTTGTCGGCGCGCGCCGAAGCTCTGTTCAACCCGGCCATCGGCAATCTGGTGCGGCTGTGGGGGTTTCATTCCGATACTTTTGAACCGCGCTTGCCGGATCCCAAGCAAATCGAGGCGCTGACCAAAGCGATGCCGGGCATGGCCGATCTGCGCTTCGATGGCGATCTGCTGATCGCCACCAACCCGGCGGTTCGTCTCGATCTGGGCGGTTATGCCAAGGGCTATGCGCTGGATCGGGCGGCGGCGTACCTGAAGAGCCAGGGCGTCGACAACGCCTTGATCAACATCGGCGGCAACATCATCGCGCTGGGCGGCAAAGGTGGACAGGCCTGGAGGGTGGGCATCCAGGATCCGCGCCGCGCCGGCGCGCTGGCGACACTGGAATTGCGCGACGGCGAGGCGATCGGCACGTCTGGCGACTATCAGCGTTACTTCGAGTTGAACGGCGAGCGATATTGCCATCTGATCGACCCGCGCAGCGGCTGGCCGGCCAGGCAGGCGCGGGCGGTGACGGTGATCGCGCGGGGCGCGAACGCCGGCACCTTGTCGGATGTCGCCAGCAAGCCGCTGTTCATCGCCGGCCCGACGGATTGGCGACGACTGGCCGACAAAATGGGCATCGGCATGGCCCTGTTCATCGCCGCCGATGGCGATATCCAGGCCACCGAGAGCATGGTGCCGAGGTTGAACTGGACCAGCGAATTGAAGTGATATTCCTCATGCGGCCGCGGATTGGCTATAGTTCGCTTCAAAGGAAAAGTCATGCATCTCGCGGCCAATACGTATTCGGTGTTCCGGCCGCGAGCCGATATCTCCGCTGCTGACTTCGAATAACGAATCGCTGAACAGCCAAGGAATAAGGTCATATGTATACATGGAAAAACCATTTCGTCGTGCAAGCCGACTATCAGCATTGGGCCAATGAAGTGATGTTCACGGCGCTGGATTATCTCCAGCCCGATGTCATCGGCAGCGATCAGGGGCTGTTCTTCAACAGCATTCATCACACCGTCGACCATATCCTGACGGTCAGCCAGTCCTGGCTGGCGCGTTTGCAGGGCGAACATTTCGCGGCGAATTACCGGGTCATCAACAATCCCGATTGGCGCGATCTCAAGCTGGCCTTGCGGCGCGAGACACGCAAGCTGCAAACTTGGCTGGAAGCGCAGCCATCGGAATTCTTCGACAGCCAGTTCGCCTTTTCCGGTAGCGATGGCAAACCGCATACCATGTGGGTGCGCGACGGCCTGACGCACCTGTTCACCCATTACGCACATCATCGCGGCCAGGTTTCCGCCGTCGTCACCCGGCTCGGCGCGCCTTGCCCGGAAATGGACTTCGTCTATTACCGGCGTGAAATGGAACGCTTGCTCACCGAGATGAAGTCGGCGCAGCCGCAGTAGCTCTCAACAATGGCGTGATCAGATCGTCCAGCCGACCGGCGTGGACCTGGCCGGCGATCTTGTGTCGCACCACGCCGTCACGGTCGATGATGAACGACAGCGGCACCCGTGAGACATCGCCGAACGCCATGCGTGTTTCCTGGGTGGCCAACGGCGCCGCGAACGAATAGCCTTTTTCGCGCATGAAAGCGTCAACCTCGGTTTGGGTATTATCCAGGCTGTAGGCGACAATCTCGAAACCTTGCGCCTTGTTTTGATGATAGAACGCTTGCATCGCGGGCATTTCATGGCGGCAATAGGGGCACCAGGTGGCCCAGAAATTCACCAGCACCACTTTGCCTTGCAGGTCGCTCAAGCGCTGGCCGGGCAGGGCGGGAACATCCGGCGCGGCATAGGCCAGTTCATCGACGAATGCCGGCGGACGGAACCAGAGATACACGATCAGCCCGATCAGAATCGCCGAGACCGGGCTGGGTTGCAGTTTTTTGAGGAATGCTTTTGTCTTCGTCATCAGATAAACCTAAACGCAATACGCTACGCATTAAACCCGATGCGGCTGGCGAGCCCGCCAATAAAGAGGAAGCCGGCTGGCGTCCGCCGGTACGCGGCAGACACACGCCGCGAACCCGCATCGCGGCGCCGGGCTTGGTGGAGAAAAATACGTCAGAAACACCGACGATCAGGAAAAAGGTACGTCCGGAATCCACTCCCGCCAAGCCCTATGCCGACAAGCCGCGGCGCAATGCTCGCCCGGAGCGGCCTGGTTACGCGGGCCCGTCGGATGCTCAGCCAGAGACTGGCGGGCGCGGCAGAAGTTCAGGCCGCGCCGGCCATGTCGAGCGTGATCGAGCCACGCCGCCAACGCCCGATGGCGACTTTGCGCCGCGGCGCAAATCGGCTTACCCGCCGAACCCGCGCCGGCGGGAGATCGGCGACGCGACCCGGGAGGCGGCGTCGCGTCCGTCTTATGGGAAACCCACCGGCAAGCCCGAAGGCCAACGCGGCGCCATGACGGCTTACGATCGACTCGGTCAAGACAAACCCGCCGCGCAACCGCGTTCTACCCAGCGCGCGTCGGTCGGCTACCAATTCTTCGCCTCCTGCCCGCGCGGCCTGGAGGAAGAACTGTGCAAGGAACTCGATGGACTCGGCGCCACCGACATCGTGCCGGCTTCCGGCGGTGTCGGCTTCATCAGCGACATGCGCACCGGCTGGAAAATCAATCTGTGGAGCCGGCTGGCGATTCGCGTGCTGTGGCGGGTCGGCGAGGGCCATTACAAGAAAGAGGAAGACCTCTACCAGGCCGCGCTGGCGCTGGATTGGCCGTCCTGGTTCGAGGTCACGCGCACCATCGCGGTGACCACGGTGGGCAAGAACAGCCCGCTGCCCAGCCTGAATTTCGTCAGCCTGCGCATCAAGGATGCGATCTGCGACCGTTTCCGCGCCGCCGTCAACGAACGCCCCAGCGTCAACACCCGCAAGCCGGATATCCCGCTGACGCTGTTCCTCAGTTCCGACCGCTACACGCTGTATCTGGATCTCTCCGGCGAACCGCTGAACCGGCGCGGCTACCGCGTGCAACCCTCCGGCGCGCCGCTCAACGAGAACCTCGCCGCCGGCATGCTGCTGCTGTCCGGCTGGACACCCGGCACGCCGCTGTACGACCCGATGATGGGCGGCGGCACCATCCTGCTCGAAGCGGCGATGATGTCGCTCAACATCGCTCCCGGCCTGCGCCGGCATTTCGCCTTCGAGAATCTGAAAACCTTCGACCGCATCGAATGGCTGCGCCTGCACAAGGACGCCGAAGCCGCCGTGCTGGAACGCCAGCCGCTGCCGATCTTCGGCTCCGACATCGACCCGGCGATGGTCCGCGCCGCCGGTCTCAACCTGCGCGCCGCCGGCCTGTTCGACTGCGTGCGCCTGATGGAAGCGGATTTCCTCAACGTCGACCCGCCGACTGACGGCGGCTTTATCGTGACCAATCCGCCCTACGGCGTGCGCATGGGTAGCGAGGAAGACCTCGGTCCGTTCTACAAGGAAATCGGCGACAACCTGAAACAGCACTTCCCTGGCTGGACGGTGTTCCTGCTCTCCGCCGACCCGGAGTTGCCCAAACGCATCGGCCTGCAAACCACGCGCCGCATCCCGCTCTACAACGGCCCGCTGGAATGCCGGCTGGTGGAATACCGGTTGGTGGCGGGCAGCAATCGGAAGTAGGCGCTTTGCCCAACCTACCCAGCTACTTCAATAACCGGCGCTGGGTCAGCACCAACGCCGCCGAGAAGCCGACAAGACCGTAGCCGATCAACGCTAGCCCGTGCAACAGGATGTCCGACGGTATCCGCCCCAGCACCAGCGGTCGCGCCAGTTCGATGGCGTGGGTCAGCGGCAGCCAGGCGGCGATGTCGGCCAGCCAGACCGGCAACGCGGACGGCGGATAGAACACGCCGCCCAACAGGATCATTGGCGTGATCGCCAGCGTGAAGTAGTACAGGAAGAAATCGTAATTCGGCGATACCGCGTTGATCGCCAGGCCCATGCCGGCGAAGCAGAAGCCGGTCAGCAGCGCCACCGGCAGCAAGGCCAGGGTCATGCCGAAATCGGCGTACAGGCCGAGCGCCCAGATCACCAGCATGATCGCCGCCGCCGACAGCAGGCTTTTCGATGTCGCCCAGGCCAGTTCGCCGAGTAGCACGTCTTTCAACGTCAACGGCGTGTTGAGGATCGCCTCCCAGGTCTTCTGCACATGCATGCGCGAGAACGCCGAATACAGGGTCTCGAACGTCGCGCTGTTCATCACGCTGTAGGCCAGCGTGCCGGCGGCCAGGAAGTTCAGATACGGCACGCCGTCCACCGCCTGCAACAGGCCGCCAAGGCCGTAGCCCAGACCCAGCATGTACAGCATCGGGTCGGCCAGATTGCCGAGCAGCGACGGGATCGCCAGCTTCTTCCAGACCAGGAAGTTGCGCCGCCAGACGGGATACCAGTTGAGGTTAATCACGCAGATCCCGCCCGGTCAGTTTGAGGAACACATCTTCCAGATTCGCCGGGCGATGCAGGTAGCGCAGGCCGGGCTGGGCTTCCAGTTCCGCCACTACTATTTCCGGCGTGTCGGTGTAGCAGAACAGCGTTTCGCCGGCGGTTTCGCAGCGCCGGCAGAAGCCCTCTCCCCCAGCCCCTCCCCCGCCTGCGGGGGAGGAGAGCGTCGAGAGCCGCTGCGCGGCTGGGTCGGAAATGGCGCAGGTTTTCCATTCGTTCAAGCCATCGCCGAAGATTTCCACGACGTGCGGTTCGATATGCTGCCGGATCAGTTCGCGCGGACTGCCGCGGACGATGACGCGGCCCTGGTCGAGCACGCTGATCACGTCGCACAGGCGTTCCGCCTCGTCCATGAAATGCGTCGTCAGCAACAGTGTCTTGCCTTGTCCGATCAGCCGGCGTAGCCCCTGCCAGATCAGGTGGCGGGCCTGCGGGTCGAGGCCGGTGGTGGGTTCGTCCAGGAAGATCAGATCGGGATCATTGACCAGCGCGCGCGCCAGCGTCAGCCGGCGTTTCATGCCGCCGGACAGATTGTTGATCGGCGCGTCGGCCTTGCCGGCCAGGCCCGAGAATTCCAGCAGATAGGGAATCCGCGCTTCGATCTCGCGACCCTTCATGCCGAAATAGCGGCCATAGGTCAGCAGGTTTTCGCGTACCGTGAAATCCGGGTCGAGGCTGTCGATCTGCGGCACCACGCCGACCTTGCGCCGCGCCAGCGCGGCCTGTTCAGGCATCGGATAACCGAGCAGATCGACCGTGCCGGCATCGGCGCCGATCAATCCCAACGCCAGTCGCAAAGTCGTGGTCTTGCCGGCGCCATTGGGGCCGAGCAGGCCATGACAGCGGCCAGGTTCGAGCTCCAGATCGAGACCATCGACGACGCGCGCGCCGCCGTAGGATTTGCACAGGCCGCGCAGAATCAGGGGCGAGGTCATGGCTTGCAAAGGGCTTCAACCTGGCTTTGCAACTCGCGCAGCTTGCCGTGAAAGAAATGCCCGGCGCCGTCGATGGCGATCAGCGGAATGGCGTGGGTGTCGGCGTAGTCGCGGGCGGCCTGGAATGGGATCACTTCGTCTTCAGTGCCGTGCAGGATGGTGGTCGGGACGCGGGTGGCTTCGAAGGCGTACATCGATACCGCCGGCCCGACCATGATCAGGCGGATCGCCGCTAGTTCGCGGGCGACGCGGTGCTGCACATAAGCGCCGAAGGAGAAGCCCATCAACGTCCACGGCAGTTTGCCGTAGTGGGCGGTTATCGCTGCCGCCAGCGCCAGCAGATCAGCGGTTTCGCCGATGCCGTGGTCGAACTCGCCGGCGCTGCCGCCGACGCCGCGAAAGTTGGGCCGCACCGCCACCAGCCCGCGGGCCAGCGCCGCGCGCGCCAGTGTCCAGGCCACCTTGTTGTCCAGGCTGCCGCCTTTCAGCGGATGCGGATGCGCGATCAACGCAAGCCCCAGCGGGGCGTTGGCAAACACCCCGACCGGTTCTTCGATCAGCGTCTCGATCGCCCCGACCGGACCCTTGATGCGCAGTTTGTGCTGTTTCGTCACAGAATCAGATTTTCAACCGTTCGACGATTTTGCCGTCGCGCAGATGTGATTCGACGATTTCGTCGATGTCATCCTGATCGACGTAGGTGTACCAGACCGCGTCCGGATACACCACGCAGACCGGGCCTTCACCGCAACGGTCGAAACAGCCGGCGCGGTTGACCCGGCAGTTGCCTTCCTTGCCATGCAGGCCGAGTTTTTTCGCCTTCTTCTTGGCGTGTTCGAACATCGCCTCGGCGTCATGGTCGCTGCAGCAGGCGGCGCCGTCCTCGCGTTGGTTCAGACAGAAAAACAAATGGTGTTTGAAGTGGCTCATGCTCGGCTCGGACTTAGAGTTCATGGGACTTCGCGCAAGACCCCTTGGCCTTGTCGACCGGGTACTTGGCGGCGTTGATCTCCAGTTTATCCTCGGCGGCCTTGAGCAGATCAACCTCCAGGCAATTCGCCAGACTGACCAGATAGATCAGCACATCGGCCATTTCCTGGCGCACCGCTTCCCGCTTCGCCGGCGGCAGGTTGAGGCTCTGTTCCGGCGTCAGCCACTGAAACGGTTCCAGCAGTTCGGCGGCTTCGACGATCAACGCGGCGGTCAGGTTTTTCGGCGTGTGATACAGGTGCCAGTCGCGTTCACGGCCGAATTCGCGCACGGCATTGGCAAGTTGTTCGAGGCTGGCGAGGGACATGATGGAATACGGAATTGCGGAGCGAGGGCCAGTTTATCAGGCGCAAGCAGAACGGCGAGACGACTGAAAAAGTCCGGCGAGCTCCCGCCACTTGACCGGCATAAACAATTTGTTTATTGTCGTTCGCATGATTCGTACCTTTGCCAATTCCGAAACGGAAAGTTTTTTTGCTACCGGCAAGTCGAGGCGGTTACCACCGGACATCCTCAAACGCGCTGTGATGCGCTTGACCCAGTTGGATAGCGCAACCCGTATCGAGGACTTGCGCCTGCCGCCGTCGAACCGCCTGGAAGCTTTGGCACACGGCCGCGTTGGGCAATGGAGCATCCGCATCAACGACCAGTGGCGAGTCTGTTTTCGCTTCGAGAACGGCGATGCTCACGACGTGGAAATCGTCGATTACCACTAAGGAAACCACGATGTTGAAAAACAACCTGCCAGTCATTCATCCCGGCGAGTTTTTGAGCGAAATCCTGACTGAAATGGGCATTTCCCAAGCCGAGTTCGCTCGCGCCGTCAGCATCTCGCCGATGCGGATTTCCCATGTCGTCAATGGAACGCGCCCGGTCACAGCGGAACTGGCATTGCTGTTTGGGCGCGCCTTCGATCAGTCGCCGCAGTACTGGCTCAATCTTCAAACTGCTCACGATCTGAAAGTGGCGGAGGCTGAAATTGGGGAAAGGCTGGCGGGTGTGCATTCGTTTGCGCATGTCTGACGACTCATCATGAACATGATCCATTTTTTCCGAGTGGACACAGGGTTTCCTACTGGTTCCCGAGTGCATAAGAGGTGCCGCCAGCGCAGCAAGCTTATTTTCCGCCTCCAAACCGCTCAAACCACAACAACCCCATCACCGTCTTCGCTTCATTGATGCGCCCGTCGCCGACCATCGCCATGGCTTCGGCGAACGGCACGCGCAGGATTTCCAGGAATTCGTCCTCGTCCATGTTCTCGCCGCTGAACTCCAGGCCATGGGCCAGGAAATAGACCAGGCGTTCATTGGAATAGCCGATGCACGGGTAGAAGGTCGGCAGTTCGCGCCATTCGCGCGCCAGATAGCCGGTTTCTTCCTGCAATTCGCGTTGCGCGCAGGCCAGTTCTGTCTCATCCGGGTCGAACTTGCCGGCCGGCAGTTCGAGGAAGTCGCGGTGCAGCGGGTAGCGGTGCTGGCGTTCGAGCAGGATGTCGCCGTTGTCGAAGATCGGCAGGATCACCGCCGCGCCGGGATGGACGATGTATTCACGTGTCGATTCGGCGCCATTGGGTAGGCGTACCCGGTCTTTTTTGACGTGCAGCAGGCGGCCCTTGTATTCGTCGCGTGAATCGAGGGTGTGTTCGGTCAGATCAATTTGGGACATGGTTGAGCGGAGGCAATTTCAGTAGACGATGCGCGCGAGTATAGTTGCCCGGCGCGTGGCTGGCCGGGGGAGGCTGCCGGCGTGGAGTCGGCTCGCGCGCTGCGTGAGCCCTTTTTTATTCGTTTGATCCCGGAGACCGTAATGTCGCAAACCAAGATTCTGCTCGACGAATCCGACATCCCCACGCATTGGTACAACGTGGTGGCGGATATGCCCAACAAACCCTTGCCGCCGCTGGGGCCGGATGGCCAGCCAGTGGGGCCGGAGAAGATGGGGGCGATCTTCCCGATGAACATTCTGGAGCAGGAAATGTCCAGCGAACGCTGGATCGCGATTCCGGAACCGGTGCGCGAGATATATCGCTTGTGGCGGCCGTCGCCGTTGTTCCGCGCGCACCGTCTGGAACAGGCGCTGGGCACACCATGCAAGATTTATTACAAGTACGAAGGCGTGTCGCCGGCCGGCTCGCACAAGCCCAATTCGGCGATCCCGCAGGCCTATTACAACAAGGTGGCGGGCATCAACCGGCTGACTACCGAAACCGGCGCCGGCCAGTGGGGCTGTTCGCTGGCGCTGGCCGGACAGATGTTCGACATGGAAATCCGCGTCTACATGGTCAAGGTGTCTTATCAGCAGAAGCCGTTCCGGCGTTCGATGATGCAGACCTGGGGCGCCGAGGTGTTCGCCAGCCCGACCAATCTGACCGAGACCGGACGTGGCATTCTGGCGGCCGACCCGGACAATCAGGGCAGCCTGGGCATCGCCATTTCGGAAGCCGTCGAAGAAGCCGCCAGCCGCGCTGTTACCAACTACGCGCTGGGTTCGGTGCTGAATCACGTTCTGCTGCACCAGACCATCATCGGTCAGGAAGCCAAGAAGCAGTTCGAAAAGGTGGGCGACTACCCGGACATGATCTTCGCGCCCTGCGGCGGCGGCTGCAATTTCGCCGGCGTGGCGTTCCCCTTCCTGGCGGACAAGGCGGCGGGTGACAAGCGCGCCGAGAATCTGCGCTGCGTGGCGGTCGAGCCGACCTCCTGTCCCAGTCTGACCAAGGGCGTCTATGCCTATGACTTCGGCGACGCCTCCGGCTTCACGCCGCTGATGAAGATGTACACGCTGGGCCACGATTTCATGCCGCCCGGCATACACGCCGGGGGGTTGCGTTACCACGGCGTGTCGCCGCTGATCTCGCAGCTTTACCACGAGAAGCTGATCGAGGCGGTGGCGGTGCCGCAGGTGGCCACGTTCGAGGCCGGTGTGCTGTTTGCCCGCGCCGAGGGCATCATTCCGGCGCCGGAGTCCTGCCACGGCATCCGCGCCGCCATCGACGAAGCCCTGCGCTGCAAGGCCAGCGGCAAGCCGAAGACGCTGCTGATCAACCTGTCCGGCCACGGTCATTTCGACATGGCCAGCTACGACAAGTATTTCGCCGGTGAACTGGTCGATTTCGAGTATCCCGAACACGAAATCCAGGCGGCGCTGGAACGGCTGCCGAAGGTGGGGTGAGGCGTCAGGCGGATCAACGATCTGGACCCCGGCCTGCGCCGGGGTGACGTTGTAGAGCAGGCAATAAAAAACCCCGCCTAAGCGGGGTTTTTTCTGGATCAAGCCGAATCACTTCAGCTTGGTTTCCTTGTAAGCCACATGCTTGCGCGCGACGGGATCGAACTTGCTGATCTCCATCTTGCCGGGCATGGTCTTCTTGTTCTTGGTGGTGGTGTAGAAATGGCCGGTGCCCGCAGTGGACTCCAGCTTGATCTTGTCGCGTCCGCCTTTAGCCATGATGCGCTCCTATCAAAGTACGCCGCTGGCGCGCAGATCGGCCAGGACAGCATCGATACCGTTCTTGTCGATCAGACGCAGGCCGGCATTGGAAAGACGCAGACGTACCCAACGGTTCTCGCTTTCCACCCAGAAGCGGCGGTATTGGAGGTTGGGCAGAAAACGACGTTTGGTTCTGTTGTTGGCGTGGGACACATTGTTCCCCACCATCGGCTTCTTGCCGGTGACCTGACATACACGTGCCATGAGCGATTACCTCTTAAAATGGCTGAATCGGAAAGCCGACGTTTATATCACGGCGATATCGTCGCAGTCAAAGCCATCCGCGTTCGGCGAACGACAAACCGTCTCTGCCGGCAACGATGATGTGATCCAGCACCTTCACGTCCACCAATCCCAGCGCGGCTTTCAATTGGTCGGTGAGCCAGCGGTCGGCCTGGCTGGGCTCGGCGACGCCGGACGGGTGGTTGTGGGCCAGGATGACTGCGGCGGCGTTCCAGGCCAGCGCCTGTTTGACCACTTCCCGGGGATAGACCGAAGTCTGGGTCAACGTGCCGCGAAACAGTTCGGGGGCGGCCAGCACCCGGTTCTGGCTGTCGAGAAACAGCACCATGAACACTTCATGGCCGAGACCGCGCAATTTGAGTTGCAGGTAATCGCGCACGGTTTGCGGCGAACTCAGCGCGTCGCCCTGACGCATTTCCTCGCCGAGCGCGCGTTTGGCCATTTCCAGCACCGCCTGAAGTTGCGCGTACTTGGCCGGTCCCATGCCGGGCGTGGCGCTGAAGGCGGCGAGGTCGGAGGCGAACAGGTGATTCAGTCCGTTGAAGCGGTCGAGCAGCTCGCGCGCCAGATCGACCGCGCTTTTTCCCGGCACCCCGACGCGTAGAAAGATCGCCAGCAGTTCGGCATCCGACAGCGCCGCCGCGCCGCGTTCCAGCAATTTTTCGCGCGGCCGCTCGCTCGCCGGCCAATCGGTGATGGCCATCATTTTTCTCCCTGTTTTATGGTGTTGTCAGTTGGTGTTGTCAGTTCATCAGATCACTCGCACAGCATGCCGCCTTCCGCCCAGGCCCGCACATCGCGCGCCCAGGCCGCCGATCCGCCCGGCACCGGGGGGAACTTGCCCATCGGCGTCATGCCGTTATCCAGCGCCCAGTGCACGCGTTCGTCATGCAGCAGGTGCTCAAGCAGCTTGCGGTCGACGTCGCCACTGCCCAGGTTGCGCTTGGCGATCAGACAGGTTGCTTGCGGGCTCAAGCCGGTCCAGTCCATTTTTTCATGCGGCGCCATCCATACACCGCGCGCCAGGCCGGTCAGCCGCTGGGTATGGCAGTTGTCGCACAGATAGCGAGCGCGGTGCGAGTTGTAAGCGCGGCCGTTATGCGCCCGGCTGTTGAACTGGTGGCATTGCAGGCAGCGCGGATGCTGAAACTTGGCGTACAGCGCGTCGCTGAACCTGGCCGGCTCGGCGGCCGAATGCAGCGCCGGCACCCACAGCAAAGTAGCCAGCAGGAGGTGACGAATGCCGAACGGGATGGTTAATCTCATGTGACTTCAACCGGTGGATCGGGTGGTTCGGCGCGCGGAAAAATATCCTCATAGGCGGCATAGGTCGAAGTCAACGTCCAGGGCACGAAAATCAGCAGGCCCAGGCCGAACGGCAGGATCAGCGCAACCATGCCGATCATGCCCAGGACCAAGCTGTAGAGCAGTATCGAACGCCAGTTCATCCAGCACGCCCACAAGCTCCACCAGAGCGAGCGGCCGGTGGAAAAGTTCTCGAACAGCACCAGCGCCGGGGCGAACCAGGTGGCCATCAGCAACGGCGCGAACAGCAGCGTGCCCAACATCATCGCCGGCAACGCGGTGGCGAGGATCTGTTCCGCTTGCTCGGGCGTCAGCGCGGCGGGGTTCTGGGTTTGTTGCAGCAGCGCCTGCATATCGCCATCGGTAAAGTATTTCACCAGTTGGAAAATCAGCAGGGTGCCCAGCATGTAAAGCGCGCCGATCAGCAACAGCGTGTTGCGGCTTTCCCGCCAACCGGCGGCGAGGTAAATGAAGGAAATCGTGTCCCCGCGAGATCCGCCGCGGCTGGCCGCCATGTAGCCGGCGACGATGAACGGCGACAATACGTGCACCGCCACCAGGCCCACCATGGGCACCATGCCGACCGCCATCAGGACCAGAAATACCAGCGCGGTCATGCCGGTCCAGGGAATCGGCGCCAGCTTGAACAATTGCCAGCCCTGCTTGATCCAGGCCATGCCGGCGGCGGCGGGTGTGCGGGTAATACTCAGGTTGTTCATAGACACGATACAAAAATGCACCCGTTCGATCGGGCATGGAGGCGACAAACAGCCACGAATTTACGCCTGACTGTTTAAAACTCGTGAATGACCCACAGTGGCACCTGGAAGTTCGGCGAAAGATCGTCGTACTTGCGCATCTGCCCATCACCCCGCTGGTCGATCAGGTAATAGGGCCGACCATGCGGCGGCGTGACCTTGATCATGTACAGCCGGCCCTTGACGCGATATTCCTCGACACGCTCATCGCCGCGTTGAACGATGGTGACTTGCGGCTCCAGGTCGGCATCCACCATGCCCGGTGGCGGGGGAATGTCGGGTAGCGGCTGCAGTTGCGCCGGCGTGTCGCTGGCAAGGACGGGACACTGCGTGGCTGGCAGCGCGAGCAACAATCCGACCAGCAGAAATGGGGGGGTACGCATGTTGATTGAAAGCCTCGTGGTGAGGCTGTCATTCTAGTCGCTGGCTGCCGAGTAGCGATGTGGAATCAGGTGCTGCCGCGGCGACACCATCCCCGGAGGTGGGAAATGGCGCCTCAGGCGGTGCGGAAGCGTGAGGCCAACTGGCTCAGCTCGGTCGCCAGGTCCTTCAACTGTTCGGCGGAAGCGGCGGTCTGGGCGACCGAAGCGCTGTTTTCCTCGGCGCTTTGCGCGATACGCTCGACCTTCTGGGCAATATCGCGCGCGGCGACGGACTGTTCCTTCAGCGCCAGACTGATGTCGTCCACCGCGCGGGTGACCCGCTCGCTGCCGTCGCGGATGCCGGTGACTGAATCGCCGGCCTGGTTGGCCAGTTCGACGCCTTCGCTGACGCGCTTCACGCCGGCTTCCATTTCCTGCACGGCGCGCTGAGTGCCCTGCTGGATCTTGCTGATCATGGCGCTTATTTCCTGGGTGGACTTGCCGGTGCGTTCGGCCAGTTTGCGCACTTCGTCGGCCACCACGGCGAAGCCGCGACCCTGTTCGCCGGCGCGCGCGGCTTCGATGGCGGCATTCAACGCCAACAGGTTGGTCTGGTCGGCGATGTCCTTGATGACCTGAACGATGCTGGAAATCTGATCGGAATAGCTTTCCAGTTCCTTGATCGTGCCGGATGTATTGTTCACCGCTTCGGCGATGCGGCGCATTTCTTCCGCCGCTTCATGAATGATGCGACCGCCTTCCCCCGACTGCGCGCTGGACGACAGCGTCACCGTGCGGGCTTCGCGCGCGTGTTCCTCGACCTGATCGATCGACACGGAAAGTTGTTCGACCGATGCCGCCATGCCGGAAGCGGCTTCCGCCTGCATCTCGGTGTTGCCGGCGCTGCCGTTGGCCGCGCTGGAAAGCGCCTGAGCGGACATGTTCAGCGAGTCGACGTTGCCGAGGATGGAGCGGATCAGTTGATTCAGGTTGTCGCGCATCGTTCCCAGCCGTTGCAGCAACTGGCCGATCTCGTCGCCTCCGGCGCTGGGTACGGCCTGGGTCAGATCGCCGTTGGCGATGGCTTCCGCCGCCGCGCTGGCCTTGTTCAGCCCGCTGTTGATGTGGCGGATGGTGACCCGGGCGGTGCCGAGCACACCAATGACGCCGACGATCAGCAGCACCGCGAAGATCAGCATGTCCATCTTGAATAACGCCGCCTCGGCTTCAACCGCCAACCGGGCTTTATCCACCTGGTAGTCGATCATCTTGTCCACCGCCGCCAGCAAGGCCTTGCCTTCCTCGCGTCCGGCCCGCAGGAACGCGGCCTGCGTTTCCGGCGAAAAATCGTCGGCTTTGATCGCGTCGACGGCGGCCTGCACCTTGGCGCCCCAGGCGGCGCGCTTGGCGGCGATGTCGTCGGTCAGCGCTATTTCATTCTGATCCAGTTCGGCGCTCTTGATCTTGTTCCAGGCGTCCTCAAAACCGGAGCGCCGGCCGGCAATCGCCTCCAGGTGCGTCGAGGTCGGATGGTTGTGGATGGCAAGCGTGTGGCTGTCCGGCGCATGTTGGAACGCCAGAAGCACTTCGCCGTAATTGTCGCGAACATTTGCCGCGATACGGGTCAGGCTCACCAGATGCACCTGGCTGGCCGTGGACAGTTGCTCGAAGCCGGCGCGTCCGGCGTTCAAACCTTGCCAACCGATGAAAACCGCGATCAGAAACAACGAAAAACCGGTCATCGCCATCAGCCACAACCGTTGCGCGATCTTGAGCTTGTCGAACATTGCATTCCCCTTGGGTCAAGGTGTTGAGACAACAACCATAACGACCCCGGGAGAATGAACTTTAGCGGTTTCGCATCAACAACTTAGCGGATTCCGAAAAGCGCTTGGCGAATATGCCTTTCGGCATATTTCGGGAGCTATTTTTCAAGCGTAGCAACGCAGTTTCAGGGAAAACTGCGAGAGTGCCGCAATGCCGCTCGATTCGGCTTTCTGGCACCAGTCCTGCAACTGTTTGACCAGTTGCTCGCGGGATGCGGTGGAGCGGCTCCAGACCGCGGTCAGGTCCTGGCGCATCTGATACAGGGTACGCAGTTGTTCGCTGCTGGACAGTACCGTCTGTAGTTTGACCTGTTCGGTCGCCCGCAGTTCTTTCTGATCAATATTCAGCCAGCGCCGAATTTCACGCATATCCGGAATCGAATCGGACAGCGCGCCGCGCAGCTTCTCCAGTTCCTGCGCGGAAACCTTCTTCATGATGCGCGAATAGCGGGTCATCACGTCATAACGGTGGGTGATGATCGCTTGCAATAGATCGGTGTCGCAGAAATGTTTGATTTCGCCCCAGCGGACTTTCGGCGCGACTTTCTTGACGCTGGCCAGACCGAACAATTCCAGCGCGCGGATATAGGTCCAGCCGATATCGACTTCATACCAGCGATTCGACAGCTTGGCCGAACTGCCGTAGGCGTGATGGTTGTTATGCAGCTCTTCGCCGCCGATCAGGATGCCCCAGGGGACGATGTTGGTGCTGGCATCCTCGCAGGCGAAGTTGCGGTAACCCCAGTAGTGGCCGATGCCGTTGATGACCCCGGCGGCAAAAAATGGAATCCACAGCATCTGCACCGCCCAGATGGTCAGGCCGATCGGCCCGAACAGGATCAGTTGCAGGACCAGCAGGATGCCGATACCGGCGTAGGTGTGCGGGGTGTAGATATTGCGTTCCAGCCAGTCGTCCGGGGTGCCGTGACCATAGCGCTCAAGCGTTGCGCTGTTGGCGGCTTCGGCGCGGTACAACTCGGCGCCTTGCCAGAGGACTTTGTTGATGCCGACCATTTGCGGACTGTGCGGATCTTCCGGCGTCTCGCACTTGGCGTGATGTTTGCGGTGAATGGCGACCCAGGCCTTGGTCACGGTGGCGGTGGTGAACCATAACCAGAAACGGAAGAAATGGCTGACGATGGGATGCAGATCCAGCGCTCGATGCGCTTGCGCGCGGTGCAGAAAGATGGTGACGCTGGCGATGGTGATGTGGGTCAGGGTCAACGTGACAACGATATAGCCCCACCAGGGCAGGTCTATCAAGCCATTCAAAAATGCCGGCATGTCTCACTCGGAAATAATCAACAGACCGACATTCTACCGCCGCTCGCTTGCTTGTTGCCCGGGTAGATGAATGACGCGTTGCGGAAAGGGAATTTCCACGCCTTCGCGCTGGAAGGCTTCCCAGATCCGCCAGTTCAGCTCGGAGC
>JAGUXX010000029.1 GCA_020061585.1 Betaproteobacteria bacterium | reverse complement strand
CTGCGGAACGCCGGGTGTGGCGAGCAGCGCCTGGAACGCGGCCTCGGGTTCCAGGCCGCGCCGCGCGCACAAGTAACGAAACCAGCGGTCGCCGGCGGCGACATGGCCGATTTCATCACGCAGGATGATGTTCAGGATGTCCGCGCCGGCCGCATCGCCATAGCCGCGCAACTTGCGCTGGATATCCGGCGTCACGTCGAGTCCGCGCGCTTCCAGAAGGCGCGGTACCAGCGCCATGCGCGCCAGCGGATCGTGCGCGGTTTTCTCGGCCATTTCCCACAGTCCGGCATGGGCGGGAAAGTCGCCGTAGTCTTTGCCCAGACCACGCAAATGATCGCGCAGCAGGCTGAAATGGCTGGCCTCCTCGGCGGCGACGCGCAGCCAGTCACCATAAAATTCCCGCGGCAGTCCGACAAAGCGCTGCACGGCATCCAGCGCCAGATTGATGGCGTTGAACTCGATGTGGGCCAGGGCATGAATCAATGCGGCATGGTTCTCCGGTCCATTCAACTGCCGTCGCGGCATGTTTGTCGCGGCGGCGAGCGGTGGACGATCGGGGATGCCGGCTGCGGCTAGCGGCGAGGGCGGGGCATCGCTCAGCGTCAGTCGATCGGCTCGCCAATGCTCCCAAAGTACGGCTGCGCCGCTGAGCTTGGGGTTGATCTGCCGTTCCGCCAATACCTGGCGTGCCGCGAATTGGACATTCATGCCGTCAGCTTGCCGGCGCTCCAGCACAATGCGGAACGTCCGAGCAACCAGCCGATGCCGATGCCCAGCGTATTCGCGGCCATATCGAAGATGTCGCCCTGGCGGTAACCGCTGAGGCTTTGCAGGATTTCCAGGATCAGTCCCATCACAATGAAGATCAACGCCAAGCGATAAGCATTGCGATCAATCTGATGCCACCATGCCATCAGCGTGGCATAGGCGGCGAGGTGACTGAACTTGTCGCCGTATTCGATCCCGCTGTTGGGCGGCAGCGGGGACAGCGACAGATAAATCACGCTCAACGCCAGCAACCATCCCAAGGTGATCCAGATGCCGCGCGGGTTCAAGCTGAAGGACATGGCTGAGATATCAGCGATACTCGACCAGTTCCTGGAACGGCAAACGTTGCTTTTCGCCTGGCGATTGCGCGCAGTAGCCCATTGCCAGTATCAGCGAGGGGAACTGCCGTGACGGCTCGATTTCGAGTAGCCGCAGCACGTCGTCCGCGACAAACCCCCCGATAGCGCAAGAATCGATGCCGATGCCGGCCGCCGCGGTCATCATGTTGGCGGCTGCGATATGGCACTGGTTGTCACACCAGGCTTTGACATCGGTGGCCGCGTGGAAGGCGCGATAGTTGTTCAGCGCGCCCTCCAGCGCATCCCCAGGATACTCGCGAGCCATCAGGCGACGCAGATAGTCGGAATCCGGATCCATGTCCGCCAACTTACCGAGTACCACGATGATCGCGCTGGCAGTCCCAAGTTGAGGTTGTTGGAAACTGGCGGCTTGCAACGCAAGTTTTTCATGCGGCTTGGTGACCACCACAAATTTCCAGGGTTCCAGGCCGAAAGAAGACGGGGACAAGCGACCTGCTTCGAGGATGAAATTCAGGTCATCTTCGACCAGCGCTTGATCAACTTGAAACAGATGGCAGGCATGGCGACGATTAAAGATGTCAAGTAATTGTGATTTCATGCTGGGCGTTCTTTGATAGGAGCGGCTATTCTAGCGCAAGCGGTTGGTTGACCAATTCAAGTTAGACTTGAGCCGATTTTATGCGAACCTGATGCAACCAATTCATACATGTCTCTTCCGATACGCGAATTCAAAATACTGTTGTATGGCCCGGATATCCCCTCGGCTGGCGTCAAAGCGCTTGCGCATTTTGAAGATACCCTGCTGGTGGTCCGCGGCAAGTCACATCGTTACACAGTTCAGTGCGACCGCCTGAATCTCGAGACTGGCGGATTTGATGGCAAACAATGGATGTTGACCTGGTTGACGGCTTCGGGTCTGGTAACCGCCATGTTGCAGGGCGAGGAAGCGGTAAAGGCGATCATCAAACTCGCGCCGCCGGCGTTGTCGAAAGATCTCCAGCGCACGCATCACGCGTATGGCGACAGAGGTCGCGGGCCGGGTGCGATTTTCAAAGCGATAACGATGATCATGGTCACATTGCTGTTGATATTTGTGGCTTTCCGGATTTATATGGGTGCGTAAAGCGGGTGATGGGTCCGCTTGTGCGGTAACGCACAGATTGCCTCCTGTTGGCGTGGATAAAATCCGCTCTGAATGTCTATCTCCCTGTTTTGCATGAGAAAAATTGGATATGAGCCAGATTCAACGCCGCGTGGCCCCCAAGGGTGACTTCAACAGAGATACGGCTGTGAATATTGAACTGCTGAGGCAGCGCAGCGTATTGTTTTCCGTTCTGAGTGATGAGGATGCGCAAGCCATCATCCAGTTGGGTTGCGTTGTGCAGCATCCCGCCAAGCAGATCGTCTTTCAGGTTGGTGAAGAGGGCGACCATTTGTTGATTCTGCTGGAAGGTCGCGTCAAGGTTAGCCTGACCTCGGCGGATGGCAAGGAAGCGATTCTGAGCATACTGGAGCCAGGTGACGTGATGGGCGAGATGGCGCTGTTTGATGGTGATACGCGCAGCGCCACGGTTACCGCGATGGATCACTGCACCATGCTGGGACTTTGGCGGCGCGATTTTCTGCCATTTCTGGAACGCAACCCGCATGTCGCGATGAAGTTGCTGTCCGGGTTGTCACAACGTTTAAGGGCGACCAACGATCTGGTCGGCAATCTCAGTTTCCTCAATCTGCCGGCGCGTCTGGCGCGTATTCTGCTCAATCTCGGCCAGCAATACGGAAAACTGACCAGCACAGGTATTGCAATCGGCCTAAAGCTTTCACAAGAGGAGTTGGGAAATCTGGTCGGGGTGTCGCGTGAAAGCGTCAACCGGCAAATTCGTTTGTGGGTCGAAGCCTCGGTGCTGGATTACACGCATGGAACCATTATCCTTAAGAACTCTGATGCCCTGTTCAGGGAATCGCTGAATTTTGAACGATAAGAAATCTGCATTTTTTATTTTGTCCAAGGAGTTTTATATGCAACGCAAAGTCATTGCCACGCTTGTCGGCGCGCTGTTCAGCGTCGGTATCGCCCAGGTCCAGGCGCAATCCGGCCCTTACTATGATCCGTCCAATCCTGCCAGTCCGACCGGTATCACTATCGGCGCGGAAACAACCCGCTCGATAGGCTGTCCCGGCAAGGGGATACTTGATCCGGCGTGTCAGCCGGCTCCGCAGCCCGTCGCCGCGCCGGCCCCGGTGGTAGAGCCGGCTCCGGTGGTTGTTCCCGCGCGGGCGGTCGAACCCGCTCCCGTGGTAGAGCCGGTTCCGGTGGTCGAACCCGCTCCGGTGGTTGCCGTCGCGCCGGTCATGACCAGCACCAGTGATTCCGTGATGTACATTCCGACTGGCGTTCGTTCGACCAGCGCGCTGATGATCGAACGTATGGCGCCTTCGGAAATCGTTGCCGGACAACCATTCAGCTACGACATCAAAGCGACCAATCTGACCCCCTATCCCTTGAGCAACGTGGTAATTGAGGACATTTGCAGCAGCAACTTCCAGTTGCTCGGCTCCAATCCCGAGGCCGAACGCGTCAGTGATACGCTGTTGCGCTGGAAACTGGGGGAACTCGACGCCGACGCGTCGCGCATCATCAATGTCAATGGTAAGGTCTCCGATTCAGGAACCGCGCGCAACTGTATGTCAGGCAGCTATGATCAGGCCTCCTGCATGGCCTTCAATGTGGTCAAGCCGGAACTGCTCCTGAAAGCCAGCGCCCCCGCCGAAGTCATGCGTTGCGATGCGATCCCGCTGCAATACGCCGTTTCGAACAGCGGTACCGGCGTGGCGCGTAATGCGATGTTGGCCCAATCCCTGCCGGAAGGTATCAGCTTGCATACCGGCGAAGCGAAATATGACGCCGGCGACCTGAGCGCGGGTTCGGTCAAGGAATTCTCGACCTCCGTCATGGCCGCCAAGCCGGGCGTCTACACCTTCAATCCGACCGCCGCCGCCGATCCCTCGATGCAGGCCAGCGCCTCCGCCACGACCCGCGTGACCGAACCGGCTTTGCAGGTTTCCAAGAAGGCGTCCGGTACCATACTGCTTGGTCGCAGCCTGGACTACGACATCACGGTGACCAATACCGGTGATGCCGTGGCGCGCAATCTGGTTGTCGAAGAAACGCTGCCGTCCGGCGCCAGCGTCGCCAGCGTTTCCGACAACGGTGTTGTCGAAGCTGGTCGGGTGGTCTGGAATTTGCCGGAACTGGCGCCGAAACAGTCGCAGACCATCAAGGTCAGCCTGCAGCCTCAGTCTATCGGCAGCATCGAAACGGCGACGCGCGCAACGGCCTATTGTGCCGCCGATTCCACCGCCGCCGCCAAGACGGCGATTATCGGTATCCCGGCCGTGCTGCTGGAAGTGATCGACTTGAGCGATCCGATCGAAATCGGTGAGACCACGACCTATGTCATCATCGCCACCAATCAGGGTACCGCGACCGACATCAACGTGCGTATCGTTGCCGAACTCGAACAAGCCATGCAGTTCGTCGGCGGTGAAGGCGCTACCGCGCTGGTCAGCAGCGGCAACCGCGTGGAATTCGCGCCGCTGCCGAAACTGGAGCCGGGTGAAAAGGCCGAGTGGAAAGTCAATGCCAAGGCCATCGCGCCGTCCGATCACCGCTTTACCGTGATCATGAGCAGTGATCTGCGTTCGCGTCCGGTGATGGAAACCGAAGCCACCACGCTGTACAAATAAGCAGACTGTTCAGCTTGCAAAAAGCCCCGCTTCGGCGGGGCTTTTTTTATTCCCGGATTGCTTCAACGACGTCTGAACCAACCGGTCAGACTCAATCTTTGCCGGTTTGCGGGTACGACCTCATGCCAGAATCGGTCGGACAGAAAAGCGACCAGTGTGCCGCCTGATGGCGGGATTTCCAGCACTGGGCCGGCTTCGCTTGACCAAAAATTCAACTGACCGCCATCGGCGGGCATCCAGTTTTCGTTGAGATACAGGATCACGGTCAGGGTGCGTCGATCGTCGTCCTGGAAACGATCCAGATGGCGCTGGTATCCGGCTCCGGGTGGATAGGCGGCAAAGTGCAATTCGAGGTCGAACAAGCCAAGAAACAAGTTGCGGTTGACCGCCTGTCGCAAGTCCTCCAGCTTGGTCAGCAGCGCTTGTAAAGCGGCGCCGGCATGCTCCGCGTCGATCCAGAACACTTGATCGCCGCGTATTTCCGTGCGCACTTCCGCCACGCCTTTGCCGACCCCCGCACGATGAAACGCGCCTCTGCTGTACGCGGAAAGGCATTCATCGCGCAACGCGGCGACTTCGGCGGCGCACAGATAGTCCGGCGTGATGCTCCAACCGGGTTCGCCGAGCGCCGCGACTATCGCCTCGTGGGACATGCGGGTTCAGGTGTCAATATTTCGCCCGCACGCGCCAGGTCAACATGGTCTTGCCTTCAGCCGGTACCGGAACATTCCATACCGCGGTGTGGGCGGCCTCTTTCGTGTGGGGCAGGCTTTCCTGGACCATCTGCCATTCGCCAGGCATGGGTTCGATCACGTTGACGCTGATCGCTTCGCTTTTGGCATTGCGAATTTCCATGCTGTAAGCGGTTTCGATGACACCGCCTCGATTATTGAAGCCGGCGGCGATCTTCTGATAATCGGTTTGTTTCTTGTCGGCGGTGATGTCGAATGCCTCGCCCAATTTGAGCTTGATCATTTCACCCTTGGCGGTATGGTCGATGCGGTCCTCGCCGATGAATTGGGCGCGTCCGGCGCTGTCCTTCTTGTACACCCGCACGATACCCTTGGGCAGCGGCACGCCAAGGTTGTCGCCGGCGTTGCTGAATTCCATGAAAACGCTGGGTTTCAGCTTGCTGCCCAATTCGCCATATTGACCGCTGTAATACCAGTTGGCGCCCTGAAAACGAAATTCCTTGTCGGTTTTGACATTTTGCGCGGAGAGCAGGGCGACTTGTTTGGTTTGCTTGTCGAGTACCGTGGTCAGGCGGTTCAGGGTGTACAGATGGTATTCGAACAGACTTTCTTGTTGCATTTGCGGCGCGGCGTCGGCCATCGCCATGGCTTTCATCATCACTTGCCCGCGGGCATGCTCAGGCTGGCTGCGGTTGACTTCACCGGCAACCAGTTGCAGACGCGCATTCGGGTAGGCCGTGCCGCTGGAATTGGTCAGCGTTACCCAGCCGTTCAGATCAATGCTGTCCTCCTTGGCCGAGAGTTCGGCGACGTAATCGGCTTTCCAGCCCAATCCGCCAGTCAGATAACTCAACTCCATGCTGGTTTCGGCCAATGAGTTGGTGTTGAGAAAGCCGGTGGCGGGCACCTCGGTGCTGAACAGCATCGACAGTGTCGGACGGTCCCGCAACGAAGCCGGTACGGTAGCAAAGCCGATGCGGCCCGGAATGCCGGTTTCGACGCGGTCCTTGAATTGCAGCACGACGCCTTCGTTGGCGGCCATGATCGTGGCGAATTCCATGTACTCCACGCCGGTGATCGGCTGCGTGCGGAATACCTTGATCGATTCTCCTACTGATTTTTCCAGCAGTTTCTGCGGCGTCAGCAAATCAAAGTCGAAGTTCTGTTCCAGCAGCGTCAGTTTTCTGCCATCGGTGCTGCGCAACAATGCGGTTTCGGGTTGCATTTGGGCCGAAACATCGCGCCAGGCGAGCAGGTTGTCGCCACCGTTCACCCGAACTTTTCGCGCATCCTTGACCAACGCCAGATCGCCGTTATAGATGGTGACCGCCAGCGCCGTCTGATCCGCCGCGGTGCTGGCGCGTTCTTCCAGCGCAAAGGCCGTTTGGGCGGCAAGCAGCGCGAGTACAAGCAGGGTTTTTTTCATGTTGGTTCTCCTGGCGGACAGGCGTCCGTATCCAATAGTAAATCGGTGCCGTCATCCGGCTGGATGGCGGTTGCGGGAATGGACATTCCCGTTTGCCAATTGTTCAGCGCGGGTCGCTTGTCGGCGCCCGTCACCAGAAATAGCACACAACGCGCGTCCGATAGACGCCGCGCTGAAAGCGTCACTCGCCGCGGCGGCGGTTTGGGCGCATCGAACACCGGCATCGCGTCGGGCGCGCCGGATTCTACGCCCCAGGGGTGGCCGGGAAACAGGCTGGCGGTATGACCATCCTGACCCAGGCCGAGCAGCACCAGATCGAATGTTCCTACGTCGCGCAGGGCCTCCGCATAAGCCTGCGCCGCTTGCGTGGCGCCCAATTCGGCGGGTATGGCATGGATGTTGTCGCGCGGTATGGCGACGCGATCCAGCCAGGCCAGCGCGGCCATGCGACTGTTGCGTCGCGGATCATCTTTCGCCAGGCAGCGCTCGTCGCCAAACCAGATCTGCCAGCGCGACCAGTCCCGTTGTTGATCGGCTAGAGCGCGATAGAGTTTTTCAGGGGTGCCGCCACCGGCCAGCACGAGATGGAATGCGTTTCTTGCCGCCAGCGCTTCGGCGGCGTTCCGATTCACCCAATCCAGTGCTGTCGGCAGCCAGTTCGACGCTTCGACGCAATGCCAACGCGACCTGAGCGCGGCGGTTGATGTCGGGTCGTTGAGTGAGGCGGGCATCGGTCTGGTCCGGGAAAACGGCTAAAATCGTTCGGATTTTAGCCGCTTCCGAACCATTTCCCGAATTCAACTGGCCTGCCATGAAACCTGTGCTCATCTTCGACATTGAAACCATCCCGGATATCGACGGCCTGCGTCGACTGCATAACGTCGGCTCGGAGGCCAGCGATCACGAGGTGGCCGAGATGGGCATGTTGATGCGTCGCCAGCAGACCGGTGGTTCCGACTTCCTGCCGCATTATCTGCAGCGCGTGGTGACCATTTCCTGCGTGCTGCGCACCGAGAAGACGTTCAAGGTCTGGTCGCTGGCGCATCCCGAGACCAGCGAGGCGGAGATGCTGCAACGCTTCTTTGACGGTATCGAGAAATACACGCCGCAAATCGTGTCCTGGAACGGTGGCGGATTCGATCTGCCGGTGCTGCATTACCGCGCCATGCTGCACGGCGTCAGTGCGCCGCGCTATTGGGATTGGGGCGATGACGATCGCGATTTCAAATATAACAACTACCTGAATCGCTATCACACCCGTCATCTCGATCTGATGGATGTGCTGGCGATGTTCCAGGCGCGCGCCAATGCGCCGCTGGACGCGCTGGCCAAGCTGTACGGATTTCCCGGCAAGCTGGGCATGGATGGCGGCGCTGTGTGGGATGCTTTTCAGCGCGGCGAACACGCCGCGATCCGCGATTATTGCGAAACCGATGTGGTGAACACTTATTTGGTGTTCCTGCGTTTCCAGAAGATGCGCGGGGTGCTGACCGCCACTCAGTACGACCAGGAAATTGCCGTGGTGCGGACGTCGCTGGAGGAGATCGGCGCCGATCACTGGTTCGAGTTTCTCGAGGCGTGGCCGGCATGAGCGATACCGATAGCCTTAAACAGGCGGCCCGCGCCGCCGCCATGCAGCCGCTGTATATCGAATCGCTGGACCATGAAGGCAAGGGCATCGGCCGTCGCGACGGCAAAACGATCTTTGTCGATGGCGCGTTGACCGGCGAAATCGTGATTGCCTCCAGCTACCGCAAGAAGCCTGAATTCGAACAGGCGCAGGTCACGCGGATCCTCAAGCCCAGCCCGTACCGGGTGGCGCCCAAGTGCGTCTGGTTCGGCATTTGCGGCGGCTGCACGCATCAGCATCTTGATGAGGCGGCGCAAGTGGCGGCCAAGCAGCGGGTGCTGGAGGATTGCTTCAAGCATATCGGCAAGGTGCGGCCGGAATCCATTCTGCCGCCGATCCACGGGCCGACCTGGGGCTATCGTACGCGCGCCCGTCTGTCGGTGCGATTTGTGGCGAAGAAGGGCGGCGTGCTGGTCGGCTTCCATGAGCGGCGCAGCAGTTATGTCGCCGACATGACCAGTTGCGAGGTGTTGCCGCCGAAGATCTCGGCGTTGCTGCCCAGGTTGCGCGAACTGGTGGCCAGTCTGTCGATTCGCGATCGACTGCCGCAGATCGAGCTGGCGGCGGGCGAGACGCTGTCTGTTCTGGTGTTGCGGATCATGGACCCGATCAATGCCGAAGATGAAGCCCTGCTGCGCGATTTCGCCGACCTGCATGGCATCCAGTTCTGGTTGCAGCCGAAAGGGCCGGACACCGCCTATCCGTTTCATCCGCTGGATGCGCCGGCGCTGGCTTATTCGCTGCCTGAATTCAATCTGGACATGCCGTTCCGACCGACCGAATTCACCCAGGTCAATCACGGCATCAATCGCATGTTGATCCGGCGGGCCATGCGCTTGCTCGATGTGCGGCCGGGCGAGCGGATCGCCGATTTCTTCTGCGGCCTGGGAAATTTCAGTCTGCCCATCGCCCGACGCGGCGCCAATGTCGTCGGCATCGAAGGCAGCCAGGGACTGGTTGCGCGCGCGCTTGAAAACGCGGCGGGCAATGGGCTGGCTGGAGCATGCGAATTCCGGGTTGCCAACTTGTTCGAGATGACGCCGGAAAGTTATGCCGAACTGGGTGGTTTCGACAAGCTGCTGATTGATCCGCCGCGTGATGGCGCCATCGAATTGGTCAAATCGCTGCCGGATGGCGATACGCCCGGCGCCGCGCCGAGCCGCATCGTCTACGTCTCGTGCAATCCGGCTACCCTGGCGCGCGATGCTGCGGTACTGGTGCATCAGAAGGGCTATCGGCTGAAGCTGGCGGGGGTTGCCAATATGTTTCCGCATACCGCGCATGTCGAAAGCATCGCCCTGTTCGAGCGATAGATCGTTTCGATGCACTGCTGCTAAACTCGGGCCGTCACGACTTCCGCCCGACTCGTTTGGATGCCATACCTTTAGAGGCGCTGCTTGGCGCCTTGGTTGTTTTGCTGGTGTTGTCCGGTTTCTTTTCCGGTTCTGAAACCAGCATGATGGCGGTCAACCGCTATCGCCTGAAAACGCTGACAAGGGCAGGCCATCGCGGCGCGCAACTGGCGGAAAAGCTGTTGGCCAAGACCGACACGCTACTGTCGACGATACTGATCGGCAACAATCTGGTCAATTCGGCTGCGGCGGCTTTGGTTACGGTGATCACTTTCCGACTGTTCGGGGAAAGCGAACTGGCGCTGACGCTGGGGACCTTGACGGTCACCTTCCTGATCCTGGTGTTCTCGGAAGTCACACCGAAAGTGATCGGCGCTTCCTGGCCGGAGCGCATCGCGCCGGTGATCAGCTATCCGTTGACCTTGCTGGCCAGTCTGCTGCGGCCGGTGATCTGGTTCGTAAATCTGTTCGTCCAGGCGCAATTGAGGCTGTTCCGTCTGAATCCCAGCGCCGCTTCGGATCGCAGCATGGGCGTGGAGGAATTGCGGACTGTGCTGGCGGAATCGGGCTCGCTGTTGCCCAGCCAGCAGCGCAGCATTCTGACCAATCTGTTCGATCTGCAGGATGTCACGGTCGATGACGCGATGCTGCCGCGCAGTCAGATCGAGGCGATCGATATCGCATCCAAGCCCGAGGAGATCCTCCGCCAGCTCAGCACCAGCCACCATGCCCGGTTGCCGGTGTACCAGGATGAACCGAATAATGTCATCGGCATGTTGCATGTGCGTCGCGCGCTGGCGCGGCGGCCGGACGAAGAGTTTGACATCGAGACTTTTCGTGGCTGGTTGCGCGAGCCGTATTTCATTCCATCCGGCACCTCGCTGTATGTCCAGTTGACGCAGTTTCAGGCCACCCGCCAGTCGCTCGGACTGGTGGTCGACGAGTATGGCGAATTGCTGGGCTTGGTAACGGTGGAGGATATTCTGGAGGAGATCGTCGGCGAGTTCACCGCGGTTCTTCCTGGCGGACAGTCGGCCGGCAACATGCAGCCTGATGGCAGTTATCTGGTCGATGGCGCGGCATCGCTGCGTGAATTGAACCGCAAGCTGAAATTGCATTTTCCCCTTGATGGGCCGCGCACACTGAATGGCTTGCTGCTGGAACATCTTGAAGCCATGCCGGAAGCCGGGGTCAGCGTCCTGATCGCCGGCTATCCGGTGGAGGTCGTGCAAGTCCAGGAACGCATGGTCAAGACCGCGAAAATCGGCGCCCGTCGCCCCAATAACTGACTGGCGGCGGCCATGGCCGCGATGTCAGGCTTCTTTACATTTCTCCCTACGGGAGGCAATATGGTTTTCCGGAATGACCGAAAATCAAAGGAGAGTAGGGAGCAATGGTCGCAGTCACGGTAGGCGCCAATCTGACGGGTCTTTGTCGGGCCATGGTGACCCAGGGTCTGCTTTCCCCTGAGGAAGGGGAAAGCCTGCAAAACCAGTCGCGCGGCTCGGGCGAAACCTTTATCGGCAGTCTGCTGCGTACGCGTCGCTTCCGTGCCGACCAGATCGCGGCATTCGCGTCGGTTACCTTCGGCTTGCCACTGTTGAATCTTGATGCGCTGGATCCCAGTGTCATACCCAAGGGCTCCGTCGATCCCAAGTTGTTGACCAAGCATCGTGTGTTGCCGATTACCCTGCGCGGCAATCGCCTGTTCGTCGCGGTTTCCGATCCGAGCAATCTCAAGGCGCTCGACGACATCAAGTTTCAGACCAGTCTGGCCGCCGAACCGGTGGTGGTCGAGGATGACAAACTCGGGCGCTGGCTGGACAGCTTTGGCGAGGCGACCGAAGACAGCATCCTGAAAACCATCGAGACCGAGGATCTGAACCTCGAGTTCAGCGATGACGAGGCGCAAAACGCCGCCGATACCGCGGCCGCTGTCGATATCGACGATGCACCGGTGGTCAAGTATCTGCAAAAAATGCTGCTTGACGCGATCAATAGCGGCGCTTCCGATATTCATTTCGAACCGTACGAAAAAAGCTATCGCATCCGTTACCGGATGGACGGCATGCTCTACGAAGTGGCGCAACCGCCTCTGGCGATCAAGGACAAGATTGCGTCGCGGATCAAAGTGATCTCCAAACTGGATATCTCGGAAAAGCGCGTGCCTCAGGATGGCCGCATGAAACTGGTGTTGTCGCGTTCCAAGTCGGTGGATTTCCGTGTTTCGACATTGCCGACGATTTATGGCGAGAAAATCGTCATGCGTATTCTCGATTCCACATCCGCGACGATGGGTATCGAGAAACTCGGCTATGAGCCGGATCAGTTGAAATTGCTGCTCGATGCCGTGCAGCGCCCCTACGGCATGGTCTTGGTCACCGGCCCGACCGGTTCCGGCAAGACGGTTTCGCTTTATGCCTGTCTGAATATTCTGAACAAGCCTGGGGTCAACATCTCGACTGTCGAGGATCCGGTTGAAATCCAGTTGCCAGGCATCAATCAGGTCAACGTCAACGACAAGGCCGGGCTGGATTTCGCCGCCGCGATGAAGGCTTTTCTGCGCCAGGATCCGGACATCATCATGGTCGGCGAAATCCGCGATCATGAAACCGGCGATATCGCCATCAAGGCCGCGCAGACCGGCCACATGGTTCTTTCCACGCTGCACACCAACGACGCCCCGGCGACACTGACCCGTCTGATCAATATGGGCATACCCAGTTATAACGTGGCGGCATCGGTGCAGTTGATCACCGCGCAGCGTCTCGGACGCAAGCTCTGTCCACAGTGCAAGGCGCCGATCGATATACCTCCGGAAGCGTTGATCAACGCCGGATTCAGCGAGGCGGATCTCGATGGTTCCTGGCAACCCTATGGCGCGGTGGGCTGCGATACCTGCAAACATACCGGCTACAAGGGCCGCTTGGGTATCTACCAGGTGATGCCGATCAGCGAAGAAATCAATCGCATCATACTCAAGAACGGATCGGCTGTTGATATCGCCGAGCAGGCCAAACGCGATGGCGTGCTGAACTTGCGCGAAGCGGGTCTGCTCAAAGTCAAACAGGGTCTTGCCTCTCTGGAAGAGGTGTTGGCCGTGACCAACGAATAGACGCAAAAGGATAAAACTTCATGGCGGTGGCGCGTGCATCTGTATCAGCGACCAAACAGATACCGTATATCTGGGAGGGCACCGACAAGATCGGCAAAAAGATCAAGGGCGAGATGCTCGCGCCCGGAGAGGCTTTTGTCAGGCAGTCGTTGCGGCGTCAAGGCATCAATGTCGTCAAGGTCAGCAAACAGGGATTGTTCAGTCGTGGCGGCAAGATAACCCCCAAGGACATCGCGCTATTCACCCGGCAGTTATCGACCATGCTCAAGGCGGGCGTGCCATTGCTGCAAGCGTTCGACATCTCCGCGCGCAGCCATGCCAACCCGGCCTTGCAAAGACTGCTGGGCGAAATCAAGGGTGATGTCGAAACCGGGTCGAGCATGAGCGTTGCGTTCCGCAAGTACCCAAAGTATTTCGATGGTTTGTATTGCAATCTGGTGCATGCCGGCGAGCAGGCCGGCATTCTGGATACCGTGCTGGATCGCATCGCCTCGTACCAGGAAAAGATGCTGGCGATTCAGGGCAAGATCAAGTCGGCGTTGTTCTATCCAGCCATCGTTCTGACTGTGGCCTTCATCATTACCGCCGGCATCATGTTGTTCGTGATCCCCGCGTTCAAGGATCTCTATGGGAAATCCGGCGCCGATCTGCCGGCTCTGACCCTGTTGGTCATGACCATATCAGATGCGTTCGTCAATTATTGGTATGTCATATTCGGAACGATCGGGGTCACCGTCTATGCTGTCTTGCGCCTCTGGAAGGAGTCTCCGGCATTTCGCAACAAGATGGATGTGGTTATTCTGAAAGTGCCGGTATTCGGGCCGCTGATCGAAAAGGCTACCGTGTCACGCTGGGCGCGGACTTTCTCGTCGATGTTTTCAGCCGGCGTGCCGATGGTCGAGGCACTGGACTCGGTGGCCGGCGCCGCCGGTAACAATGTGTTCATGGAAGCCACGATGAAGATCAAGACCCAGGTCTCCACCGGCTCCAGTCTGGCGGTGTGTCTGCAAGGGGCGGGGGTGTTCCCGAACATGCTGATCCAGATGGTCGCCATCGGCGAGGAATCCGGCGCGCTCGATTCCATGCTGTCGAAAGTGGCGGATTACTATGAACGTGAAGTCGATGACGCCGTGGCGGGCATATCCAGCCTGATGGAGCCGTTCATCATGGTGATACTGGGCACATTGATCGGCGGTATCGTCATTGCCATGTATCTGCCGATCTTCAAGATGGGTTCAGTCATCTGACTTCCGGCCTGGCTGTGGCTTTCCCCTATACTGCATTGCGCGAATTGCTGGTCGCTGAGCCGGTGCTGTTCGCGCTGCTTGCCGCGTTACTGGGCATGATGGTGGGCAGTTTTCTGAATGTCGTGATACACCGTCTGCCGCGGATGCTGCAGCGTGAGTGGCAAGAGCAGTGCGCCTGGCTGGAGGGCCAGCCGATTGCGGCGGCAACACCATACAACCTGGTTGTGCCGCGTTCAGCCTGTCCGGTCTGCCAGCATGCCATCGCCTGGTATGAGAACATTCCCGTGCTGAGCTGGTTGGCGCTGCGCGGACGATGTTCTCAATGCGCCACACCGATCTCCAAACGCTACCCGCTGGTGGAATTGCTGACCGGCTTGTTGTTCGGCTATGCCGCGTGGCGCTGGGGTGTCGGCATGCAAACGCTGTTCGTCTGGGTGTTGCTGGCGAGTCTGGTGGCATTGAGTTTCATCGACTTCGATACCCAGTTGCTGCCTGACAACATCACCATGCCCTTGCTGTGGATCGGTTTGCTGATCAATCTCGATGGTTTGTTCTGCCCGCTTGACGAGGCGGTCATCGGCGCGGTGGCGGGTTACCTTGCACTGTGGCTGATCTATCACCTGTTCAAGCTGCTGACTGGCAAGGAAGGCATGGGTTTTGGCGACTTCAAACTGCTTGCCGCGCTGGGCGCCTGGCTGGGTTGGAAGATGCTGCTGCCGATCGTGCTGGCCGCCAGCTTTGCGGGCGCATCGATCGGCATCGCGTTCATCGTGTTTGCCGGCCGGGATCGTGCCGCGCCCATGCCGTTCGGCCCCTGGTTGGCGCTCGGCGGGGTCATCGCGCTGGTCTGGGGCGAGCGCTTGGTACAAGTCTGGCTGGGATGACGGTTCCGCCTTTCTGCGTGGGGTTGACTGGCGGAATCGGTAGCGGCAAAAGCACGGTTGCGGAAATCTTTGCCGATCTCGGCGCGGGATTGATCGATACCGATAGCATCGCGCATCAGCTCACCGTCCCGAACGGCGCGGCGATGCCCGAGATCGTCAATGTTTTTGGAACCGGTATCGTATCCCCTTCCGGTGCGCTGGATCGCGTGGCGATGCGCGATCGGGTGTTTTCTGACCCCGCTGCGCGAAAAAAGCTCGAATCCATTCTGCATCCCCTGATCCGAGCCGAGTCAGTCCGTCGGCTGGCAAGCGTGTCGAGTCCTTATGCCTTGTTGGTCGTGCCGTTGCTGGTCGAGAATCTGGCCGCCTATCGCCCGTTGTTGAATCGAGTCGCGGTGGTCGATTGCGATGCAAGGGATCAACTTCTCCGGACCGCCGCCCGTCCTGGCGTGGGCGTTGAGCAGGCCAAGGCGATCCTGGCCGCGCAGGCAAGTCCGGTTGCGCGGATGCGAATTGCCGATGATGTGATCGACAATCGTGGCGACCTGGAGGGTCTGAGGCGGCAAGTCGAGTTGCTGCACCAGCGGTATTTGGAACTGACCAGAGAGATTTCGAGCAATACTTGAAACAATTCATTGCACTAAACCGGGGCAATCCTGCAAAATCGCTGCCTATTCAAGCTCTTGCGTTGAATTGCTAATCTAACTCGTCGGATTGACCCGGTGACTGTCTACGAATTCCCTCTCAGCGAGCGCATCCGCACTTGGTTGCGCCTTGAAGATCTGTTCGACAAAGCTCTGTTTTTCATCAGGGCGGATGACGCGCGTTCTCATCATGCCGCGTTGCTGGGTATTTTCGAAATCGTCGATGTCACTACGCGCTCGGAAATGAAAAGCGAACTGATCCAGGAGCTGGATCGACAAAAAGCCAGCCTGGAGGCGTTACGCGCCAACCCGGCGGTGGACTCGACCCGCCTGCACGATATTCTTTCCAGAATTTCCGCGGCGCTGGCGGACATCCATGCCATGACCGGCAAAATCGGTCAGCATGTCAGAGACAACGAATGGTTGGCGGGTATCAAGGGGCGCGCGGGCATACCGGGCGGGGCTTGCAGTTTTGACTTGCCGGTTTACCATTACTGGCTGAGTCAGTCTGTACCGCAAAGAAACGCTGATCTGATGGCTTGGCTCGCACCGCTGTTGCCGCTCAAAAGCGCGGTGGACGTGGTGCTGCGGATCCTGCGGGAGAGTGGTCATGTCAGCAAGCACACCGCCGTGCAAGGCATGTTTCAATTGATGCTGGGTGGGCGAACCGCGCATCTGCTTAGAGTGGCACTGGACGCTCCCTGTGCGCCGGAAGTCAGTGCCAACAAATACGCGCTGAATATTCGACTGCTGAGCCCGGATACGGCTCAGAAACCCAAGCCCTGCGATCGCGATGTGGCTTTTGAACTGACTTTCTGTAGCCTCTGACACCCGACTTCGGGCTGGTGTCTGCATCCATTCCGGGGCTTGCGCCCCGAACGGATTAGTCCAGTTTTGACAAGTTGGTATTGCGCAACAACGCGAGTCTTTCGATCAACGGCTGGGCATGCACCGCAAACTGAGCCTGGTAGCGCTTGTCCAGCGGATGCGCTGTCGGCAGTTTCATCGCCAGCGGATCGCGCTGTTCACCGTTGACGCGGAATTCATAATGCAGGTGCGGACCGGTCGCCACGCCTGTAGCGCCAACATAGCCGATCACCTGGCCTTGATTGACTCTGGCGCCGCGCTTGATGCCCTTGCCGTAGCGGGAGAGGTGGCCATAAGCGGTGCTGTAGGGGCCTTGGTGTTTGAGCACCACCAGATTGCCGTAGCCGCCCTGTCGACCTGCAAAACTGACGACAGAATCGGCGACCGCGCGAACCGGTGTGCCGGTGGGGGCGGCGTAGTCGACACCCTTGTGCGCGCGCCAAGTGCGCAATACCGGGTGCAGTCGGGCGGTCGAGAAGCCGGAGGATATCCGGTCGAACGGCATTGGTGATTTCAGGAAGGCGCGCTTGAGGCTTTCGCCGTTCGCGTTGTAGTAACCTTCTCGGTCTTGCGGGTCCTTGAAGTAGACGGCTTGATAGGATTTGTTCTGATTGACGAATTCGGCGGCCAACATGCGACCGGTTTTGATCAGACGGCCATCGAAATAGTACGCCTCGTAGACAAGTGAAAACTGATCACCGCGACGCAAGTCCCGGTGAAAGTCGATGTCGCCGGAGAAGGCCTCGGCCAACTCGGAGGCGATCCGGTCGGGTACATCGGCCGCGTCGGTCGCGCCGAACAACGAGCCCTGTATCGTTCCGGAACGCATTACCGGGCGCATCTGCAGGTCTATGACCTGTTCGCTGATATAAAAGCTTTCGTCGCCACGCTCGACGTTTACCAGCGTGGTATCGGAAGCCAGATAGCGCAGCAGCAGCAAGCGTCCGCTGGTGCTGATCCGCGCCAGCACGCTGCGTCCAGGGGTCAGACCGTTGATCGAGCTGGATTGGCGCGCCGCGGCAATAAACGCTTGACGATCCTCGGCATCGACGCCCAGGCGCTGCAACAGGCTGGACAGTGTTTCGCCGCGGCCGATCCGCTCCTCGCGCCAAAAGTCGAAGACGCCGCTATCGGTGGGTTCCGCCGACGGCAGTTGCAAGGTCTCAACCACGGTTTCGCGCGGCAGATTGTCGGTGGCAGTGTCCGGCGCGATGCCGAAGGCGGCAACCACACCAAGAAAAGGCAATGTCGCCAAAGCCAGGAAAATGCGTTTCTTGAAACGGTGCTGCGAACTGTACATAGTGGGAATCCTCCCTGAAAAGCCCTTCAAGAGTAACAGGATTTGCTATCGGCTCAAAGCGCCAAGTACTTGAGGCTAAAGTTAATAGTACGATTGCCGATAGCCATGCAGCTAACAGAGCCTTCCTCGCCCATGACCCAGAGCATTGAAAAAAGCGTATTGCAGAGAATTCAGTCCGAAATGGATCGCTATCTGCTTGAGCATGACGCGCCCGAGGAAGTGCGTGGATTTCTGCGCCATCATTGGGCGCAATATCTGACCGTCATTTTCTTGACGCGGGGTAATCAGCATGCCGACTGGCTGGGGGGCTGGGATACCTTGAATGCCTTGCTGTGGAGTCTGGCGCCCAAGAGCTCGCGCGGCGAAACCGAAAAAATGTTGCATATGCTGCCGACCTTGCTGGCCAGATTGCAGGCCGGATGCGCCGTGGTCGGCATGGCGACGGCGGAGCGAGATGCGCTGTTTGAACGACTGGCCATGATGCACGCCGCGGTGGCGCGAGCCGGCTTGCGTTGTCGCGATCAGGCGGAAGTCGGCATCACGCGTCTGGCGGAGTCGTCGGAGGCGGAGGGCGCCGCCGATCTGGCGGTATTGAATCCTCCCAGTTATACGCCGATCGAGTTCGATCCGCCGCCGGAAACCGGATTGCCGTTGCCGATGCCGCAACTCAACATTGGCGATCGCGTGTTGTTTCGCGCTTCAGGTCAGACGCGCACCATGTACCTGAACTGGATCAGTCCCGCCGGCGGGATGTATCTGTTCGGCAACGAGCATGGTCTGGATGCCATGACCTTGACCCGAGCCCGACTGGCGGAACGCTTTCGACACGGGCAAGCCGCCCTGGTCTGTGATTGAATTGAACTCAATCCTGCCAGCCGCCACCCATCGCCTTGATCAGATCCGCCGTGGCGGCGAGTTGCGCGCGCCGGGCTTCGATGCCGCCCTGCTCGGCCTGGAACAGATTGCGCCGCGCGTCCAGCGCCTCAAGATAATTCGACAAGCCGTGTTGAAAGCGTAGTTCGGCCAGTTCGCTGGCGCGTTGCAGCGCCTTGACCCGCGCCGTTTCGGCGGCGCCGATTTCGCTGGCCTGACGATGCGCTACCAGGGCATCCAAGGTTTCCTTGAATGCGACCCGCACCGCTTGCTCATAAGCGAGCAAGGCTTGATCCTGACGCGCGCCGGCGGCTTGCAGGGCCGCCTCGGTACGTCCGGCGTTGAACAGCGTCTGCGTCAAACCCGCGGCCAGACCCCAGATGCTGGCCGGGCCGGAAAACAGGTCGGACAAGGCCTGGCTTTCGCTGCCCAGATTGGCGGTCAGGCTCAGGTCGGGATAGATCGCCGCGCCGGTTTCACGGATGCGCGCTTGGCTGGCGAGCAGCTGTTGTTCCGCTTGGCGTAAATCCGGGCGGCGCTTCAGCAGATCGGCGGGCAGGCCGGCGGGCACGGCCGGTGGCAATGCGAGCTGGAACAGACCGACGCCGCGCGCGACTTCGTTCGCCATGATCGAACGCGGTTCACGGCCCAGCAATACCGCCAGCGCCAGTTCCTGCTGGCGGACCTGCTGGATGAGCTGCGCCAGACTGACCTCGACGCCGGACAGTTCGGCTTCCGCCTGGCGCAAGACCAATTCGGAACTGGCTCCGGCTTGCTGGCGTCGGCGCTGCAGGTCAACCGCCGCGCGGCGGTTGGTCAGGGTGGATTGCGCCAGTTCCAGCTTGGCATCCAGGGCGGCGAGGTTGAAATAGCTTTGCGCGACGGCGTCGCTCAGGCTGATTCGAATCCCCTGACGGGCATATTCGGATGCCAGCAGATCGGCGCGCGCGGCGGCGCTGGCGGCGCGGTAGCGGCCCCACAAATCGACTTCCCAGGCGGCTTGCAGATTGAGTTTGAAGTTGTTGTTGACCAGCGTCGAGCCGGGCGGCATGTTGCCTTTGCCGGTCACGCGCGAGCGCCCGACATTGCCGTCAAGATGAGCTTCGGGATAGCGGTCGGCATCTCTCAGCCCAAGATTGCCGCGCGCTTCCTCGATCCGCGCGGCGGCCAGTCGCAGATCGCGGTTGTATTGCAGCGCTTCCGTCATCAACGCATCCAGGACCGGGTCTTGGTAGACTTTCCACCAGTCGGCGGCAATCTGTTCCGCAGCCTGCGCGGTATCCGTCGCCGGCCAGGTGGTCGGCAGATCGGCGTTGAGCTGTTTCATTTCCGGCAGGTTCACGCAGCCGGACAATGCCAGTACGCATAAAAGAATCAGACTGTTACGCATGGTCGTCTCCATGCACGGCGGCGCCGTGATAGCGAATCGGGCCGGGGAAGATGCGCCGCACCATCAGATAGAGCACCGGCACGATGAATACCGCCAGCAACGTGGCGGCGATCATGCCGCCCATCACGCCGGTGCCGATGGCTTGCCGGCTGGCGGCGCCGGCGCCGCTGGAAATGGCCAGCGGCAGCACCCCGAGGATGAAGGCGATGGAAGTCATGATGATCGGCCGGAAACGCAGCTTGCAGGCTTCCACCACCGCCTCCAGCGTCGCCTTGCCTTGCGCTTCCAGTTGCCGCGCGAATTCGACGATCAGAATCGCGTTTTTCGCCGACAGGCCGATGATCGCGATCAGGCCGACCTTGAAATACACGTCGTTCGGTAGATCGCGCAGGGTCACCGCCAGCACCGCGCCGAATACGCCCATCGGCACGATCAACAGCACGGCGAGCGGCACCGTCCAGGATTCGTAGAGTGCCGCCAGACACATGAACACGACGATGATCGACAGCGCGAACAGGATCGGTGCCTGCGAACCGGACAAGCGTTCCTCGTACGACGTGCCGGACCATTCGTAGCCGATGCCCGGCGGCAGCTTGGCGGCAATCTCCTGCATCGCCTGCATGGCTTCGCCGGTGCTGCTGCCGGGAGCCGGGCTGCCGGCGATCTTCATCGCCGGCACGCCGTTGTAGCGATCCAGTTTCGGCGAACCGACCACCCAGCGCGGCGTGGCGATTTCCGATAGCGCCACCATGCCGCCCTTGGCGGTGCGCACGCGCAGGCTGAGCAGGCCTTCCGGCGTGGCGCGGGAGTTCGGGTCGTTCTGCAGCATCACCCGCAGCACCCGGCCATCGCGGATGAAATCGTTGACGTAGGCGGAGCCCAGCGCCACCGCCAGGGTCTGGTTGAGCTCCGCCATGTCGATGCCGAGGCTGGCGGCTTTCAACCGGTCGATGTCGAGCAGCAGTTGTGTCGCCGGTTCCTTGCCTTCCGGCCGCACGCCGGCCAGACGCGCGTCTTGCGCGGCCATGCCGAGCACCATGTTGCGCGCTTCCATCAGCCTTTCCCGGCCCAGGCCGCCGCGATCCTGCAAGCGGAAATCGAAGCCGCCGACCGCCGCCAGTTCCGGAATCGGCGGTGGATTGAGCGCGAAGATCATCGCCTGCTTGACGCTGAACAAGGCCATGTTGGCGCGTTGCACCACTTGCAGCGCATGGTCGTCAGGTCCGGTGCGCTCGTCCCAGTCTTTCAGCCGGACGAAGGCGATCGCCGCATCCTGGCCTTTGCCGAAGAACGAGAAGCCGGCGACGCCGACCACCTTGGCGACTTCCGGCTGCTTCAGGTAGTACTGCTCCATGCCGGACAGCACTTCCAGCGTGCGCTCCTGAGTGGCGCCCGACGGCAGTTGCACGATGCTGATCAGATAGCCCTGGTCCTCGTCCGGCAGAAAACCGGTGGGCATGCGCAGCAGCAGAATCACCGCCGCGCCGGCAATCGCCAGAAACAGCAGCAGGGCGCGCAGCGGCCGCTTGACGAAGCCGCCGACCCCGGTCATGTAATGCGTGGTCGTGCTGTTGAAAAACCGCGTGAACCAGCCGAAGAAGCCGGTGTGATGCTCCATCTGTTCGCGCGTCATGCCTTTGAACAGCGTCGCGCACAGGGCCGGCGTCAGGGTGATGGCGAGCAGCGCCGAGAAGCCCATGGTCATCACCAGGGTGACCGCGAACTGGCGGTAGATGGCGCCGACCGAGCCGCTGAAGAAGGCCATCGGCACGAACACCGCCGACAGCACCACGGTGATGCCGACGATGGCGCCGAAGATCTGGCCCATCGCTTTCGATGTGGCTTCACGGGCTTCCAGGCCTTCCTTGGTCATGATGCGCTCGACGTTTTCCACCACCACAATGGCGTCATCGACGACGATGCCGATCGCCAGCACCATCGCGAACAGCGTCAGCACATTGATCGAATAGCCCAGCAGATACAGGCCGACCAGCGTGCCGATCAACGAAATCGGCACCACGATGGTCGGGATGATCGCCGCGCGCAAACTTTGCAGGAACAGCCACATCACCAGAAACACCAGCAGGAAGGCCTCGGCCAGTGTTTTCAAGACTTCTCTGATGGAGATTTCCACGAAGCGCGAGGTGTCGTAGGGCACATCCCAACTCACGCCTTCCGGGAAGAATTTGGCCAGTTCCGCCATCCTTGCCTTGACCGCCGCCGCCGTCTCCAGCGCATTGCCGTCGGGCGCCAGCTTGATGCCGACCGCCGCCGTCGGACGGCCATTCAGGCGCGCCCGGACGCTGTAGTCCTGGGCGCCGAGTTCGATGCGCGCCACATCTTTGAGGCGCACCGCCGCGCCGGTCGAGGCGGTGCGCAACAGAATGTCGCCGAACTCCTCGGGCGTCGACAAACGGCCCTGGGTGATTACCGTTGCCGCGAATTCCTGGCCGCTCGGCGCCGGCAACTGGCCGAGTTCGCCGGTCGCGAGTTGCACATTCTGTGCCTGCACGGCTTGCAATGCCTCACCCGGCGTCATGTTGAAGCTGGTCAGCTTCAGCGGGTCGAGCCAGATGCGCATCGCATACTCGGTGCCGAATAGCGTCGCCTCGCCGACGCCCGGCACGCGGCGCAGGTTTTCCAGCACGTTGGCGGTGGTGAAGCTGCCCAAGTCGACCGCATCGCGGCTCTGGTCGGGCGAATAGATGGTCAGGAACATCAGGAAGTTGCGCCGCGACTTGGCCACCGTGATGCCCTGTCGGCGCACTTCTTCCGGCAGTCGCGCCTCGACCCGCTTGACCCGGTTCTGCGCTTCCACCGAGGCGATATCCAGATTGGTGCCGGACTCGAAGGTCAGGGTCAGGGTCAGCACGCCGGAAGCATCGCTGTTCGATTCGAGATAGAGCAGGTGCTCCAGTCCGTTCATTTCCTGTTCGATCAGCGTGGTCACCGTATCTTCCACCACTTGCGCGCTGGCGCCGGGGTAGACGGCGGTGATCGACAGCGCCGGTGGCGCGACTTCCGGATACTGGGAAATCGGCAGTTTCGGCAGCACCAGGATGCCGGCCAGCACGATGGATAGCGCGATGACCCAGGCAAAGATCGGGCGGTCGATGAAGAAACTCGGCAGCATGCTCGGCTCCTACTTGGCGGCGGCCGCCGTCACGGCGGTCACCTGCATGCCCGGGCGGGCTTTCTGGGCGCCGTTGACGATGACCTTCTCGCCGCCTTGCAATCCCTCGGCGATGATCCAGTCGGTGCCGGACAAGCCGCCGGTTCTCACCGGCTGCGCCCGCACCGCGCCATCCGCGCCGACCAGCAGCAAAGACTGGCCTTGCGTCGACACCTGCAACGCGCGTTGCGGCACGACGATGACGTTTTCGGCCACCGCCACCGGCAGTCGCACGGTAACGAACTGGCCGGGCAGCAGGTCGCGATCCCGATTCGGAAATTCCGCGCGCAGGCCGACCGAACCGGTCGCCGGATCGACCGCCAGATCGTTGAACAACAGCTTGCCGGGATGCGGATAGTCGCGGCCGTTTTCCAGCACCAGCCGCACTGGCGCCTGGCTGGCCTTGATCTTGCCGCGCTGCTCGCGCAGATTCAGGAAATCGGCGCTGGATTGCGAGAAGTTCACCCAGATCGGATCGTATTGTTCGATATTCGCCAGCGCCGTCGCCTCGCCCTTGCCGACCAGCGCGCCCTCGGTCACCAGCGCGCGGCCGATGCGTCCGGAAATCGGCGCGGTCACCGTGGCGTATCCCAAGTCGATCTCCGCTTTCGACAACGCCGCCTTGGCCGCCGCCACGTCGGCATTGGACTGGGCTTTCTCGGCCATGGCCTGATCGAATTCCTGTTTGCTGACCGCGTTGCTGGCGACCAGCGCCTGCATGCGCTCCAGATTTTGACCGGCGATCAACTTCTGCGCTTCGGCGCGCGCCAGCGTCGCCTTGGCGGCCTCCACATTCGCCGCCAGGCTGCGCGAGTCGATGCGAAACAGCACTTCGCCGGCCTTGACTTCGCCGCCTTCGGTGTAGACCCGGCGCTCCAGTATGCCCTCGACGCGCGCCCGCACCTCCGCCGTGCGCACCGCCTGCAGGCGCCCTGGTGCTTCCAGCGTGCGAGGAACGTCGCGCGGCGCGACCTCGATCACCTCGACTTCCGGCGGCGGCATGCCGCCGCCGGGGCCGCCTTGTGACGCGGCGGGTTGCGGTTTGCAGGCGGAAAGCGAAACAAGGGCGAGGATGGGCAGAATGGCAAGAATCGACTGACTGGCGCGGTTCACGATAGCTCCTGGCGGTATGGGCTTGACTGATGAGGCGGGAACATTTTATATACATACAAGAACGTATGTAAACGCACTTTGTTGAATGAGTATTACACTGAAATACGCAGTACACGTTTTTTCACCGATAGTTCCTTTGATAGCTTATGCCCCGACGCACCAAGGAAGAAGCTCAAGCGACCCGCACCCAATTGCTGGATACGGCGGAAGTCGTGTTTCGCGAAAAGGGCGTTTCACGCACCTCGCTGGCCGACATCGCCAACGCCGCGGGCGTCACGCGCGGCGCGATCTACTGGCATTTCGAAAACAAGGCCGATCTGTTCGTCGCCATGGTTGATCGCGCGACGCTGCCGCTGGAAACCATGTTCGGCAGCCTGACCGACCCGAACCTCGTCGATCCGCTCGCCCTGTTGCGCGAAAGCAGCATCGATGTGCTGCGACTGACGGAACAGGACCAGCGCTGTCGGCGGGTGTTCGAGATACTCAATTTCAAATGCGAGTTTGTCGACGATCTCGCGCCCACCATGTTGCGCCGCAAGGAATGCCGCCAAGGCGCCAAAGCCGTCATCGAACAGAATCTGGCGCTGGCCATCAAACGCGGTCAGATTTCACCGACAACCGATATTCGCCGCGCCGCCATCGGGCTGTTCTGCTATATCGACGGTTTGATCGTCAACTGGAGCATGGAGCCGGAAAGTTACTCGCTGGCCGAGCAGGCCGGTGCATTGATCGACATCTATCTCGATGGTTTGCGGGCTTGCCGGCTGGAAAACTCGACGCGTTCAGGATAAAACCGTCGCCTAGTGTGGTGTTGCACGCTTGCCGGAGCATATAAAACGGATGGATTTTTCCGTCAGGCTAGGCGCGGACCCGCCGCCGTATGGGGTATACGGCAAGGG
>JAGUXX010000246.1 GCA_020061585.1 Betaproteobacteria bacterium | reverse complement strand
GACCCGCCGCCGTATGGGGTATACGGCAAGGGAACGCAACGACGCATGGCGGAAAAAGCCGCCGTTTTATGGGCTGGATAGCGTGCAACACCACACTAGGAGCCTGTCGGACTTTGGTCGTCGATAGCGAAAATCGACCCTGGCGAGCCCGTTTTTTGCCTATACCCGCCTGGAGTCCCGCCTTCGAAAAAAATGAAGTTGGTGTTGGCTATAAGACTAACGAATACGCTGCCAGCTGTTTTCGTTCAGCGCCACTTCGTAACGCGCCCAAAGGCGAAACTCGGCCAGCGTGCAACGGCCAGTCTTGCGACGACACGCCCCAGCCACCCCCCTGAACGCCACCGTTTCCGCGCCACTTTCCGCGTCGAACACACATTCGATGACCTGACGAACGCCCCAGGAACGACCATAGGCGCCATTGCTGTAGGTCTTGCCGGGGCTGATTTGAAAGAATGGATCGAGCGAACTGTTCATGACATGACCAGACGGGTTATTCGCGGATTTTATCGAAACACGAAGCACGCCGCGCGCGAGATGCGTTCAACTTTTCAGAGGTCTCGCCGATACTTGCACCATGAATCAATCAACAACGCCGCCCACTTTCGATGAACCCGCGCCATCCAGGCTGTCGCTCGAAGTCGCCCGGCGAGTGGGCCCGGAACCAAATGGCAATCGCATCCTGGCGCTGATGCTGTTTCTGCTGCATGCCGCCTTCGTCTGGGGACGCGGCGAAGCCTGGGGACAGGCGATGGTGCTGGCGCACTACGGCGTTTTTCTGCTCTGGCAACCCTTTTTCAGCGGCCAGCAACACCTGCCCTGGCCGCGCGCGCTGGGTGTTCTGGCGGTTGGCGCGGCGCTGGCCGCGCTCGACAGCATCTGGGCGGTGGCATTGTGGGCCGTGCTGCTGGCCGGTTTGCTGGGCGGCGTAACAGTCAGTCTGAAGCCGATCAAGGAACGCCTCGGGCTGTGGCTGGCCGTGCTGTACCTGCTGTTGCTGCTGTTTCTCTGGCTGTTGCCGCAGGGCTTCGGCCTGCCGATACGCAATGAAACGTTCACCATATTGCTGCGCGACAGCCTGCTGGTACTCCCGGCGCTGATGATTCTGTTCCCTTCGCCGCAACTGCAACGCCAGACCGGCGTCGTCGATCTGCTCTATACCTTGCTGTTCGTTCTGGTGATAGGCGTGTTGGCGCTGGGCAGTTTCACCGCCATGCAACTGACGCGCAGCGACTATGCGCACGGTGTGCTGATCAGCATGGGCACGATCACGCTGTCGCTGTTGATCATCGCCTGGCTGTGGCAACCGCGCGGCGAGGCATCCGGCTTGCGCAACCTGTTTTCGCGCTATGTACTGTCACTGGGATTGCCGTTGGAGGAGTGGTTGAAAAAATTGTCCGACTCGGCGGACAGCGAGCCGGACCCGGAGATTTTTCTGCGCGAAGCGATGGCCGGTTTCACGCATCTGCCCTGGTCGACCGGCGTCACCTGGTCAACCGCGCAATCCCAGGGTGAACTGGGCGAACGCAGCCGCCATTCGGTTGCCTTCTCGCATCAGGGGGTGGAGGTGCGGTTCTTTACCGACGCGCCGGTCAATCCCGCATTTGCGCTGCATCTGCGCTTGCTGACCGAAATCATCGGTTACTTTCATTCGGCGAAGACGCGCGAACGGGCGATGCAGGCCAACGCCTACACGCAAGCAATCTACGAAACCGGTTCGCGGCTGACGCATGACGTCAAGAACCTGTTGCAGTCATTGAAAACATTGTGCTCGGCCGCCGAACACAGTCGGCCGGATCAGGCCATGTCGCTACAGTCGCTGATGCAGCGACAACTGCCGCAAATGGCCAAACGTCTGGAGATCACCCTCGACAAATTGAAATCGCCCAGTACCGCCGCCGACCGCAAGGAAATCATGGCGCGCGAATGGTGGCGCAATCTAAAGAATCGATATGGTCGCGACGCGGTCAATTTTCATTCCGACGACGCCAACGCCTCGGCCTGGCTGCCGCATGAACTGTTCGACAGCGTCGCCGACAATCTGATGCAGAACGCTCTGCGCAAACGCCAACAAGCGCCGGAAATGCATATCCGGGTTGATTTGCTCACATCGCCGCGGATCAGCCTGACAGTGTGCGATACCGGCGGCATGGCCAGCGTGGAAGTGACGGAAAAGCTGTTTCGCGCGCCGGTTTCAACCCACGATGGGCTGGGCATCGGCCTCTATCAAGCGGCCAAACAGGCTACTGAACTCGGCTACCGGCTTGGTTTGCGCGAAAATCGGGAAGGTTATGTGTGCTTCGAACTGACTCAGGTCGTCGAGTGAAACGCCACATCAGCCCTTCCCGAGCCGACTTCAAACCGCCTTGACCACCATCACCGGACATCTCGCCTGCACCACTACCTGCTGCGAGACGCTGCCCATCAGGATGCGGTCCAGCCCGGTGCGACCGTGACTGCCGACCACGATCAGATCGCACTCGTTTTCCGCGGCGGCTTCGACAATGGCTTTCGCCGGATTGCCTTCCTTGACCACGCTGTCGGCGGCGACGCCATCCTGGCGCAGCAGATCGCGCACCCGGTCAGCCATGGCCTGCACCAGGTCGCATTTCAGATCGTCGTTGGCGCATACCGACAACACCGTAACCGGCAGGCCGCAGCGCTTGGCGAGTATGCCGGCGGAAACCGCCGCCGCATCGGCGCAGCGGGAACCATCCACCGCCAGCAGGATGCCTTTGTCCCACATGCTGGTTTCCTTGGGCACCACGACGACGCTGCAATGCACATGGCCGATCACCCGGGCGGCGGCTTCGCCCAGCATCAAACGTTCCAGCCAATGCACGCCGCGCCGCCCCATGATCACCAGATCGGCCTGGCTCTCCTCGGCCTGGGCGGCGATCTCGCGCACCGGCTCATCGCCGTAGCGCAGCACCGGCGCGCAATTGACGCAAGCGGTTCCGGCCTGTTCCTCGACTTCACGCAACACCGCATGCCCCCGCTCTTCGGCTAGTTGCACACCGCCGGGATTGAACATGGCGTAATCAGGCAAGGTCTGCGCCATGTGCATCACGGTCAGCCGCGAACCGCACCGACTGGCCATATGCAGCGCGACTCTGACCGCGCCGGTGCTGATGTCGCTGCCATCGGTGGCGAGCAGCAGGTGATCGAAACGCGCCAAGGGGGATAACTGGGCCGACATGAACAGCTCCTGTTGTTGATGGACCTACACCAGCATAGCGAATGAAATCGTTACCCGCCCCGGAAATTCAAGGTTCATCACCGTCGCAACTACAACACGGCAACCAACGGTCAGGCGTTTATTCAAATACCTGGGCCAGCGCCAGACGCGCAAAGCGCGGCAATACGCCGGCGGCGACCGGGGTGACAACCAGACTGGCGCGGATGGCTGCGAGGTCGCGACCGGCGGCGAGCAGGTCCGGACTCAGATGATCCAGATACGCGGCCAGTCGCTCCGGGGTGAATTCAGGATGAAACTGCACGCCCCAGGCACAGGTACCGATGCGGAAGGCGTGCGTCGCCTCAAAGGCGTTGCCAGCCAGCAAGGTCGCGCCCTTGGGCAATTTGCGCACGCTCTGCGCATGCACCGCGAGGGCCTGAAACTGCCTGGGCAACGCGGCGAACAACGGGTCGGCCTGCGCGGCGGCATGCAATTCGATAGTCACGCCGCCGATCTCGCGCCCCAGCGGATGGAAATCGACCGTGCCGCCCATCGCCTTGGCCAGCAGTTGATGACCAAAGCAGATCCCCAGATACGGCACTTGCGCGGTGACCAGCTTGCGCGTCCATTCCGCCAGACGCCGCATCCAGGGCGGATCATCGGTCAGCATCGCGTGGGCGCCGCTGATCACCACACCGGCACATTCACTCACCGCCGGCAGCGGCAGTGTCATGTCGCGCGGATCGACGACGCGGACGCCGTCGACCCCCAGTCCGGCGGCGATCCAGGCATCGAAATCACCTTCCTTGGCGGCCAGATCGGGGTAGGTGTCGCCGGCTTTGATGATGCAGATCGGGCGATTTTGCATATTCAAGATCAGTTCTCCAGCATGCGGGTGACGGTGACGCCGACATCCAGGCTGTGCGAGCCGCCGCCGTAGATGACCCCTTTCAGCGGCGCCACATCATCGTAATCACGTCCCCAGGCCAAGGTCAGATGGCCGTCGCCGGTAATCGATCCATTGGTCGGATCGAAATCGAACCAGCCCTGTCGCGGCAGAAAAACGCTGATCCAGGCGTGCGATGCGTCGGCGCCGACCAGCCGCGCCGCGCCGGGCAACGGCGTGGTTTCCAGGTAGCCGCTGACATAGCGCGCGGCGAGCCCCAAGCCGCGCAAGCCGGACAGGGCCAGATGCGCGAAGTCCTGACAGACGCCATGCCGCTCGGCAAGCACTTCCGCCAAGGGCGTCTCGATCGCCGTGGCATTCGGACGATAGGCGAACTCGGCCTGGATGCGCGCCGACAGGTCGAGCGCGGCTTCCAGCAGGGGCCGCCCGGGCGTGAAACTGCCGCGCGCGAATTCGACCGCCTCGGCTTCCAATGGCGCCAGCGGCGACGGCAGACAGAATTCGCGCGCCGCGATGTAATCCAGCTCCGGCTCGCTCTCCCCGAGCAGGGGTTTGCTCAACTGCTCGACGACATCTTCCCAGGCCGCCGAGCTGCTCGGATGCGGCTGCGCGTTGCGCTCGATCAGGCTACAGGCGGTGACGCTCAGCGATTGATGCGGTTGACGCAGATTGAACCACACCACGCGATTGCCGAAGGCATCGTCACGTTCGCTGTAGTCGTCGACGAACGGATTCATCAACAGGGTGCGCTCCAGCACTCGCTGACCGACCGCCTGACGCGGCAGCAGGCGCGCTTCACCGTAATTGAGGCCGACGCGATGGCCGTAGTAATAGGTGTTGACGTGTTCGACACGGAAACGGCTCAGCGGTGGCGCGGGATTCGGGTTCATGAACGGGGCGGCTCCGGTCGCAAGGCGTGCAGTTCCTGGACATGGGTAAACCAGGTGTGGGTAATGGCGTCCGAAGCGGCGGTGAGCTGGCTGGAAACCTCGCTCAGGGTTCGGATCAATGCTTGCCGGGCCGGCGCATCGACCCGCCAGTCCTCGATATTCGCCTCGGCGGCGTATAGCCGTTCTTCGGCGCTGAACAACTGGCGCTCGGCGCTGCAGCGCTGGCCGGCATGCGCGAATTCGGTCAGATGCCGGCGCGCGGTATGAATCTGGTAGATCAAGGCGCGCGGGCTTTCGCCGTCCCACAACAGCAGTTCCAGGACGCCGGCCAGGAACGGCTCGGCGCGATAACGACGGCGGAAGGTGATCAGGCTGTCGGCGCTTTGCAGCACCAGCGACAGGCTTTCGCGTTCGGCTTCGCCGGTCAGGCGTGAATGCAGGGTTTGCGTGAGCAGCGTCGATTGGGTCAGGCCGCGCTCGATGCGGCGACCCAGGTCGAAGTAGCGAAACCCGGCTTCGCGCGGCAGGGTTTCCGAGGCCAGACCGGCCAAACCAGCCAACGCGTCGACCAGCCTGCCCAGCCACAGGTCGATGCGCTCATGGCTGCCGCCGGCGCGACGCGGCCTTTGGCCCCAGTCACGCTCGACCCGATCGAGCAAGCGCCAGATCGCCACCGACCAGTATTCCCGCGTGCTGTAGGCGCAAGCCAGCAGATTGCGCACGGTGTTGGCCAGATTGCCGGGGCGCTCGCTGTAAGTGGTCAGTTCGCGCACACAGGTCGCCAGGTCGTCGCGATCCTTGCAGCCGCAATCGCCCGGCGCATAGCCCATCAAGCGCATCAGGGCATGCAGCACCGGCTCCAGACCGGGGGCGGTCTCCTCTTCCCAGAGACCGTCGAGCACCGCCCGCAGCAACCGGGTCACGGCCTCGGCGCGCTCCAGATAGCGGCCGGTCCAGAACAGATTGTCGGCCGCCCGGCTGGTCAGAATCTCGCTATCGCCGCGATAGCTCGTGGCATTCAAGATCAAATTGGCCGATGGCTGGGTCGGAATGACCAACGCCGAAGGCTCGGCCACGCTCACCAGCGACTGCGACTGGCTTTGCGACTGGATTTGCGTTTGGTTTGGCGATTGCACCAGCCCAATTTCGCCAGCCGCCGGCGGCGGTCGCAACACCAGTTGCGTCGGGGTTATCCAGGTGTCCTTGTTCAAGGCGCCGCTCTGCGCGGAGAGTTTGTGGCCGCTGCTGCAACGGGTCAAACCGCCAGGCAAGGTGGCATAACCCGTCTCGTGGGCGACCAGAAATGCGCGCAGACTGGCTTTGTGCGGCATCAGTTTGGCGCCATGCATAGCCGGCGTGGTAGATGGTTGCAACGGTTCCTGGCCGACGAACAGATGCGGCCGGGCCTCGATGCGCGCGCGCCATAGCGCCAATTGCTTGCGATCCAGATCCGGACCGAACACGGTATCGCTGCTCTGGCCACGGTGTATCGGCTTGAGCAACAGGCGTGGCAGGTTGGTCAGTACATGTTGGCGTTCCCTGGCCTGGCCGCACCACCAGGTCGCCGCGCTGGGCAGCAGCAACCGCTCGCCCAGCAGCGTTTTGGCGAGCACCGGCAAGAACGGAATCAGCGCCGGGTTTTCCAGTAGGCCGCTGCCCAGCGGATTGGCCAGCGCCACATTGCCGCGCCGGACCGCCTCGACCAGACCGGCCACCCCCAGGCGGGAATCCTGGCGCAATTCCAGCGGGTCGCACCATTCCTCATCGACCCGACGCAGGATCACATCGACCGGTTTCAGCCCTTGCACCGACTTCAGCCATACACGGCCGTCGCGCACCGTCAAATCGTCGCCCTGCGCCAGGTTGTAGCCGAGACGGGCGGCAAGATAGGCATGTTCGAAATAGGTTTCATTGGCCGGCCCCGGGGTCAGCACCACCACTTGCGGATGTTCGCGGGCGCCATGCACCGGTCCGGCCGAATTGCCGATTCCGGCCAGCGTGCCGCGCACCGCTTCCAGCCAGGGATTCAGACGCACGACGCTGGCATCTTCCAGAAATTCCGGAAAGGTGCGCGCCATGACGCTGCGATTCTCCAGCGCGTAGCCGGCGCCGGATGGCGCTTGGGTGCGATCGGCCATGACCCAGATGCGGCCATCCGGCCCGCGCACCAGATCGGCGGCATAGAAGATCAATTGCCGACGATCGGCCGGCAAGGCGCCGAGCAGGGGCCGCAGATAGCCGGCATGGGCGTAGATCAGATCGGGCGGCAACAAGCCGCGCTTGAGCAGGGTTTGCGGGCCGTACAGGTCGCGCAGGATCAGATCCAGCAGCACCGCGCGCTGTTCCAGACCGGCCTCGATCTGCTGCCATTCGGCGGCGTCGATCAGCAGCGGAATCGGGTCCAGTTCCCAGGTCCGCGAGTAGCCGCGCGGATCGTTGTAGACGTGATAGGTGACGCCGTTTTCACGCAACAACCGCTTGATGCGCTGGCCGCGCGCCGACCAGTCACGCGCGCCCAAGCCCGCCAGGCCCTCGACCAGATCCCCCCAATGCGGACGCACGCCGGTTTCGGCGTCCCACATTTCGTCCCAGGCATCGGGCAGGGGCTGGTAATCGGTCGGGGTGGACATCTGCGGGCTGGGGCTGTTCATGCGCTATCTATACACCGCATCGTGGTCGCCGACATTGATCGGGATGATTTCCTGCTCGGTAATCAGCATTTCCAGGGTGATTCGATATGACAGGTTGATCGAGACGGAATGCAAGCCGGCCATGGCACCACTCAGAGCATGCAGGCGCAGCGACGGATGCAGCGGGTTCGCCGCCAACAATGCGAGTGTTTTCACGTACTGGCCTGAAAGCTCAGGGTGACGCTTGATGAATCGCTTGGCTCGTTTTGCATATTCTTCTGTGAAAACCAGGGTGTAAGCCATGCGCCGACTTATTCCGTTGCCTCAGCGGCAATTTCGGCCTGGATTCTTGCCAGATGCGCTTCCGGAGTCTCCTTGTGAAAACGGCCGGCCGCCAGATCGGCACGGGTCTGCGCCAACGCGGCTTCGAGTTCGCACTCGCGCAGATAGTGGTAGTGGGCAAGCTCCATCACCACGTATCGATCCGTGCCGCGCACCGAAACCACGGCTTCTGTTTCGTGCGCCAGGGCGGCTTCGATAGCGGCGACGCCACGGGTTTTCAGATCATTGGCAGTCAGTTGAGGCACAGCAGCACTCCATTTAATACGATCAATCGCATTCTAGTCGACACGATTGATCGCACAGGAAAAAGTGCGACTACTCCGGCATCCTCCGCAAATCCAGCGTGTAAGGATATTCGTGCGTCGGCTCTTCCGGCGGCGGCGCCATCGGCCGCAGGCCGCCGCCGTTGGGGATGAATTCCGCCAGCCGCGCCAGATCGGGCGGCACCGGCACCGGGCCGGGCGTGTGGTTCCAGTCCTGGTAGCGGTTGACCCGGCGCGATTCGGCTTCATTGGCGTTGATCGGGAACACGTCGTAGCTGCGGCCGCCGGGGTGGCTGACGTGATAGGCGCAGCCGCCGATGGCCTTGCCGGTCCAGGTGTCGATCAGGTCGAGGATCAGCGGCGAGTGGATGCCGATGGTCGGATGCAGCGCCGATGGCGGCTGCCAGGCGCGATAGCGGATGCCGGCGACATATTCGCCGTGACGGCCGGTCGATTTCAGCGGCACCCGGCGGCCGTTGCAGGCCAGCACGTAACGGCTGTCGGTGAGGCCGTTGACCAGCACCTGCACGCGTTCCACCGACGAATCGACGAAACGCGCGGTGCCGACGTTGCTGAGTTCCTCGCCCAGCACATGCCAGGGTTCGATGGCGGTGCGCATCTCGATTTCGATGTCGTCGATTTTCACCGTGCCGATGCGCGGGAAGCGGAATTCGATGTACGGGTCCAGCCATTCGGCCTGGAACGGGTAGCCGGATTCGCCCAGGTCGCGCACCACGTCGAGCAGGTCGGCGCGAATGTAATGCGGCAGCATGAAGCGGTCGTGCAGTTCGGTGCCCCAGCGCACCAGACGGTGGCGATACGGTTTTTCCCAGAACCGCGCCACCAGGATGCGCAGCAACAGGATCTGCGCCGCGCTCATCTGCCAGTGCGGCGGCATCTCGAAACCGCGGAATTCGAGCAGGCCCAGGCGGCCGGTCGGACTGTCCGGCGAGTACAGCTTGTCGATGGAAAACTCGGATCGGTGCGTGTTGCCGGTCAAATCGACCAGCAGGTTGCGCAGCAGCCGGTCAACCAGCCAGAGTTGGCTGGTTTCGCTGCCTGGCGTGAGTTTGGGCATCTGCTGGAAGGCGATCTCCAGTTCGTACAGCTTCTCGTCGCGACCTTCGTCGACGCGCGGCGCCTGGCTGGTGGGGCCGATGAACATGCCGGAAAACAGGTAGGACAGGCCGGGGTGATGCTGCCAGTAGCTGACCAGGCTCATTACCAGATCAGGCCGGCGCAGCATCGGGCTGTCCGCCGGTGTGGCGCCGCCCAGGGTGACATGATTGCCGCCGCCGGTGCCGGTGTGGCGCCCGTCGAGCATGAATTTCTCGGTGGTCAGACGGGCCAGGCGCGCTTCCTCGTAGAGCACGCGGATGTTGCCGACCATGTCGTCCCAGTTGCTGGCCGGGTGGATGTTGACCTCGATGACACCCGGGTCGGGGGTCACCATCAGGCGTTGCAGACGCCAGTCGCGCGGCGGCTCGTAGCCTTCCAGGATGATCGGCGTGTTCATCTCGGTCGCCACCGCTTCAATGGCGCCGGCCAGTTCCAGATAGTGCTCCAGCGCCGACAGCGGCGGCATGAAGATGCGCAGCACGCCGCCGCGCGCTTCGACGCACAGCGCGGTGTGAATCACTTTGACCTGCACCGGGGCTTGGTCACTTCCAACGTCCGCCAGGCCTTGCGCCTTGATCTCCGGATGCAGGTTCACCGCCGGTTTGAATTCGGCATAGCGCTGGGCGACTTCGCCATAGTCGTCGGCCAGCTTTTCGCGCGGCGCGAACATGTCGAGCGGGATCGGGGTTTCGCGTTCGGCGACGGCCACCCAGGGCAGGCTGTCCAGCGGCAGGCGCAGCCCCATCGGCGAGTCGCCCGGCAACAGGTAGAGTCGGCCGCGCCGGAAGGTCCAGACGCTGCTTTTCCACAGGTTGGCAACGCCATCCCAGGCGATCGGCAACACATAGCCGACCGGCTCGTCCAGCCCGCGCGCCAGCTTGGCGGCCAGCGCCCGCCGCTCCAGCGGGTCTTTCAGATTGACTTTGGATGGATCAAGGTTGTCCGGGATTTCCGCTTCTTTCAGCAGGTAGTGCAGCGCGTCCTCATAGCCGGCTTGCGCGAAGGTCGGCGCCAGCCCCAGTTTGGCCGTCAGTTTGGCGCTGAATTCCGCCGCCATCGCCGTGGTGTGGCCGTACGATTTGCCTTCATCGGCCAGCAGTTCCGGGTTCTTCCACAACGCCACGCCATCGGTGCGCCAGAAGATGCCCAGCGCCCAGCGCGGCAACGGCTCGCCGGGATACCACTTGCCCTGGCCGGAGAACTTCAGACCATTCGGCGCGAAGTGTTTGGTCAGCCGGTTCCAGAGGTCTTGAGCCCGTTCCAGCTTGTGCGCGCCCAGCGCGGCGGTGTTCCATTGCGCCGATTCCATGTCGTCGATGGACACGAAAGTCGGCTCGCCGCCCATGGTCAGGCGCACGTCGTATTCATCCAGCTTGGCGTCCACCGCGCGGCCCAGCGCGTCGATCGCGGTCCACTGGTCATCGCGATACGGCTTGGTCACCCGCGGGTCTTCATGGATGCGCACGACGCTGTTGTCGAAACTGAAATTGACCTCGCACTCGTCCATCGCGCCGGTGACCGGCGCGGCGCTGACCGGGTCCGGCGTGCAGGCCAGCGGAATGTGGTTTTCTCCGGCAAACAGACCGGAAGTCGGGTCGAGGCCGATCCAGCCGGCGCCAGGCACATAGACTTCAGCCCAAGCGTGCAGGTCGGTGAAATCGGCTTCCGGACCGGACGGGCCGTCTAGCGACTTCAGGTCGGCGGTGAGCTGCACCAGATAGCCGGACACGAAGCGCGCGGCAAAGCCCAGATGTCGCAAAATCTGCACCAGCAACCAGGCGCTGTCGCGGCAGGAACCGCAGGCCAGCTGCAGCGTTTCCTCGCAGGTCTGCACGCCAGGTTCCATGCGGATGTTGTACTTCAGCGCCTTCCAGACCGTCTGATTGAGATCGACCAGAAAGTCCTGGGTGCGGCGCTTGGTTCGGTCCACGTCTTCCAACCAGGCCATCAACAGCGGCCCGGATTCCGACAACTCGCAATACGGCACCAGCTCCTTGGCCAGTTGCTCGTCATAATTGAACGGGTACTCGGTGGCGTATTCCTCCAGGAAGAAATCGAAGGGATTGATCACGGTCATGTCCGCGATCACCTCCACCTCGATAGCGAAATGCGTGGTTTTCTCCGGAAATACCAGGCGCGCCAGATAGTTGCCGAACGGGTCTTGCTGCCAGTTGATGAAGTGCTTCTCCGGCAGAATGCGCAGCGAGTAGCCCAGAATCGGCGTACGGCTGTGCGCGGCGGGACGCAGGCGCAGGATGTGCGGCGCCATATTCACGGGCCGGTCGTATTGATAGTGGGTCTTGTGGCGAATTGCGACGCGAATGCTCATGGCAAGATGTTCCTCAAGGAGACAAATATGTTCAGCAAGAATCAAGCCGACTAAGTGAAACAGATCCCGAGCTGAAAAAAAACGCCACGCGAGGGGATGCGTGGCGATGGGAGGGAGGAGACCAGCCAGTTCTTGTTGTGGAGACGCTTAACAAGCACTGGCAATGACTTAGCAAGCATGATGCCAATCACCAAGAATCCGCCAAACCGGCGCGCAAGGCCGGTAAACAGCGGGGCACACGAAGGCGCTGCGATCCGGCTCGCAGCAGGTCCGAGGACGTGCCGCACCAGGAAGGTGCGAGCCGGCATCAAAGCGGAGCGCCAAGTCGGAGATAGCCGGCTTCACACCGCGCCAGTGCAAACGCAGCCCGAGGTCGGCGTCTCCATCACCACAATCTTGACCAATCCCGGCAGCGCGGGTTGCAGTCGCCGCCAAATCCATTGCGCCAGCAATTCGCTGGTGGGATTTTCCAGGCCGACGACATCATTCAGATAACGATGATCCAGCGCGTCATGTATCGGTTGCCAGGCGCGCTGAATCTCGGCGAAGTCGATCACCCACCCCAGTCCGGGGTCGAGCGCCCCGCCGACATGAACTTCGATCTGGAAGGAATGACCATGCACCCTGGAACAGGGATGTTCCTGCGGCAAATGCGGCAGCCGGCGCGCGGCCTCGAGCGAGAAACGATTGAAGATGTCCATTTGGCGATTCGTCAGAAGATTGATTCGGAAAGCTGAAAGCCGAGCTGGCTACGGACCGGGCTTGGCGCGGACCCGAGCTTATTCGGAGCCACGGTTCAACAACCCTTCATAGCCTTCCAGAGAGCCATCGAACCAGCCTATGAGCAGGGCGGCAATGATGATCACGACCGTCAACACCATGAACGCAATGCTGCCCAGCATCAGCCAATCGATCTGCTTTTCCATTTTCGGCACTTGTCCCACCGTGCGTCTGAGCATGCGCGACTTGACCAGATTGCCTTCCCAGCGACATTCCATGTTCTTGCAGCGAAATCGCCGCAAGCTGACAAACAAACCGACCAGTCGGTCGACCCACCGACGTGTAACAGGCACCAGACGATGCTGACCGCATTGCGGACAGGCGGAAGTGACCTTGGTCTTGCCGCCCGCTTTGGAAGACATGGATGACGCCTGTCCAGGGGGCGAATCTTGCATTTATGAACCTCCGAATCCCTTAGTAATCGTTTAACGCAATAACGCGACCATCAAGCCTTGGCAGCCGCCGGACGAACTCAAGCGGCATCCCGGATCATATGCGACATCGGTTGGATATCCATGCCGCCGTCAAGTTTCCAATACCGGCGTATACCTCACCTGGAAATCGACCATGCCCCGAAAAAAACCGCATCATGGATCATGATCGTGCCCCTGAATCCGTGACCACTACCCCCGTCCCCCTGATCTGACGGGAGTTGCGAGCGAATTCCCCCGCACCCGGCGGGTGAAAGCGGCGGCGGACTTGAGATAATGGCGGCGTTGAATATCTCCCCGCCACCATGACCGACTTTCAAATCAAACGCCTGCCCTACAACCTGACCGCGCATGCCGGATTGTCTCTGGTCGGGCAATACCTCAAGCGCTTTGCCCAGATCGATCAGGTCATTGACCCGCGTTTCCCCATATCCGGTAAAGGCGGCATCAACTCCAGCAGTCTGATCAAAGCCTATATCGGTCTGATGTGCATCGGCTAATCCGATTTCGACGCCATCGAATCGCTGTGCCAAGATGCCTTCTTCAAATCGGCTCTGGGACTGGCGGCTGTACCCTCTTCGCCAACACTGCGGCAGCGCATGGACACCATGGCGGAGTCGGGCGATGTGGCGCTGACTGCACTGGGGGACGCCAATGAACGCCTGCTGCGCCGTGCCAAACCGGTCCTCACGCCGCTGTCCACCGGTCATCTGGCCCTGGATTTTGATGTCTTTACCCTGGACAACAGTGGCACCGCCAAGGAAGGCGTGGGACGCACTTATATGGGCTTCGACGGCTATGCGCCGATCGCCGGTTATCTGGCCGAGGAAAGGGACTGCCTGGGTCTGGAACTGCGTCCGGGTACGCAACATTCGGCCAGCGAGACGCCGGGTTTCCTCACTCGCTTGCTGCCGCGCGCCCGCGCGGTATCGAATTTGCCGCTCTTGGTGCGGGCGGATTCGGGTTTCGATGGCGCGGCCATTTTCGTGGCGATGGACGCGGCCCGCGCCGCGGGGCCGCTGGATTGGCTGGTGAAGTGGAATCCACGCGGTTTTGATACGGCCGCGCTGCATCAGCAGCTGGCGGCCGATCCGGCCCAGGTGTGGTGCCATCCGCGCGAGGGCAAGCGCGAGGTCTATGTGGAGGAGACGGTGACGCGTGAACACGCGGGCGTCTCGGTGGTCATGCGCCGCGTGGTTCACATCATCAAGCGCACCATCGACAAGAAGGGACAGGTGTTGCTGATGCCCGATATCGAAATTGAAGGCTGGTTGACCAGTCTGGCCTTGCCGGTGGCGAAGATCATCAAGCTGTATCAGGGACATGGCACCCATGAGCAGTTCCATTCCGAGTTCAAGACCGATCTGGACCTTGAACGCCTGCCCTCGGGCAAGTTCGCCACCAAGGATCTGGTGCTGTCGCTGGCGGTGCTGGCCTACAACATCCTGCGCGCCATCGGCCAGGCGACCTTGATCAGCCCGGACAGCCCGGTGCGGCATGCAGCCAAGCGGCGGCGCATCCGCACCGTGATGCAGGAAATCATCGGCATTGCGGCAAGAGTGATCCAGCATGCCCGCCGTTTGCCCCTGGGTCTGGCGGAACATTGTGCAGCCTTTGCGGTATTCGAGCGGCATCATCAGGCGCTGCTTCAGTTCCCCGACTGAAGCTTCCCATTCCGGAATATGACCCGATGCCACAAGGCAGGGAAGAGTTCGTCCAGCGTTCAGAAAATCTGCCTCCAGGCCATGTTCAGCGGCGCAATTACGCATCACCTTCAATCGAATTGGCATTTCCTGGGGCAATTTCACACGAATAGTCATTTCAGTTCGGTGTTGAATTAAGAAGCCACCAAAGCCGGCACCATGCGGATGACCTCGTTAATGCCATCCCATTACACACAACTCATAGCGCATGAGCCTCCCTCGCGAACCTGATCCCCGCCGCAAAGTCGACGACGCGTTGAAGCCCGAGCCAAATGGTCT
>JAGUXX010000234.1 GCA_020061585.1 Betaproteobacteria bacterium | reverse complement strand
GGTTGAGCCGACTCATCGCGGCGAGCCGGCGGGCGGTTTCATCCGCCCGGCGCTTGCAGCATCCGCAATGCCCTGGCCCATTGTCGGCGACTGGCATGCAGACCGGTGATGGCGGCGCATTGTCGAGCGCGCCAGTCAGCGCAACGCGCCGGGTCGTCGATGCGCGCCTGGCAGGGCGATGCCGCGCCGAAGTTGTGTTCGATGTTGGCGGCGAAGGACTCGAAGTTGTGCACCGCGTCGACCAGTTCGGCACGTTGCCGCCACCAGTGCGCCGGATCGCGCAACAGGGTTTTCAGCAGCGTCAGGCGTTGCAGAATCGCCGCCTGCTTGACTCGGTATTGGTCGCGCATTTCGACTTGCATGGCGCGCAGCGTGTCGTTCACCACGCTGGCTTGTAGTTCCGCGCCGGGGTAGCCGAGCGCGGTCAAACGCTGCATCGAGAACAGCATCACGTCGCCGTGAAACTGGCGTTCGAATTCGCCGCACAGGTCGATGCTTGAAGCCTCGCCGGCATCCTCGACGCCGGGGCGAAACTCGGACTGGCCGGTGGCTTCCAGCGCGCGCTTGTGCAGCATCGGCAGGTTGGCGGAGACGAAACGCGCGCCGATTTCGGCTTGCAGCAAGCGGCCCATGGTCGGGCCGGACATGCGCAGGCGCAACGGCGCGTAGGGAATGAACCAGCGCAATGCCTCGGGCCGGAACACGTAGTTGCCGGTGTAGACGGTGCGCGCGGGCCGCAGGCTGGTCAGCGGGTCGGCGTACTCGAACCTGGTCACGCGGGTCGGATGTTCACCATGAAAAAAGCGCTTCAGCCGCGTCGAGAAGTCGGCAAAACACGCGGCGTTGCCGGGCGCATCGGGCAATGGACAACGATAGCGATACGCCTCGGCGGCCGGCTGGAAGCCGAACAGGTCGGCCATGTCGTGATAGGCCGCGTCGCCACCGCCGACGTTGCCCGGCTGGCGATACGGCAGATCCGGTTCGGCCGCCGCCATCTCGCCGAGAAAGCCGATCACGTCCTCGAGGAAATTGCCGGCCATCACCGCCGGCGATACCGGCGGATCGCCGACCACTTTGCCGGTCAGCACGTCGATCTCGGCGCGGCTGAATATCTCGTCCAGGTGATACAGGAAGTTGACCGCGCAGACCTCGCGCCGGCCTTCCGGGGTGTTCACGGCTTGATCGACATTGACCTTGAATTCCTGATCCGCGTCGAGGGTGTAAAACAACACCCGCTGCCCGGGTTCGGCCCGCATCGCCTCGCAGTTCAGGTAGGCGATGTTGCGCATCATCGCCTGGCCCTTGTGGCCGTAGGCGTCGCGGTCATGTACACCGACGATGCCGGTCAGGTCGACGTCGGCCAAGCGGTCCATCAAGGCGAGCTGTTCCGCGAGGCCGAAATACGCCGTGTTCAAGCCCAGAGCGTCGAATTCGCCGGCGATGCGGCGCTGTTGTGCGATGGCGGCGGCGTCGCTCGAATCGTCCGCCAGCAGTACCGACACCTTGCGCCAGCGGCCGTGTTCATCCTGCCCGCCGTAAGCATAGGCGCGACACAGTTCAAGCAGGCTGGTCAGGCAGTCGCGCAGATGAATCGGGCTGTCCGCCACCGGGATGATGATGACGAAATGATGTCTGCGATCCTCGGCCTGCTTTTCCAGCAACGCTTCCAGCCGACGCCAGGCGGATTGATACGTAGCCAGCAACGGTTCCCGAAAGCCGCCGTCCCACAACGCGGCTGCGCAGCGGGCGATGACATCGCGCTGCGCGGCAATCTGTTCAGCCAGATCAGCGTGCCGACAGGTAGCTGGGGAAAGCATTCTTGTCGAGCAGGATTTCGATCAGATTGATCGCGCCGGTCAGATCGGCATCGGCGAACAGGCTGTCCAGGTCGGCTTCGCTGGCGATGCGGTGATGCCGGATGCCGAACGATTGCGCCAGCAGCGCGAAATCCGGATTGACGAAATCGCAATCGATGTAGCGCTCGCCGTACAACTGGAACTGGTTCTTGCGGATCAGGCCCATGGTGGCGTTGTTGATCACCACCACGTTGAGCGGGATGTTGTAGTTCACCGCCGTCATGATTTCCATGCAGCACATCTGGAAACCGCCGTCGCCGAGGATGGCGAAGGTGGCGCCCTGCGCAAAGAAGCGCGCGCCGATCGCCGCCGGAATGGCGTGCCCGAGCGACGAAATGCCGGAATTCGGGAAGTAATGATTGGCGTCGGAGACATCGAAAAAGCTCTGCGCGAACACGATGTTGTCGTCGAAGATCAGCGCGTCATGCGGGAAACGCCGCGCCAGACCGGCGAAAAACGCCTCCATCAAGTGAAACTTGGCGCGTTGCGCCGCCGCCGCCTCGGCCAGCGGCTGGCTTTCGATCAATCGATGATCGTCCAGTTTGTCGAGCCGATTGCGCTCCGCGCCCGCCGCTTCCAGCGTCGCCAGCAACGCCGTCAACACCGCGCGGATGTCGCCGTGGATCGCCACATCCGGCTTGAACACCTTGCCCAGTTGACTGGCGTCACGGTCGACCTGCGCCACCTTCTTGCCGGCCAGCAGCTTCTTGTCCCACAGATAACTGGTGCGCTCGTTGAAACCGGCGCCTAGGAAGATCACCAGATCGGCATGTTCGACGATGTAGCGATAGGCCTGACCATTCGAGGTGACGCCCAGGCAGCCGAGCGACAACGCGCCGCCTTCGCTGACCACCCCTTTGGCCTTCAGGCTGGACGCCACCGGGATGTGCAGCGCCTGGCTGAGGCTGGCCAGCACTTCGCGAGCGCCGGCCTTGATGCAGCCGTAGCCGGCGATGATCACCGGATAGTGCGCGGCCCGCACCAGCTCGGCCAGTTGCGCCAGCTCGG
>JAGUXX010000258.1 GCA_020061585.1 Betaproteobacteria bacterium | reverse complement strand
GGCGCTGCCGGCGCTGCGCCAGGCGCTGCTGGAACGCCAGCGAGCGTTTCGGCTGGCGCCCGGGCTGGTCGCCGATGGACGCGACATGGGCGCGGTGGTTTTTCCCGACGCGAGGCTCAAGGTGTTCCTCACCGCGAGCGCTGAGGAACGCGCCAAAAGACGCTATAAGCAGTTGATTGAAAAAGGTTTCGATGCTAGTCTCGCGGCTCTTTTGCAGGACTTGAAAGAACGTGATGCGCGCGATGCCGCGCGCAGCGCCGCTCCCCTGCGACAGACGGCGGATGCGGTTTTGCTTGACACCACCAGCCTGAATATCCAGCAGGCGGTACAGCAAGTGCTGGACTGGTGGCGCAACGGCGAAACGAGCAACGCCAAGTTGTAGTTTGTACGTCATGCCGAAAGGCCTGGTTTTGCCCCGGCAAAACCGCTTTCGGTTTTTTATTTTTTAACCAACCCCCCGTGGCAACACGGAATCAACCAGGTTTTTTGATGACCACCGCTACCCTTTCCCAACCCGAAGAGTCGTTTGCCGAATCCTTTGCCGCCATGTTCGAAGAGAGCATTTCCAAACAGGAAATGCGCCATGGCGAAGTCATCACCGCTGAAGTGGTGGGCATCGACGACAACTTTGTTACCGTAAACGCCGGCCTCAAGTCCGAGAGCCTGATCCCGGTCGAAGAATTCAAGAATGACCGTGGTGAAATCGAAGTCGTCATCGGCGATTTCGTGCAAGTCGCCATCGAATCCATCGAAGACGGTTATGGCGCCACCAAGCTGTCGCGCGATCGCGCGCGCCGCCTGGCCGCCTGGCTGGATCTGGAAGCCGCGATGGAAGAGGGCCGCGTGGTCAAGGGCCTGATCAACGGCAAGGTCAAGGGCGGTCTGACCGTCATGTGCAACGGTATCCGCGCCTTCCTGCCGGGTTCGCTGGTCGATGTGCGTCCGATCAAGGACACCACGCCGTTCGAGAACAAGGAATCCGAATTCAAGGTCATCAAGCTCGACCGCAAGCGCAACAACGTCGTGGTGTCGCGCAAGGCCGTGCTGGAACAGAGCATGGGCGCCGAGCGCGAGAGCCTGCTGTCCAACCTGAAAGAAGGCGCCACCGTCAAGGGCGTGGTCAAGAACATCACCGAATACGGCGCGTTCGTCGATCTGGGCGGCATCGATGGCCTGCTGCACATCACCGATCTGGCCTGGCGTCGGGTCAAGCATCCGTCCGAAGTGGTCACCGTCGGCGACGAAGTTACCGCCATGGTGCTCAAGTTCGACCAGGAAAAGAACCGCGTTTCCCTGGGTCTCAAGCAACTCGGCGAAGATCCGTGGGTTGGCCTGTCGCGTCGTTACCCCACCGGCACGCGCATGTTCGGCAAGGTTGCCAACCTCACCGACTACGGCTGCTTCGTGGAAATCGAGCCGGGTATCGAAGGTCTGGTGCACGTCTCCGAAATGGACTGGACCAACAAGAACGTCAACCCGTCCAAGATGGTTTCCCTGGGCGATGAAGTCGAAGTCATGGTGCTGGAAATCGACGAAGACCGTCGTCGCATCTCGCTCGGCATGAAGCAGTGCAAGTCCAACCCGTGGGACGACTTCGCGATGAACGCCAAGAAGGGCGACAAGGTGCGCGGCCAGATCAAGTCGATCACCGACTTCGGCGTGTTTATTGGACTACCCGGTGGGATTGATGGTCTTGTCCACCTTTCAGACCTGTCCTGGAGCCTGCCCGGCGAGGAAGCCCTGCGCAACTACCGCAAGGGTGAGGAAGTCGAAGCCGTGGTGCTGGCCATCGACGTTGAAAAAGAGCGTATCTCCCTCGGCGTCAAGCAGATGGAAAACGACCCGTTCAACGCCTACGTGGCCAGCCACGACAAGGGCGCCATCGTCAAGGGTACCGTCAAGTCGATGGATGCCAAGGGCGCTGTGGTAACCCTGGACGGCGAAGTCGAAGGTTATCTGCGCGCTTCCGAAGTGTCGCGTGACCGCGTCGAAGACATCCGCACCCATCTGAAGGATGGCGACGAAGTCGAGACCGTGATCATCAACATCGATCGCAAGAACCGTCAGATCAACCTGTCGATCAAGTCCAAGGATGCCGCTGAACAGGATGCCGCGCTGAAGAAGCTGGCTTCCGAGCAGTCCACCGGCACCACCAACCTGGGCGCGTTGCTCAAGGCCAAGCTTGACAACAAGAGTGCCGAGTGACCGACCAGGAAACTGATCTCGGTGGTGCAATGACCAAGTCGGAGCTTATCGCCCGACTGGCCGAACGCCATCCACAACTGGTCGCGGCGGATGCCGAGCTGGCGGTGAAAACGATCCTCGATGCGATGACCACCTGTCTGGTTGAAGGTGAACGCATCGAGATTCGCGGATTCGGCAGCTTCAGTCTGAACTTCCGGCCGCCGCGCGTCGGGCGCAATCCCAAGACGGGCGATAAAGTCCATGTCGCGGGTAAGTATGTGCCCCACTTCAAGGCCGGCAAGGAGTTGCGCGACCGGGTGGATTACGGCGGCTAGGCCGGCATCAGTCGAGCTGAACAAACGCAAAAGGCGCCCGTTTCGGGCGCCTTTTGCGTTTGTGGCGCGGGGTGGGGCGCGCGCTAAAATTGCGGCCTTTCCTGTGCTGGATTCACTCCGCGCGCCAGCGGAAACCTTTGCCCTTCATGCATTGGTTGAGCATGTCCTTCTGCTGCGCATCCGGTATTTTGTTCAGGCCGATCTGGTACTTGCAATCCGATAAGGCGCTGAGCGTGTCGTCCGCCGACACCCCCGATTTACGCCATGCCGGTTGCGGTGAAGCGCAAGCCGAGACCAGCATGACCAGACCCAATACGGGCAGAATGAACTTGTGCGACATGATGACTCCTTGGTTCGTTGAGGGTCGCTGCGTGCCGGACGATGACGGCAACGGCACACACCTGGATTATCCTTGAACCTGTTCATCTGAATACCTGATCGACGATCGCGTCGAAATGGCCCGATTTCAAGGTTATCTCGACTTTGCTGCCGGGGTGAATGGCGTTTGTATCCCGCAGCACCGCGCCAGTTTCGGTTCGTGCGATGCAGTAGCCGCGGGCCAGTACATTCCCTGGATTCAATTGCTGTAATGAGTTGTGCGCCGCCTGGAATTGCTGGCGCCGCCTCGCGACGCCGTAAATCAGTGTTGAGGCAATCTTGCCGAGCAGGGCGGAAACCTGCCCGCGCCGGGCGTCCAGATCAAGCGTTTGCGCGGCAAGCCTGATTTTCGCGTTGTCCAGTTGCTGCTGCCTTTGGCGTATTCGATGTTCGCTGTTGACCGACATCCGGTTTGCCAGCAGTTCGATCTGCTTTTTGTTCTGGGCGATTCGGTTGCCGGGGTGCGATAAACGCCGCGCCAGGTGGTCCGCCGTTTGCGCAAACTGTTGCAGTCGACGCCATAGGGTTCGATCCAGGCGCTCGCGCAGATTGCCGATGCGCGCCAGCACTTCGAGTTTGTCCGGCACCGCCAATTGCGCGGCGGCTGTCGGTGTCGCCGCTCTGGCATCGGCGACAAAATCGGCGATAGAAAAGTCGGTTTCATGGCCAATCCCGGCGATGAGGGGAATGCCGGTTGCGCGTATCGTCCGCGCCAGCGCTTCGTCGTTGAACGCAAACAGGTCTTCGAGACTGCCGCCGCCTCTGACCAGCAGCAGAATCTCGGATTCGTTTCTGGCATTGGCCGTGACCAACGCCTGGGCGATCGCGGCCGCGGCGTCAACGCCCTGGACGGGGGTCGGATAAATGATGATCTCGCTTGCCGGCCAGCGATCGTTCAGGGTTTTCAGGACATCCTGCAAGGCGGCGGCCTGGAGCGAGGTGATGATGCCGACCGTTCGCGGAAACGCGGGGAGTTGGCGTTTGCCTTCGGCGCGAAACAGCCCCTCGCTGTCCAGTTTGGCTTTCAGTCGCAGGAATTCTTCGTACAACGCCCCGATGCCGGCACGGCGCATCACGTCGACCACTAATTGATATTCGCCGCGTGCTTCGTACAGCGTTGCCTGGGCGCGGATTTCCACCTTGTCGCCTTCCTTCGGCTGCCAATCGATGAATTGGTTGCGATTGCGGAAAAATGCGCATTTGACGCTGCTTTGGGTGTCTTTGAGGGTGAAATACCAATGGCCGGAGCTGGCCCGGGTCAGATTGGAGATTTCCCCGGCGACCCAGCAGGAAGACAAGGATTGCTCGATGGCGAACCGCGCTTTGCGATTCAATTCCGATACCGTAAGGATGGTTGGTGTGGCCGACACGCTGTCTGCTTGAAGTTCTGACGAAATGGCGTCGAAGTTTAACGCTTCGCCCATTTTCGCGGTTCCGCAAGGATTTTTATCCCGCTGAAATAGTGGTATGTTCCTAATCTTTCTGACGGCGGCATATGTCGCCGTTGTGTCTTTTTGAAGCGGTTGGAAACTGTATGTCTGATTACCTGATGCAAACCTATGCTCGGCAACCTGTTGCGTTTGTACGTGGCGAAGGTACGTGGTTGTTCGATGCCGAAGGCGAAAAATATCTCGATGCGTTGGCCGGCGTTGCCGTCAATGGCCTGGGCCATGGTCATCCTGTTTTGGCGCGGGCGCTGTGCGATCAGGCCGCGCGGTTGATCCATACCTCGAACCTCTATCAAATTCCCTTGCAGGAAGCGTTGGCCGAGCGTTTGTGCCAGCTTTCCGGTCTTACGCGGGCCTTCTTCTGCAATTCCGGCGCTGAAGCCAATGAGGCGGCGATCAAGATCGCGCGTCTGCATGGGCACAATCGCGGCTTGGAAAACCCGGCCATCGTGGTCATGGAAAAGAGTTTTCATGGACGCACCATGGCGACTTTGTCGGCAACCGGCAATCGCAAGGTGCAGGCTGGCTTCGAGCCGCTGGTTTCCGGTTTTCTCCGAGTGCCGTTCGGCGATTCGGCCGCTGTCGAAGCATTGGCCGCGCCGCACAAGAACATCGTGGCGGTGCTGGTCGAACCCTATCAGGGCGAAGGCGGCGTGCAGATACCGCAAGCCAATTATCTGGCGGAGTTGCGCCGCATCTGTGATGAACAGGGCTGGCTGCTGATCCTGGACGAGGTGCAGACCGGCGTCGGACGTACCGGCAAGTGGTTCGCTTTCCAGCATACCGAGGTCATGCCGGACGTGATGACGCTGGCCAAGGGTTTGGGCTCCGGTGTGCCGATCGGCGCTTGTCTGGCCAGAGGTGTCGCGGCGGAAACCTTCACCCCTGGCAAACATGGTTCGACCTTCGGCGGCGGGCCTTTGGCCTGCACGGCGGCGCTGACCACGTTGTCGGTGATGCATGACGATGGCCTGTTGAGCAATGCCGCGCAGCTTGGCGCATTCATCCGCTCCGACCTCGCGCAGCGCCTGCATGGTATCAGCGGCATCGTCGAGATTCGCGGACAGGGCTTGATGATCGGCATCGAGCTGGATCGTCCTTGCGGCGATCTGGTGAAGCAGGCTTTGGCGGAAAAACTGCTGATCAATGTCACCAATGACAATGTCGTGCGCTTGCTGCCGCCGCTGGTGATGACGCCAGCCGATGCCGCTTTGCTGACCGAAAAACTGGCGCGTCTGATCAGTGCCTTTCTGGGCTGAACGCCATGGCAGCAATTGTCAAACATTTTCTCCAGTTCAAGGACCTTGACCGAGCGGAATTCGAGCATCTGTTCGCGCGTACGCGGGTGATCAAGGAACGCTTCAAGCGTTACCAGCCCTACCACCCGCTGGCGGATCGAACCTTGGCGATGATCTTCGAGAAGAGTTCGACGCGCACCCGGCTGTCATTCGAAGCCGGCATGCACCAATTGGGCGGTTCGGCGATTTATCTCAACACCCGCGATACCCAACTGGGCCGTGGCGAGCCGGTGGAAGACGCCGCTGAAGTCATCTCGAGGATGGTCGATGTGGTGATGATCCGGACCTTCGAACAGGACATCATCGAGCGCTTCGCCGCGCATTCCCGGGTGCCGGTGATCAATGGACTGACCAACGAATATCATCCCTGCCAGATTCTGGCCGACATCTTTACCTTCATCGAGCAACGCGGCCCGATCCAGGGCAAGACGGTAGCCTGGGTGGGCGACTCGAACAATATGTGCAATACCTGGTTGCAGGCCGCCGAGGTCCTGGATTTCAATGTACATGTCTCGACGCCGCCGGGCTATGAAGTCGAAGCGGAGCGGGCAGGTTTGTTCTCTACCGCCCATTACGAGGAGTTCGCCGATCCGATGGACGCGTGTCGCGGCGCCGATCTGGTGACCACCGATGTCTGGACCAGCATGGGCTTCGAGGCGGAGAACGCCGAACGCATGAAAGCCTTCGCGGATTGGCAGGTCGATGTCGAGATGATGTCGGTGGCGGCGGCGGATGCCTTGTTCATGCATTGTCTGCCGGCCCACCGGGGCGAGGAGGTCGCGGCGGAAGTCATCGACGGCACGCAATCCGTGGTCTGGGATGAAGCGGAGAATCGCCTGCATTCGCAAAAGGCGCTGCTTGAATATCTGCTGCTCGGCCGGATCACGAATTGATGCGATGCGCATCGCCTGTTTCAAGGACACCGATACGCGGTATATCGAGCTTGCCGTCGAGGCTGGGCCGCACTGAATCTATTCGCCTGGGCGGGACCCTTTGCCGCCGGGCTTGACGCTAGGAAAATCATGAGTGAAACCAACAAACCCACAATCAACAAAGTCGTTCTCGCCTACTCCGGCGGGCTGGATACTTCGGTCATTCTGAAATGGCTGCAAGACACCTATCACTGTGAGGTGGTGACCTTCACCGCCGATCTGGGGCAGAACGAAGAACTGGAACCGGCGCGCGCCAAGGCGCTACAGTTCGGCATCAAACCGGAACATATCTATATTGACGATCTGCGCGAAGAGTTCGTGCGTGATTTCGTCTTCCCGATGTTTCGCGCCAACACCGTCTATGAAGGTGAATATCTGCTGGGCACCTCGATCGCCCGGCCGTTGATCGCCAAACGGCTGATCGAAATCGTCAATGCCACCGGCGCCGACGCCATCTGTCACGGCGCCACCGGCAAGGGCAACGATCAGGTACGCTTCGAGTTGGGCGCCTACGCGCTGAAGCCGGAGATCAAGGTCATCGCGCCCTGGCGCGAGTGGGATCTGCTGTCGCGCGAAAAACTCATCAATTACGCCGAGCGGCATGGCATTCCCATCGACATGAAGCACAAGCAGGGCGGCAGCCCGTATTCGATGGATGCCAATTTGCTGCACATCAGCTACGAAGGCCGCCACCTGGAAGACCCCAACGCGGAAGCCGAAGAGGATATGTGGCGCTGGACCGTGTCGCCGGAGAAGGCGCCCGATCAGGCCGAATACATCACCCTGGATTACGTCAAGGGTGACGTGGTGGCGATCAACGGCCAGGCGTTGCAAGCGCATGAAGTCCTCGCCGAACTGAATCGCCTGGGCGGCAAGCACGGCATCGGCCGCCTGGATCTGGTCGAAAACCGCTATGTCGGCATGAAGTCGCGCGGCTGTTACGAAACCCCGGGCGGCACGATCCTGCTGAAGGGCCACCGCGCCATCGAGTCGATCACCCTGGATCGCGAAGTCGCGCATCTCAAAGATGACCTGATGCCGCGTTATGCCAGCCTGATCTACAACGGCTACTGGTGGTCGCCGGAGCGCAAGGCGCTGCAGGCGTTGATCGATCATACCCAGGCCAACGTCAACGGCTTCGTGCGCCTGAAGCTGTACAAGGGCAATGTCATCGTCGTCGGCCGCGATTCGCCAACCGACTCGCTGTTCGATTCCACCATCGCCACCTTCGAGGACGATGCCGGCGCTTACGACCAGAAAGATGCCGGCGGCTTCATCAAACTCAACGCGTTGCGCATGCGTATTGCAGCCAAACTCGCCGCCAAACTCGACACCCGGAGAAAATGATCATGTCGCAATTCGATAATGTCGCGGTTATCAAGAAAGCCAACGTCTATTTCGACGGCAAGTGTGTCTCCCACACCGTGCAGTTCGCCGACGGCACGAAGAAATCCGTGGGCGTGATCCTGCCGGCGCGCCTGACCTTCAATACCGGCGTGCCGGAAATCATGGAAGGCGTGGATGGTCAATGCCGCGTGCTGCTGAAGGGCGAGGCAGAGTGGAAAACCTATGGCGCTGGCGAGTCGTTCAGCGTGCCCGGCAATTCCAGCTTCGAGATCGAAGTCGCGCCAGGCGAGAGCTATCACTACGTCTGCCATTTCGGCTGAATAACCGGGTGAAATGGAATGGCCCGCATGACAAATGCGGGCCGTTTTGCTTGCGGCGACGTCACCGGCGCAGGCCGGGGTCCAGAAGCTATTGATTTATCAAGCCCACAGAACTGGACCCCGGCATTCGCCGGGGTGACTCAGTTGCGTGAAATGCAACGGCCCGCGCATGCGGGCCGTTTTGTTTTCCCGGAACGTATCCGGAGTGCTTACAGCGCGCGCGAGATGATCCGCACCGAGTCATCCTCGGGATGCGCTTCCGTCTTGAATCCCAGCCCGGTACACAGCTTCAGCATGCGGGTATTGGTCTTCAGCACCTCACCCTCGATCCGCCGCAAACCCTTGGCGCGCGCCAGATCCATCAGCACATCCATCAATTTGTGGCCGATGCCCTGATGCTGCCATTGGTCATCGACCACCAGCGCGAACTCGCATGAGGTACCGTCCGGATTGACGGCGTAGCGGGCAACACCCAGTTCGATCTGCTTGCCGTCCTGCTCGGTCACCACCAGCAGCGCCATTTCCCGGTCGTAGTCGATCTGGGTCAGGCGCACCAGCATGCTCGGCGAGAGTTCCTGCACGGCATCCATATAGCGGAAATACTTGGTTTCGGAGGACAGGCCGCGCACGAAGTTCTGCGTCATCTCGGCGTCTTCCGGGCGCATCGGGCGGATGGTGACATCCGCGCCGTTCGGCAATTGCCATTGCGTGACCAGATGCGCCGGATAGGGGTGGATCGCCATATGGCTGTAGCGATCGGCTGATGGCGCGCGCGAGCGGATGATGATCCGCGCATCGGCGGCGAGCGCGCCATGCTCGTCGACCAGCAACGGGTTGATGTCGAGTTCCTCCAGCCAGGGCAGGGCGCAGACCATTTCCGAGACTCTGAGCAGGATCTTTTCCAGGGCCTGGATATCCGCCGCCGGCCGGTTGCGGAATTTGCCGAGCAGCTTGTGAACCCGCGTGCGCTTGATCAGATCGTCAGCCAGATAATGGTTCAGCGGCGGCAGCGCGACAGCGCGGTCCTGCACCGCTTCGACATCGACGCCGCCGGCGCCGAACATGATCACCGGCCCCAGCACCGGATCGGTGGCCACGCCGATCAGCACCTCGCGCGCATTCGGTCGGGTGACCATCGGTTCGATGACCACCCCATCCAGCTTGGCATCGGGTTGATGCTTGTGCACTTCGGCCATCATCCCCATGAACGCGCCGCGCACCGCCTGGCCGCTGGACAAGCCCAAGCGGACGCCGCCGACATCGGATTTATGGCTGATCTGCTGCGAGTTGATCTTCATCACCACCGGGAAGCCCATCTGCTGCGCCATCAGCATGGCTTCCGTCGCGTCACGGGCAATCAGAGTCTGCGCCACTGGAATATGGAACGAGGCGAGCAGCGATTTCGACTCGACTTCGGTCAGCGTGTGGCGGCCCTGCGCCAGGGCGTTTTCGACGATCATCCTCGCGCCCTCGACATCCGGTTCGGCCTGCTCGGTCAACGACGCGGGGGATTGCATGAGCTGGCGCTGGTTCTCGTAGAACGCCGACAGAAACGAGAACACTTCGACCGCCGGCTCCGGCGTGGAGAAGTAGGGTATGCCGGCTTCCTTGAACAATTTGCGCCCGTCGGAAACCTGACTCTCACCCATCCAGCAGGTCAGTACCGGTTTTTCCGATTGTCTGGCGACTTCGATCACCGCTTGCGCGGCTTCGGTGGGCTTGGTCATCGCCTGCGGCGTCAGCATGGTCAACACGCCATCGACGCCGGGGTCGGCCAGACAGGCCTCCAAGGCGGCGCGATAGCGGTCCGCGCCGGCATCGCCGATCACGTCGATCGGGTTGCCGTGCGACCATGTCGGCGGCAAAGCCTGATTCAGCTTGTCCAGCGTCGGTTCCGACAGCTCGGCCAGCCGCACGCCGACATCGATCGCCAGATCGGTAGCCATCACGCCCGGACCGCCGCCATTGGTGACGATGGCCAGGCGGTTGCCGGTGGGCTTGATGTGCGTCGACAGCGCCCGCGCGCAAGCGAACAGTTGCATGATCGTCTTCACCCGCACCACGCCGGCGCGCCGCACCAGCGCGTCGAACACCGCGTCGGAACCGGCCAGCGCGCCGGTGTGCGACTGCGCGGCTTTCGAACCGGCTTCATGCCGACCAACCTTGATCATCACGATCGGCTTGAGCCGCGAAACGTTGCGCAGCGCGCTCATGAACCGGCGCGCGTCGCGGATGCCCTCGATATACAGCAGGATGCCCTTGGTCTGCGGGTCGTAGGCCAGGTAGTCGAGAATTTCGCCGAAATCGAGATCGGCCGAGGCGCCGGTCGAAATCACGCTGGAAAAGCCGATGCTGTTGGATTCCGCCCAGTCCAGCATGGCGGTGCACAGCGCGCCGGATTGCGACACCAGCGCCAGATCGCCGGGCAACGCCGTACCCAGCGCAAATGTCGCGTTCAGGCCGATCGCCGGACGCTGGATGCCCAGGCAGTTGGGGCCGATGAAGCGGATGCCGTGTTTCCTGGCCATGGCGGTAATGGCTTCTTCCAGTTCCACGCCTTTCGGGCCGATCTCGCGAAAGCCGGCCGACAGCACCACGACATTGCGGACGCCGCGTTTGCCGCAGTCTTCCATGATCTGCGCCACGGTCGGGGCGGGGGTGGCGATGATCGCCAGATCCGGCGATTCCGGCAGATCGCTGGCGTAGGCATAACATTTCTCGCCGAGCAACACCTCGTATTTCGGGTTGACTGGATAGACCTGTCCGGTAAAGCCGGATTTGCGCAGATTGGCATAAATCACGCCGGCCACGGAATCTTCCCGGGCGCTGGCGCCGAACACGGCGACAGAACGCGGATTGAGCAAGGGGTGTAGGTAATGGCTGGACATTTATCGCTTTCGTAGATCGGAATGAAAGATGGACTTGGTTGGTTTCAAGCGGGCATGCTATGCCACATCGGATTACAGTTCCATGCAGCCGCGAATATAGTCAATATTGTATTTTGCATTGCACCATCATCCATGAATACAGCTTATATCAGTCATTCGGCATGCCTCAAACATGAAATGGGCCACTGGCACCCGGAAAGCCCGGCGCGGCTGCGCGCCATCGAAGATCGACTGCATGCCGCGCAGTTGTACGATTTTCTGGTCCACCACCAAGCCCCGCTGGTGCATCGCAGCCAGTTGCTGCGCGTGCATGACGCGGCCTACATCGATGCCATCGAGGCCGCCTCTCCGTATGAAGGCGTGCATGAACTCGACCATGACACGGTGATGAACCCGCATAGCCTCGACGCCGCCTATCACGCGGCGGGTGGCGCGGTGATGGCGGTGGACCGGGTGTTGCACGGTGAGGTCGGCAGCGCCTTTGTCGCTTGCCGCCCGCCCGGTCATCATGCCACGCGCAACCAGGCCGCTGGCTTTTGCCTGTTCAACAATGTCGCGATCGCCGCCGCGCATGCCTTGGCGGCGTATGGGCTGAACAAGATCGCGATCGTCGATTTCGACGTGCATCACGGCAATGGCACCGAAGACATCTTCCGGGACGACGAACGGGTCATGTTGTGTTCCACCTTCCAGCACCCGTTCTACCCGTACTCCGGCGCCGACAGCTCGAATCCGCACATCGTCAATGTGCCGCTGCCGGCCGGCACCACCGGCAAACGCTACCGGGACGTGTTCGAGGCCGAGGTGTTGCCGAAACTTGAAGCCTTTCAGCCGGAAATGCTGTTGTTCTCGGCCGGCTTCGACGCCCACCGCGAGGACGACATGGGTCAGTTCGGCCTGATGGAATCCGATTACGTCTGGATTACCGAGCAGGTCGTGGCGGTCGCCGAGCGCCACGCGCGCCGGCGCATCGTTTCCGTGCTCGAGGGCGGCTACGACTTGAGTTCGCTCGGCCGCAGCGTGGCGGCGCACATCAAGGTGCTGGCGGATTTGTGATTGCTTGGCGAGCCCCCGGCTCGAAAACCCGAGCCGCGCACCAAGGGGGACCACGTCGTTCCTGGGGCGGCCTGGCGAACGACTTGACAGCGGCTTCCGCTGTATGGGCGTTCCACCTTCTGGCGAAAGGCTCCTAGGCGCGCTCCACGATTTCCACCGGCGTGTAGGCCGGCACGGCGTCAAACAACTCCACCAGGTCCTGATTGCGCATGCGGATGCAGCCATGCGACCGCGGCGCCTGCTCGAACGTCTCGTCCGGCGTGCCGTGGATGTAGATGTAACGCCGCATGGTGTCGCATTCCCCCAGACGATTGAAGCCGGGTTCGGCGCCGGACAGCCAGAGGATGCGGGTCAGAATCCAGTCGCGTTCGGGCTGGATTTCGCCGAGTTCCGGGGTGTAGATCTCGCCGGTCGGCCGGCGGGCCTTGAACACGGTATTCATCGGCAGATCACCGCCGATTTTGGCGCGCACGATGTGATGTCCGCGCGGCGTGCGACCGCTGCCGGTTTCCTCGCCGGGGCCGTTGGCGGCGGTGGAAACTGGATAACTGCGCCTCACCGCGTCGTTGTCGTCGAGCAGTTCGAGGATCTGGTCGGTCAGTGAGATGCGGATTTTCATGTTTTTGCACATGTTTTTACTTTCGCCCGCCGTTCGGCGAAGAACCGCGACAGCATCGCGCCGCATTCTTCCGCCAGCACGCCGCCTTGCGCTTGCGCGTGATGGTTCAGACGCGACTCGGCGAACAGGTCGATGATGCTGCCGGCGGCGCCGGTTTTCGGGTCGCGCGCGCCGAACACCAGCCGTTCGACGCGGGCGTGCAGGATCGCGCCGCAGCACATCACGCAGGGTTCCAGCGTCACATACAGGGTGCTGCCGGGCAGCCGGTAGTTGCTCAGATGCAGGCCGGCATCGCGCAGCGCCATGACTTCGGCATGCGCGGTGGGATCGTGCGCGCTGATCGGCTGGTTGTAGCCGCGTCCGACGATTTCGCCATCGACCACCAGCACCGCGCCGACCGGCACCTCGCCGGCCGCGCGCGCCAGTTCGGCTTGCGCCATGGCGGCGCGCATGAAGTGGAAATCGGGATCGGAAGTCATCTCGGTCAGGCGGGCGGGGCGGGTTGGCCGTCTTCCACGCAGCGTGTAGACGGGTCACCACAGGGCTTCAATATCGTTCGGCAATTTTCACGAATTGTTGACGGATTAGGTCGAATTACTTATCCATTTTTCGTGTTTTTTCCTTTACTCTCGCGGAACTTCTTCACGCGCTGCCGAGACACGCGGCTGCGCGGTACCAAACAAGAAGCGTTGTAGTTACATCCTTTTCCAATTTGAAGGAGACATAAATGTTGAAAAAAAACTTGCTCGCGCTTCCCGTAGCGCTGGCTGTGGCGGGCGTTGCCTACGCCGGTTCGGGCATGCTGCCTGAAGATGCCCTTGAGATGCAGATCAAGAAAACCAACAGTTCCAGCTACCTGACCCAGAGCCCGCAGAACCTGATGATGATGCCGGACAATCCGGCCTGGGAAGTTGTTGAAGCGGGCGAGGCCCTGTTCAAGCAGCCGCGTGGTCCGAAGAATGCCTCCCTGGAAAAGTGTGATTTCGGCAAAGGCCCCGGCGTGCTGGAAGGCGCGCATGCCGAACTGCCGCGTTACTTCGCCGACACCGGCAAGGTCATGGATCTCGATACCCGTCTGGTGCATTGCATGAAGACCCTGCAAGGCTTCACCAATGACGATCCGGCGATCAAGCAGAAGCATGGTTCCAAGACCGACATCATGAAACTGCAAGCCTACATCGGCAGCAAATCCAGCGGCATGCCGTGGAACCCGCCGATGAACCATCCGCTGGAAAAAGCTATGCGCGACGCCGGTGAAGTGATGTTCTACCGCCGTTCCGCCACCATGGATTTCAGTTGCGCCACCTGCCACACGCAAACCGGCAAGCGCATCCGCGCCTCCGTGTTGCCCAGCGTCTACGACGCCGCCGACTGGACCAAGGCGATTTCCTGGCCGGCGCACCGCACCAGCCATGAGCAGGTTCGCAGCAGCCAGCACCGCGTGCTCGAATGCCTGTGGCAGATGCGTTATCCCGACATCAAGAACGGTTCCGATGCTTCGATCGCGATGATTTCGTTCTGGACCGACGCCGCGCGGGGTGAGCCGGTCATCGTGCCCGATCTGAAACGCTAATCGCCGACCCACCAGGAGACTGAATACATGTTTAACAAGACCCCAATCGCGGCCGTCGCCGCCGCCTCCCTGCTGCTGATCGCCGGCGGATGTTCCGCAACCAATGCCGGCAAGACCGAGGCCGCCAAACCCATGGCCATGGCCGCCGCCGCGCCGGCCGCTCCAGCCAAGGTCGATTACACGAAAATGTCCGCCAAGGATCTGGCCGAGTACCTGATCTTCGAAGCCGAAGGTTATGATCTCAAGCAGGCGACCCAGGAAGGTACCAGCGGTCGCGACCGTCTGGTTCAGGATGAGATTCAGAAGGCCTGTTCCCTGATGAAGGGACAGGAAGTCAGCGACAAGGATCGCGAAAAAGTCATGGCCTTGGCCGCGGCTTCCATCAAGTATCCGGAAGGCGGCATCAAGCTGGGTGACTGGAAGAAAGGCCGCGAGCTGGCCTGGTCGGGTTTCGGTTACCGCACCGCGCACAATCCGGATGATCATTCCAAGCGTGAAGCTGGCGGCAACTGCTACAACTGCCATCAACTGGCCACTGATCGCACCGGCGGCGACATCGGTCCCAGCCTGACCGGCTACGGCAAGAATCGCGGCGCCAGCGAGGACATGCTGAAGTACACCTATGACGTGATCTACAACCCGCACACCTACTTCGCCTGTACCAACATGCCGCGCATGGGTGCGGTCGGTGTGCTGAATCACAAGCAGATCGCCGACATCATGGCCTACCTGTTCGATCCGGCGTCTCCGGTCAACAAGTAAGCCATTTCCGGTGTCGCACCACGGTGTGCCGTGGTGTCCACGAATAAGCCATCGACGTTGCCGTCGATGGCTTTTTTTATCGGTATTTCTCGCTGGATCGATCGATTTCAACTTCTATTCTGAATAGGGTCGAAGGAGATCGCGATGCAGTTGTTGACCTGGAATATCCAATGGGGGCGCGGCATGGATGGCCGCGTCGATCTGGCGCGCATGGTGCGCGATGTGCGCGGCATCGGTGATTTCGACGTCATCTGTCTACAGGAAGTCGCCGTCAATTTCCCTGGCCTGGCCGGCAACGACGCGCGCGATCAAGTGGCCGAACTGGCGTCGCTGCTGCCCGGCTATACGCCAATCTTCGCGCCGGCCACCGACCTGCCGGACGGCCAGGGCGGCCGCAAACAGTTCGGCAACGCGATCTTCTCGCGCCTGCCGGTCGGCCAGGTCTGGCGTCACATGTTGCCATGGACTAGCGACCCCGGCGCGCCGAGCATGCAGCGGGTCTTGCTGGAAGCGGTGGTGCGGGCGGAGTTCGGCGCGCTGCGGGTGATGACCACGCATCTGGAATATTACTCACTGGCGCAGCGCCGGGCACAGATCGACGCGATACGCCATCTGCATGCCGAAGCCTGCGCCCATGCCCGGCAACCGCGTCGGGGCGAAGGCGAGCGGGGCGGCAGTTTCGAGGTATTTGAACGCCCAAGTGCCGCGTTGCTGTGCGGCGACATGAACTTCCCGGCCGAAGCGGCGGAACGCGCGCGCTTGCTGGCGCCGTTCGCGGATGCCACGCCGGCATTCGTGGACGGCTGGAAGCTGTGTCATCCGGGCGAGGCGCACGCGCCCACGGTCGGCATCCAGCCGGTCGATTTCGTCGACGCGCCGGCCTGCTTCGATTTCGTGTTCCTGAGCGAGGATCTGGCGCCGCGACTGAAAACCTGCGGTGTCGATGCGCAAAGCGCGGCTTCCGATCATCAGCCGGTTTACGTGGAACTGCGCTGAATCGCGGCAAATCGCGCACGCATCATCGCGCTGTTCGATCAGCTTCCGCGATAGCCGTGCTTCCGCGCTCGCATGCGGCTACAATGCCGGCTCCCGCGCGCTTCACCAATCGACGCGCGGTTTCTTTTTTCTGATCGTTCCGATCACTTATACGTCTGCCTCGATTGGTGTCGCCATCCGCGCGACAGGCCGTCGCAGGAGCTGTAACCCCCTATGTCATCCCCCATCAATTCCGCGGGCACTGCCGTGTCCGCCGATCCGGCCATCATTGTTTCAACCGGCGTCAAATTCACCGATCTCGGCCTGTCCGAGCCCTTATTGCGCGCCGTTGCTGAAACCGGTTACACCACGCCCACCCCGATCCAGGCGCAGGCCATTCCGCAAGTGCTGAAAGGCGGCGATCTGCTGGCCGCCGCGCAGACCGGCACCGGCAAGACCGCCGGCTTCACCTTGCCGATCCTGCATCGGCTCACAACAACTCAAGCCGCCGTAGCCAAGCCCGGCCGGCCGCGCTGCCTGATTCTGGTGCCGACCCGCGAACTCGCGGCGCAGGTCGAGGAATCGGTGCGCACCTACGGCAAGCACGTCACGATCAAGTCGATGGTGATGTTCGGCGGCGTCAACATCAATCCACAGTACGCCGCGTTGCGCGGCAAGGTCGACATCCTGGTGGCCACACCCGGCCGTTTGCTCGATCACGTCGGGCAAAAGACGGTGGACCTGTCCGGCGTCGAAATCCTGGTGCTCGACGAAGCCGACCGCATGCTCGACATGGGCTTCATCCGCGACATCAAGAAAGTCATCGCGCTGATCCCGAAGCAACGTCAGACCCTGCTGTTCTCGGCGACCTTCTCCGACGAGATCAAGCTGCTCGCCAATGGCCTGCTGAACAATCCCGGCACCGTCGAAGTGGCGCGTCGCAATACCGCTTCCGAACTGGTTGAACAATCGGTGCACATGGTGGCGCAGGCGCACAAGAAAGACCTGCTGTCGCACCTGATCAAGCATCACAACTGGCAGCAGGTGCTGGTGTTCACCCGCACCAAGCACGGCGCCAACAAGCTGGCCGAGAAGCTGCTGAAGGACAATATCCCCGCCGCCGCGATCCACGGCAACAAGAGCCAGGCGGCGCGCACCCGGGCGCTGGCCGAGTTCAAGAGCAGCAAGTTGCAGGTGCTGGTGGCGACCGATATCGCCGCGCGCGGCATCGACATCGACCAGTTGCCGCAAGTGGTCAATTTCGAACTGCCCAACGTGCCGGAAGACTATGTGCATCGCATCGGCCGCACCGGCCGCGCCGGCACTTCCGGTTCCGCCGTGTCGTTGGTGGATCGTGAAGAAATGAATTACCTGAAGGATATCGAGCGGCTGATCAAGCGCCAGATTGCGGTGGTGGTGGTGGACGGTTTCGTGCCGCCGTCGCCGAGTGCGGCGGCATTGAGCGCGCGCGAAGACGAGCGTCCGCCGCGCCAACCGGGCGCTGGTCGTGGCCAAAGCCGCGG
>JAGUXX010000162.1 GCA_020061585.1 Betaproteobacteria bacterium | reverse complement strand
GGCCGAGACCATGCCGATCCAGCGTCGCGGCGAGTCCGTCGATCAGCGCGTTTTCCACCGCCGCCACCAGGATCGGTTGACCCGGCACCGGCAAGTCCCAGGTCAATCGCCAGTCGGCCGCCACGTTGCCGCCGCCCAGCGCATCACCGAGTTGCGCGCGCAACCAGGGCAGCATCTCCCGCTGGCGCAAGCGCACAGACGGCGCCGGCAGCAGATACAAACGCGCGTGGTGATGCGAAAGGGTGACCCGGGCGTTGACGCGGAGTCGGGCACGCGGCTGAACTTCAGTGAGCAAATCATCCAGCGCCCGCAAACCACCCTCCCCCGCTTGCCGCGCGACCGGCGGCTTGCGCCCCGCCGCCAGGCCGGCGCGGTCGGGCAGCAGCGCGATGCGGTACTCAGGCGACAAAAGTGACACGATTGATCTCTTCCAGCGTGGTTTCGCCGCGCTTCACCATATCCAGCGCGGCATCGCGCAGGTTCTGCACACCGGCGCGGATGGCGGCTTCCTTGACTTGGCGGATGGCGGCGCGGGCAACGATGAGCTCGCGGATTTCGTCGTTCAGCGGCAGCAATTCGGCGATGGCATGGCGGCCCTTGTAGCCGCTGCCGCGACACTGGCCGCAACCGCGGCCAGCGCGGAAATCGAATCCGGCCGCGGCCTCGGCGCCGAGGCCGGACGCCACCAGCAGCTCCGGCGTCGGCGTCAACGGCTCGGCACAATGCGCACAGTTCACCCGCACCAGACGCTGCGCCAGGATGCCGTTGAGCGCCGAGACGAAGCTGTAGGGGTCGACGCCCATGTGCATGAAGCGGCCGATCACGTCGTAGACATTGTTGGCATGCACGGTGGTGAACACCAGATGGCCGGTGAGCGCCGACTGCACGGCGATCTGCGCGGTCTCGGAATCGCGGATCTCGCCCACCATGATCTTGTCCGGATCGTGGCGCAGGATGGAGCGCAAGCCGCGGGCGAAGGTGAGGCCCTTCTTCTCGTTGACCGGGATCTGCAGGATGCCCGGCAACTGGTATTCCACCGGATCCTCGATGGTGATGATCTTGTCCTGGCCGGTATTGATCTCGGAAATGGCGGCATACAGCGTCGTGGTCTTGCCCGAGCCGGTCGGGCCGGTGACCAGAAACATGCCATAGGGCTCGCGCGACAGTCGGCGGATGCCGGCCAGGTTGTCGCCGTGGTAGCCCAAACGTTCCAGCGAGATGCCCTTCAGTTCATCGGCCAGTTGCTGGCGGTCGAGGATGCGCAGCACCGCGTCCTCGCCGAACACGCCCGGCATGATGGACACCCGCAGGTCAATTTCGCGGCCGTGCATGTAGACCTTGAAACGACCGTCCTGCGGCACCCGCCGCTCGGCGATGTCCAGCTCGGCCATCACCTTGATGCGCGAGATCACCTGTTCGGCGGTCTCTCGTCCCGGCACCTGGGCGATGCCGCTAAGGACGCCGTCGATGCGGTACTTGATATGCAATCCGGACGGATCGTTCTCCAGATGGATGTCGGAAGCCTGGCTGGCGACCGCGTCGTACAGCGTCGAATGCACCAGCTTGATCACCGGCGAGGCGTCGGCGCCGATCGCCGCCAGCGAAATTTCCTCGCCGCGATCGCTCGCGCGCCCGGCGTCGGCGCCGGCCACCACGCCATCCATCGCCTTGAGATTGCCTTCCAGGCGGTGCAACCAGGCCAGCAAGTCGTCGCGCAGCACCAGCACCGGGGCGAAAGGTGTCGCCAGATGCCGCTCCGCCCAATCGAGCTGGGCCGGCGCCAGCGGATCGACGAAGGCCAGCCAGAGCTGGCCGTCGGCATCGCGGCAGGCGGCGCATTCGCGTTCCAGCGCCAGGCTGAACGGCAGCAGATCGAATGCCGGCGCCATGTCGCGCAGAGCCGGCATATCCAGCACCGGGTAGGCAAAGGCGGCGCCGAGATCGCGCAGGAATTCGTTCGCCTCCAGGCCCAGCGCGGCTTGCAGATATTGCAGCGCTGGCTGCCCCGCTCCCGCGGCAGTCGCCGCGCGCACCAGCTCGGCGTCGATACGGCGGCTCAATCCAGGCTCCCCGCCAATTCGAAGATCGGCATGTACAACAGCACGACGATGACGCCTATGGTCAGACCGATGACGGCCATCAGCAGCGGCTCAACCAGGCGCGTGAACCATTCGACGGCGCGCGCCAGTTCTTCGTCGTGGAAGGCGGCGATGGCTTCCATCATTTCGCCCATGCGGCCGCTGCGCTCGCCGACGCGCAGCATGCGCAGCGCCACCGGCGTGGTCAGTCCAGCGCTCTCCATGGCCAGGGAAGTCGGTTTGCCTTCGCGGATATCGCGCGCGGCGGCGGCCAGGCGCAAGCGCAGTTCCGGATGCAGCAGACCCTCGGCCATGGCCAGCGCGCTGACCACCGGGATGCCGCCGGACAACAGCATGCCGACGGTGCGATAGAACCGGGTAAGCTGGAATACCCGCAGGTTTTCACCGATGCCGGGCAAGCGCCAGATGCGGCGCGAAATGGCGGCGCGGACCCGCGGCTGGCGCAAGCCGACGACCAGACCAACCACCGTCGTCAGCGCGAACAGGACGACCAGCCCGGCATGGGCCTGCAACAGCCCGCCCCATTCCATCAGCAAGCGCGAGGCTATCGGCAAACGCTCAAGATTGCCTTCGTAGATCGCCGCGAAGCGTGGCACGACCCAACCCAGCAGAAACAACGCCACCAGGCCGCCGATCACCAGCAACAAGATGGGATAGATCGCCGCGGAAAGCACCTTCTTGCGCAACGTCTCGAGTTGTTCCTGGTAAGCGACGTAGCGGGTCAACGCCTCCGCCAGATTGCTGGTTTTCTCGGCGGCGCGAACCGAGGCGACATACAGCGGCGGGAAGGATTCGGGATAGCGGGCGATGGCGGCGGACAGCGATTCGCCCTCGAACAGATGGCCCAGTACCTGCTCCAGCAGCTTGCGCGTTTCACCGCGCGCCTCTTTCTCGGCCAGGGTCTGCAACGCTTCCACCAACGCCAGACCGCTGCCCAGCAGAGCCAGCAGTTCGCGTGAAAACAAGGTCAGCGGAAAACGGTAGCGCCGCGCCGGCCAGCCGCTCAACCAGTTACTGGCCGATGCCACCGCCAACACCGTATAGCCCTGTCGCCTGGCCTGCTCGGCGGCATCGTCAGGATGCGCCGCTTCCAGGCTCAGGTTGAGACGCCCGCCAGGGGTCAACGCGGTAACGCGAAACTGCATCCCGGCTACCAGTTGACGATGTCGGCCGCCTCGCCCGTGCCGCCAGGCTGACCGTCTTTGCCGAGGGATGTCAGATCGTATTCGCCATGCTCTCCGGGTTCCCGGTATTGATAGGCGTTGCCCCATGGATCGTTAGGCACCGCCTTTTTCAGATACGGCCCCTGCCAGCGTTCTTCGCCAGCCGGCTGGGTGAACAGCGCGGCCAGCCCCTGTTCGGTAGCCGGGTATCGCCCCATATCGAGGCGATATTGGTCCAGCGCATCCTCAAGCCCCTTGATCTGCGCGCGCGCCGCCTTGACCTCGGATTTGCCGACCTGGGCGAAATAGCGCGGTGCCACATACCCTACCAGCAAGCCGATGATGACCAGCACAACAAGCAGTTCGAGCAAGGTAAATCCGGCGACATGCCGGCGGCGGTATTGCGGCTTCATGATCGGGTCGGCGACTTTTACAAAGAGGCGTCATTATGTGGATGACTATGTTTCAAATTGACGTTGTAACAAATCGCGGACTCAAGGTTGGATGTCAGCCCCGCGCGCCATCCTGGACATGGCAAACAGCCATCCAAATCATCCTTGAAACAGCAGTTGAACCCGTCCGAGGGCGGGGAGGAGAAGCCGGCTGGCAAGGCGCGACAACGAGTCATGCCAAGGCATGGCGAGGCGGAGCAACGCCGCCAGACGACTTCTCCTCCCCGACAGCGGGCGGGTAGCGGGCTCACCCAAATGGTGAGTGTTATCGAAGCGGCTAACATCAGTCTGCATGAGGCCTCACAAGGGCTATGAAGCGGT
>JAGUXX010000307.1 GCA_020061585.1 Betaproteobacteria bacterium | reverse complement strand
GGTGAAAGGTGAAAGGTGAAAGGTGAAAGGTGAAAGGTGAAAGGTGAAAGGTGAAAGGTGAAAGGTGAAAGGTGAAAGGTGAAAGGTGAAGTCTCCACGTTTCACCCAAGCCGCGCAGCGGCGAGTCACATTTCACATTTCACGCCTCACCCCTCACTGATAGGTCAAGGCGTTGGACATCAGGCGGGCGGTGATGTCGACGATGGGGATCACCCGCTCATAGGCCATGCGCGTCGGGCCGATGACGCCGAGGGTGCCGACGACGATGCCGTTGGCTTCGTAGGGCGCGGCGATGACGCTGCATTCGTCGAGGCTGGCGACGCCCGATTCGGCGCCGATGAACAACTGCACGCCGTTCGCGGCATGGCCGACATCGAGCAACTGCATGAGTTCGGTTTTCTGCTCGAACAGACCGAACAGTTCACGCAGTCGCGCCATGTTGGCCGACAGTTCCGGCGCGCCCAGCAGATTGCGTTCGCCGGACAGCACATATTCCTTGCCGACCTCGCTGAAAGCATCGGTGCCGGCGGCGACCACCATTTCCATCAGGCGACTGATATCGGACTTCAACTCCACCAGTTCGCTGGCCAGGCGTGGCTGCACCTGCTCGAACGAATAACCGGCGAAATGCTGGTTGTAGTAGTTGGCGGCGCGCACCAGTTGGTTCGGGTCGTAATGCCGCTCGGTGACGATGACCCGGTTCTGCACCTCGCCGTCGGCGGTGACCATGATCAGCAGGATGCGTTTGTCCGACAGGCTGAGAAACTCGATCTGGCGCAGTCCCATGGCGCGCCGTTTCGGGATCAGCACGACGCCGGCATAAGCGGTCAACTCCGCCAGCAGATGCGATGCGGCGTTGACCAGGCGTTGCGGATCGTCCGGTGACAATGTCGATTCGATTTGTCGAACTTCGCCTTCTCCAAGCGGTTTGATGGTGAGCAGCGTATCGACGAACAGACGGTAGCCTCGCGGCGTCGGCACGCGGCCGGCCGAGGTGTGCGGACTGGTGATGTAACCGCCTTCCTCCAGATCGGACATGATGTTGCGGATCGACGCGGAGGAGAGGTTCAGGCCGGCGTGCTTGGATAGCGTGCGCGAGCCGACCGGTTGGCCGTCTTCGATATAACGCTCGACCAGAAACTTGAGCAGGATGCGGGCGCGGTCATTAAGCATGGCGGTCAATGATCCTTGAATCCTCTGTTGAACGCGTCCGAGTGTGGGACTGCCGGGTTGTCTGGCAAGGTAGCGGAGTCGTAGCGCTTCAGCGCGTACGAATCCGGCATACCCCTTGCGGGTGCGCGACGACGCGCGTGGCCGCTCCCCGCAAGGAGGAGCAACGCAGCCAGGCGGCCCGGCAGGCCCGCAATCGGACGCGTAGCGGGGTCACTTATTTGGTGAGCGTGATCGAAGGCACTAAGGCTAGCGTTCATGGGGCGTCTTGAAGTCTGAGAAGCGGTCAACAGAGGATTCAAGGATGATAATCCCAGAAGTGGCACGGCTATAATTTCGCGCCATGAAAGCAGAATTCAAGACTATCGCGCTGGTGGGCAAATTCAACAGCCCGGGCAATTCCACGTCGCTGCTGCGCCTCGCCGATTATCTGCGTCAGCGTGGGCATCAGGTGATGATTACGCCACATACCGCCGATGTCTGCCAGATCCGTGATTTCCAGGTGGTGACCTTGAACGACATCGGGCCGATGGTCGATCTGGCGATCGTCATGGGCGGCGACGGCACCTTGCTGAACATCGCCCGCACCCTGGTCGATCATCGCGTGCCGTTGATCGGTGTCAATCAGGGCCGCCTCGGGTTTCTCGCCGATGTGTCGATCGATACCATGTTTTCCACCCTGGAAGAGATGTTGTCCGGCCAATATGTCGCCGAGGAACGCATCATGCTGGAAGCCAGCGTCGAGCGCCACGAGGATGTGCTGATCGCCTCCTATGCGTTCAACGACGTGGTGGTCAGCAAGAGTTCCACCGGCCGGCTGATCGAATTCGAGGTCTACATCGACAACCAGTTCGTCTACAGCCAGCGCGCCGACGGTCTGGTGGTCGCCTCGCCGACCGGTTCCACCGCTTATGCGCTGTCTTCCGGCGGGCCCATCCTGCATCCGACGCTGGAAGCGGTGGTGATGGTGCCGATCTGCCCGCACACCTTGTCGGCCCGACCGATCGCGGTGAACAGCCGCTCCGAGATCGAGATCAATCTGATTCATGCCGATGACGGCCGCGTGCATTTCGACGGCCAGCGCCATGCCGATCTGCGCATCGGCGACCGGGTCGTGATCCGCCGCGCCCACAACACCGTGCGGCTGTTGCATCCGGAAGGCCACAACTACTACGACACCTTGCGCCAGAAGCTGCATTGGGGCGAAAAATTATGAGCGAAGCGGTCTGACCATGTTGCTGTCCCTGTCGATAGTCGATTTCGTGCTGGTCGAGCGCTTGGCGCTGGATTTTTCGCCGGGCTTTTCCGTGTTGACCGGCGAGACCGGCGCCGGCAAGTCGATCCTGTTCGATGCCATCTCGCTGGTGCTGGGCGAACGCGCCGATGCCGGCGTGGTGCGCGAGGGAGCGGCGCGCGCCGAAGTGGCGGCCGAATTCGCCGCGCCGGCCGACAGCGGTCTGGCCGACTGGTTGCGCGAAAATGACCTGGCCGGCGATGACGACGTGCTGTTGTTGCGCCGTGTGGTCGAGGCCGGCGGGCGTTCGCGCGGTTTCGTCAACGGACGTCCGGCCACGGCCCAGCAACTGAAAGCGGCGGGCGAGTTTCTGGTCGACATTCACGGTCAGCATGCGCATTACTCGCTGCTGAAAACCAGCGAACAACGGCGGCTGCTGGATGCTTACGCCGGCAGTGGCGAGCTGGCCGGCGCGACGGCCCACGCCTATCGCAACTGGCGCGAGGCTGTCGCGCGGCGCGCGGCGGCCGAGAATCAGGCCGGCGAACAGGATGCCGAGCGCGAGCGGCTGAGCTGGATCGAGCAGGAACTGGCCGGTCTCGATTTCACGCTCGATGGCTGGCAGGACTTGCGGGAAGAACACACCCGTCTGGCGCATGCCGCCGATCTGCTCGGCGGCGCGCAAAGCGCCTGTGACACGCTGGAGGCCGACGAGGCCGGCGTTGTGCAGCGCCTGCGCGGCCTGCGCGCCAGCCTGGCCGATCTGGCCGCCATCGATTCGGCGCTGACCGAGCCGCTCGCGCTGCTTGAAAGCGCGACCGAAACGCTGCACGAAGCGGCGCGCGAATTGAGTCGCTATGCCGATCGCGTCGAACTCGATCCGCGGGCGCTGGATCTGGCTGAATCGCGCCTGACCGCGGTGCAGACCGCCGCGCGCAAACTGCGCCTGCGCCCGGAAGAGATTCCCGAACACCTCGCCGATACCCGCGCGCAGTTGCAACGTCTCGGCGCGGCGGCGGATCTGGCCGCCTTGGCGCGCGCCGAAGCGGATGCGGAACAGTGTTTTCTCGGTCAAGCACGGGCGTTGTCCAAACAGCGTCAGGCAGCGGCGGGCAAGCTCGAACTGGCGGTCAGCGCCGCGATGCAGCAGTTGTCCATGCAAGGCGGTCGCTTCGAAGTCGGGCTGGTGCCCGGCAGCCCGGCCGCGCACGGGCTGGAAGAGGTCGAATTTCGCGTTTCGCCGCATGCCGGCCAGGGGGTCAAGCCGTTGGCCAAAACCGCATCCGGCGGCGAGCTTTCACGGATCGGTCTGGCCTTGCAAACCGTGTTGTCAGGCACTTCCGGCGCGCCGACGCTGCTGTTCGATGAAGTCGACAGCGGTATCGGCGGCGGTGTGGCGGAAATCGTCGGAAGGCTGCTGGCCGAACTGGGCGGTTCTCGCCAGGTGTTGTGCGTGACACATTTGCCGCAGGTCGCGGCGCGCGCCGCGCGGCATTATCAGGTCAGCAAGCAGAATCGGGATGGCCGGGCGGTGTCGGGGGTCAGCCTGATGAACCATGCCGAGCGCGTCGAGGAAATCGCCCGCATGCTGGGTGGCGTGAAGCTGACCGATGCGACACGGGCGCATGCCGAGGAAATGCTCACCGCCTGAAGTCAGCGCGGTTGCTCTACGTCAATTGCTTGTCTTCCTGCGGTTTGGGCAGTCCTTGCGCTCGCATTCGACATACAGATGCAGCGCATGTTCGGCAAGTTTGAAGCCGTGCTTTTTCGCGATGGCATGTTGGCGTCGCTCGATTTCCTCATCGAAAAACTCCTCCACATGGCCGCATTGCAGGCACAGCAGGTGGTCGTGATGGCCGCCCCGGTTGAGTTCGTAGACCGCCTTGTCGTTGTCGAAGTGATGGCGGATCAGAATGCCGGCATGCTCGAACTGGGTCAGCACGCGGTACACGGTCGCCAGCCCGACATCGACGCTATCGGTCATCAACAGGCGGTAGACATCGTCGGCGGTCAGATGGCGCTGATCGGTCTGCTCGAACAGAGCGAGAATTTTCAGGCGCGGTCCGGTGACTTTCAGACCCAGGGTTTTGAGTTGATCGGTACTGGTCATGGCAGTTGTCGATAGGAGTGGGGTATTGATACGCGCTATCATAGCGCGGCTTTTTGACCTGATCGCCTTTTGACTTCGCTCATGCGCCTCTCACTCTGGTTTATTCTTGCTCTGCTGGCTGGTTGCGGCAGTTGGTCCAATCCCGTCGATCGCATCAAGCCGCACAAAATCGATATTCCGCAAGGCAATGTGATGACCCAGGAGATGCTCGACAAGCTCAAGCCTGGCATGACCCGCTCGCAAGTGCGTTTCATACTCGGCACGCCGCTGATCGTCGACCCCTTTCGGGTGAATCGCTGGGACTATGTTTACCGGCTCGAAAAAGAGGGCAAGCTGATCGAAACCCGGCGCGTCGCGGTGATCTTCGAAGACGATAAGCTGCAGGCCTTGCAAGGCGATGTACTGCCTCGTCCGGCGGATGTCGATCTGTCCAAGGAAGTGCAGCCATGATCAATGTCGCGATCGCCGGGATATCCGGACGTATGGGCCACGCCTTGCTGGAGGCGGTGATGGCCGCCGCCGATCTGCGTTTGCATGCGGCATTGGATCGCGCCGGCAGCCCTTTGCTGGAGGCCGATGCCGGCAGCCTGGTCGGCGCGACCCTGGGGGTCAAGGTCGGCGCGGATGTCGCCGCCGCGCTCGACGGCGCCGATGTGCTGATCGACTTCACCCGCCCGGACGCCACGTTGCGGCACCTGCAAGCCTGTGTCGCCAACCGGGTCGGTCTGATCATCGGCACCACCGGCTTCGATGCCGCCGGCAAGGCGGCCATCGAGCAGGCGGCGCGCAGCATTCCGATCGTGTTCGCGCCGAACATGAGCGTCGGCGTCAATCTGGCGCTGAAATTGCTCGATATGGCGGCGCGCGTGCTGGATGAAGATTTCGATATCGAGATTGTCGAGGCGCATCATCGGCACAAGGTCGATGCCCCTTCCGGCACCGCGCTGCGGATGGGCGAGGTCATCGCCAGCGCGCTTGGACGCGACCTTGAAAGCTGCGCCGTCTATGGCCGCGAAGGCGTGACCGGCGAGCGGGATGCGCGCACCATCGGTTTTGCCACGCTGCGCGGCGGCGACATCGTCGGCGACCATACCGTGATGTTCGCCGGCATCGGCGAGCGGCTGGAGATCACTCACAAGGCCAGCAGCCGCATGACTTTTGCCCGCGGCGCTTTGCGCGCGGCGCGTTTTCTAGCGGGGAAACCTGATGGTCTGTTCGACATGCAGGATGTGCTTGGCTTGCGTTAAGCTCTATCCGTCAAATCGGTATGTCGGCAGCGCAAACTGCCGGATCGGTTGAAGTCAAAATAACGAAGGCGAGGTAACTTGGTTGCGCAGGTTGGCTATTGGTCTGTGTCTATTTCTGTTTGCTCAACTGGCTTGGTGCGTCGACATCATCGGCAACCGGTCGGTGAGTGTTGACAGTCTGTCGCTGGCTTCGGCGCGATCGATATTCGGCATGCGCCAGGTCAAGTGGCCGGACAACTCGCATATCCAGGTCTTTGTACTTGCCGATACGCATCCAACCCATGTCGCGCTGTGCAAGGAAAGACTCAATCTGTTCCCCTACCAGTTGCGCCAATCCTGGGACCGTCTGGTCTATTCGGGCATGGCGCAGGCGCCGACAGAAGTCGGCAATGAGGAGGAACTCATCAACAAGGTCGCCGCGACGCCCGGCGCCATAGGGTATGTCAGGAAGGTCAAGCCGAATGATGCGATCAAGATCATTGCGATTCAGTAAAACCGTTTTCGCGTTCTCCGCGATTTTCTTCAACGCGTTGGTCCAGGGACAGGAGCTTGGCCCGGGATTGCAGGCGCATGGCTTTATCAGCCAGAGCCTGGTGTATACCAGCGATAATCAGGTCGGTGGCGACAGCGACGACGGTCTGGCGGCGGATTTTCGCGAGTTGGGCGCCAATCTTTCCTGGCGGGCCAGCCCGGACTGGCTGTTTTCCGGTCAGGCGCTGGCGCGTTGGGCTGGCGAGTCGGACCGTGGTGATTTGCGGCTCGATTACGGTTTCGTCGATCACACCTTGTTGGCCGATGGCGATGATCAGGTCGGAGTCAGGGTCGGCAAGATCAAGAACCCTTACGGATTTTTCAACACCACGCGCGATGTCGCGCATACCCGGCCTGGCATCATCATGCCGCAATCGATCTATCTCGACCGGGTCCGCAATTTCTTTCTCAGCGCCCCCGGGGTGGGGGTTTACGGTAATCATGCCGGCATGATTGCCGATGTTTCCTGGTCAATAGGCGCGGTCAGGTTCGATGCCGATGATCCTTCGCTTGAGCACTTGTTTTTCCTCAACAATCAGCCAGGCAAGTTCAACGGCGAAACCTCCTGGATCGGCCAGGTGATGAGCGATATTGACGGCGGGCGCTGGCGACTCGGTTTGACGTTGGCTGATGTCAATATGCAATACCAGCCTACCGCCGCGGATACTGAATTGACGGCGGGCCGCAACCGCGTGAGGCCGGTGGTGTTGTCGCTGGAGCGCAATAGCGAACGCTTCAGTATTACTGGTGAATATTCCCAGGCCAAACATGAGACCCGGGGTTATCAGGGCGCGGGCCTGTTGACCAGCGGTCTGCAAAACCCCAACACTATCGAGGCCTGGTATGTGCAAGGTACCTGGCGACCGTCGACAGATTGGCGGATCTATCTACGCCGCGATGAAATCTATCGCGACAAGCATGACAAGAAAGGCCAGAACGGCGCGGTGCCTGGATATGAATTCATCAACTTCGCCAAGGATTGGACGTTGGGTGTACGTTACGACCTGAACGCTTGGACGTTTTCCGCGGAGTATCACAAAGTGCATGGCGTGTTCTGGATCTCGTCGCAGGATATTTCCCTGTTCGACCAGAAGGAATATTGGGACATGGTGCTGCTGCAAGCAGCTTGGCGGTTCTGATGGCTTTCAGCTCATCACGCGCTCGGTTCTTCAGCGTCCGGCTGAGAATACTGGTGTTTGCCGGGATGGCGTTGGTCTTCACGACCGCCGCCTTTACCTGGCTGGCCTTGGGCCAGCTCGATGAGCGCCGGGATGCGGCCTTGTCGCAACAACAGATACGTTCCGCTGAACTGGCTGATCGCCTGTTTCAGCAGCAATCGGCGCGTCTGCAATCGCTGGGTACCCTGGTATCCGATATGCCGGGCGTCAGGTCGGCGCTGCGCGCCAGCGATGCAATCGGACTGGCGAAGGTGTTCGATCCGTTCTGGTCGGATCTGAATCTGACCCATGGCATGGACAGAGTGGCATTCTTCGGTCCGGATGGCGCGGCCCTGTCCGAGTGGGGCATGGCCGATATTGGCGCGCGCGCGCGCCAGTTGGCGATATCCGCCGCGCGCGCCGAGACGCCCCAATTCTGGCTGGAATGCGGCGTGAAATGTTTGTATACAGCCGCCGTGCCGCTGGTCGAACGCGGTCACACCGTCGGCGCGGTGGTGTTGGCGACCGGTTTGCAGGACATGGTGCTGGATTTCCGCCGGCTGTCCGGCATCGAGCTGGCGGTCATCGCGCCGAGCGGTGGCGATGCGAGCATCCGTGGCGCCGCCGGCCAGCCCGCCATTCGCGTGTTTTCGGTCAGCGGCGGCAAGATCTACGATTCGCTGGTGCGTTCGCTTCCCGATCGCCTGGCAAGGCGGATGGATAACCCCGCGGATTTCGCGCCCGGCGAAGTTCGGCGCGACACAATTTTCGAACAGACTCGGGGCGAGTATCGCTACCGTTTGTACAGTTTCCCGGCGCCGGCGCCGGGGTCGGACTCGACTCGATTCGTGGCGATCGCCGACATTACCGCTGAATTGCGCGACATGGATGCCGCGGTGCGCGCCAGCATCGCCTTGGGCGGGTTGATTCTGGTGCTGGCGCTGGGCCTGCTGTATCTGCTGTTGCGATCCACCATGAATCGCCTGCGCCAGGCCACGACCGCCTTGCCGCTGCTGGGTGAAGGCCGCTACGACGAGGCGCGCGGCGCGTTCCATTTGCCGCAGCATCTCGTGCCGCGGGCGTACCCGCAGTTTCGCGATGAGGTGGACGATCTGGCGGAGCTGACTTACGCCCTCGCCAATACCCTCGAACAGTTGCACGCCGAGTCGCGCGAGCATGCCGCCTCGTTGCGCGCGCAGGCGTCGCAACTGGAGCAGGAGCGCGATTTCATCGCCGGTCTGCTCGATACCGCGCCGGCGCTGATTCTGACCTACGGACAGGACGGCCTGATTCGTCTGGCGAATGCCCATGCGGTGCGTTGCAGTGGTCAGCCCGGCGGCAGTCTGCTGGGGCGGTCTTTCGCCGGCCTGTTCATGAACGCGGCGCAAGCCGAAGCGCATGGGGTGTTGATCAAACACCTGAGTCCGGGTGACATCCCGCATAGCGAAAGCAGCTTCGAGCGGGCGGACGGATTTTCGCAGGACGTGATCTGGTTTCATTCCAGTCTGGAAGATTCTGGGGAACGCCTGTTCTTGTCGGTCGGGCTGGACGTTACCGAGTACCGCCGGGTCGAGCGCAATCTACGCATGTTGTCCGAGCATGACAGCGTAACCGGGCTGTTGAATCGTCGCGCGTTCAAGCGCGAGCTGTCTGAACTGTTGAGCAGCCGCCGGCAGGGGGTGTTGATGGTGTTGGACATCGACGAGTTCAAGGCGGTCAACGAAACCGGTGGTCATGAGGGCGGCGATTTCGTGCTCGCGGAATGCGCGAGTTTCATCCGCAATCTGCATCCGCAACCCAGCCTGGCGGCGCGTCTGGGCGCCGACGATTTCGCGCTGGTGCTGACCGATCTCAGCTCAGCGGAGGCGATCGTCATGGCACGCAGTCTGAATCATGGCTTGCCGGCTTCCAATCTGGACAGCGCCATCCCGACCCGCGCGCGGATCTCCGCCAGTGTCGGATTGGTGATGTTTCCTGAACATGGCGACAACGCCGACACCTTGCTTGCCAATGCCGAGATCGCCCTGGCCCAGGCGCGCATCAAGGGGCATGGCTCCTGGCATCTTTACACGCTCGATGATCCTTACCGGGAGGCGGCGGGGCGGCGGGCTTATTGGCGCGAGGCGGTTGAACGCGCTCTGGATGACGATGGCTTCGAGATGCATTTCCAGCCGATCCAGAACATCGCCAGCGGCCGTATCGGGCATTACGAGGCATTGATCCGGCTGCGCGGCAAGGATGGCAAGCTGATCCCGCCCGGCATGTTCATCGATGTGGCGGAGAGCACCGGGCTGATCCGTCGCATCGATCGCTGGGTGATCGACACCGTGGTCGCCTTCGTCGCGCGCCAGGCGCCTGACATCAAGATTGCGCTCAACCTGTCCAGCCGCAGTTTTGATGACGATGTCGCCTACGAGACCATGCAGGCGGCGCTGCTACGGCACAATCTGGCGGGTGATCGTCTGTTGCTGGAAATTACCGAAACCGCGGCGCTGGCCAATCTATCCAGCGCGATCCGGATCATGGGCAAGTTGCGTGGCCTGGGCTGCGCATTTGGTCTGGACGATTTCGGCGTGGGTTACAGTTCCTTCCAGTACCTCAAGGAATTGCCGTTCGATTTCGTCAAGATCGACGGATCTTTCGTCAAGGGGCTGACGCTGCGGCCGGATGACGTGGTCTTCGTCAAGGCGCTGAATGACGCGGTAAAGGGCTATGGCAAAGCCACCATCGCCGAATTCGTCGAGGACGAGGCGACCTTGAACGTGTTGCGCGAAATCGGCGTTGATTATGCGCAGGGTTATCTGATCGGGCGGCCCAGTCCGGAGTTGTTGCCGCCGCGCGATTGATCGCCTCTTGAAGCTGACGCTTTGAGCCTCATATCCATCCCCTGTTATCAACAAGGGAAAGTCGACCATGAGCGAAACTGTCAACGAAAACGTCAAGGAAACCCTGGGCTTTCAGGCCGAGGTCAAGCAGCTCCTGCAATTGATGATTCATTCCTTGTACAGCCACAAGGAAATCTTCCTGCGTGAACTGATCTCCAACGCCTCCGATGCCTGCGACAAACTGCGCTTCGAGGCGTTGACCGACGCGGCGTTGTTCGAAGCCGACTCCGAGCTGAAGATCAAGGTCAGCGTCGACAAGGACGCCAAGACCATCACCCTTCGCGACAACGGCATCGGCATGAGCCGGCAGGAAGTCATCGAGCACATCGGCACCATCGCCAAATCCGGCACGCGTGAATTCTTCGGCAAGCTGACCGGCGACCAGAAGAAGGACGCGCAACTGATCGGCCAGTTCGGCGTCGGCTTCTATTCCAGCTTCATCGTCGCCGACCGCGTCACGCTGACCACCCGTCGCGCCGGTCTGACCCAGGAGCACGGCGTGCGCTGGGAGTCGGCGGGCGAGGGCGACTACACGTTGGAAACCGTCGAGATGGCCGAACGCGGCACCGAGATCGTGCTGCACATGAAGGACGACGAGGCCGAGTTCCTCGACGCCTGGCGGCTGAAGTCGGTGATCCGCGAGTATTCCGACCATATCGCCATCCCGGTCGAGTTCATCAACGACAAGGCCGAGGACGAAAAGGACAAGGTGGAAACCGTCAACCGCGCCAACGCCCTGTGGACGCGTGCCAAGAACGACATCACCGAAGACGAATACAAGGCGTTCTACAAGCACGTCGGCCACGATTACGAAGATCCGCTGGCCTGGACCCACGTCAAGGTCGAAGGCCGCCAGGACTACACCGCGCTGCTCTACGTGCCGGCGCATGCGCCGTTCGACTTGTGGGACCGCGACGCCAAGGCCGGCGTCAAGCTGTACGTCAAGCGCGTGTTCATCATGGAAGACGCGCGCAAGCTGATGCCGTCCTACCTGCGCTTCATCCGCGGCGTCATCGATGCCGCCGACCTGCCGCTCAACGTCTCGCGCGAGATTCTGCAAGAGACGCGCGACATGGAAATGATCCGTGGCGGTTGCGTGCGCAAGGTGCTCGACCTGCTCGACGACCTGGCCGAAAACCGCAAGGAAGATTACGCCAAGGTCTGGGAACACTTCGGCCGGGTGTTGAAGGAAGGCGTCGGCGAGGATCAGGGCAACAAGGAACGCATCGCCAAACTGCTGCGCTTCCGCACCACCACGGTCGATGAGGAAACCGTGACGCTGGCCGATTACGTCGGCCGCATGAAGGAAGGCCAGGACAAGATCTACTATCTGACCGCCGAGACCCTGGCCGCCGCCAAGGCCAGCCCGCACCTGGAAGCGCTGCGCAACAAGGGCGTCGAAGTCATCCTGCTGGCCGACCGGGTCGACGAATGGCTGGTCGGCAATCTGTTCGAGTTCGACGGCAAGTCGTTGGCCTCTGTCGCCAAGGGCCAGGTCGATCTGGCCGCGATCAAGTCGGCCGAAGGCGACGAGCCGGAAGCGGAAGCGCCCAAGGCCGAGGAGGCCGCGCCGTTGCTGGAACGCATCAAGGCGGCGTTGGGCGAGCGCGCCAAGGATGTCCGCGCCAGCAACCGCTTGGTCGAATCGCCGGCCTGTCTGGTCGCCGACGAAGGCGATCTGAACGGCAATCTGGCGCGCATGCTGAAGTCGATGGGTCAGGCGGTACCGGAATCGACGCCGATCCTGGAAGTGAACCTGTCGCATGCGTTGATCAAGCGGCTGGAAGCCGAGTCATTGGCAAGCGATGCCGGCGCGCGTTTCGACGAACTCGCCGGTTTGCTGATGGATCAGGCGGTGCTGCTCGACGGCGGCCAACTGGCCGACCCGGCCGGCTTCGTCAAACGGGTCAACGGCCTGCTGTTCGGCTGATCAGCCCTGTAGTACGGATGCCCCCCTGGCATCCGTACCAATGCATTAACAGCAGTCATTGGCTACATTCCAGTCTTTCAACCTCAGAGCAAATTTGTTCTGCTCGAAACGCCGTCATCCCGGCGAAAGCCGGGATCCAGATTTCACCCTCCAATCAGCCTGTTAACGCTTGATTGGATGATCGCTCTGGATTCCGGTTTACAACCGCCGGAATGACGAATAATCAATCACTTACCACCAGAACAAATTTGCCCTGCTTTTAACTGGGAGTGTCACCATGCACAAACTGCTTACGCTGATGATGATGTGTTTCGCCGCTGTTTCATTCGCCGCATCGGTCCAGGCCGGCGGTGATTATCTGGTGGTCAAGTCCAAGCAAGCCAAGTTCGAGGATGTGCGCGACGATCTGGTGAATGCCATCGAAGGCCGCGGCATCAAGATCAATCACAGCAATTACATTGCCGAAATGCTGGAACGCACCGGCAAAGATCTGGGCGCGACCAAACAGGTTTACCTGCAAGGCGAACAGGTCGAATTCTGCAAGTCCAACCTGTCGCGCGCGCAGATGGAGGCTGACCCGTCCAACATGGTGTTCTGCCCCTACATCGTTTCCGTCTACACCACGCCAGCCGACGCCAACACGGTGTATGTAGCCTACCGCAAGCCGCTGGCGCCCGGCGCCGGCAAAGCGACGCAGAAGGCGTTGAAGGACATCGACAAGCTGCTGCTGGAAATCGTCATGGAGGCGGTTGAATAAGCTTCACGCCGCAGATCCGGTTTGGGTTCATCGCCCCGCCGCTTCGGACAAGAAAACCGTGTCCGACCCGAATGGCACTTGCTTAAGCGCAAAACGACTGAAACTACCGCACACGTCATTCCCGCGAATGCGGGAATCCAGTGGTTTTTACCCCGCCTGGATTCCCGCATTCGCGGGAATGACGGAGGTTTTTGGCTTAAGCAAGTGCCATTCGGGTCGCTCTGAATGCTCAACCTTCGCGCGCTGCCCAAGGGTTGATCAGTGAAACGCCGGTCAGCACGAAATCATCGATATTGCGGGTAACCACGGCCATTCCATGCACAAGGGCCGTTGCCGCGATCAGCGCATCACGCTCGCTGCGTTTGTCGGGTATATGCAATCTGGCACAGCGCAGTGCCACAGCGGTATCGACAGGCAGCGTGCGCCCGGAGAATTCAGGTAATACCTGATGCTCCAGCCAAGAACGCAACATGGCACCCTGGGTGGCATCTCTACGCTCAATCGACAAAACGCCAAGCTCCAGTTCCATGATGGTGATGGCAGACACATAGAGATCGGCGGCATCAACGCTTGATGCCCATGCAGACACATGCGTATCGGCCTTCCCAAGCCTGACTTTACGCAGTTCAGACACCACGTTGGTATCAAGTACAAACATCATGAGAAATCGGCCGGACGGATTTCAATGGTTGCACGTGGCGGATCAAACTCGATGTCGTCGGCAGCCGGCATAGCCAGCGCATCGGCAATGTTGCGTCGCTGCTTTGTGAGACGCTGGTAGTCCTCAAAACTCATCAGCACATGGGCCGGTCGGCCTCGATCGGTGATGAACACAGGCCCGTTATTTGCGGCCCGTTTCGCCTCACTGGTCCCTTGGTTGAACTCGCGGCTTGATAAGGTGGTGATGGTCATGACGACGCCTCGCAGGTTTGAATGATGTAGATATGTTACTACAAAGATAATAGTGTATAACCAGCCGCACAAAAGCAAAAGCGCGCTTTTCACCGGACCCATAGAGGTGATGGCAGTAATCCGACGCGTTCGATCGACAGGGTTTCGACATGCTGCTGCTGGAAGTCGTCACTGAAGCGGATGAATATGTTGCATGCCGCATACCGGTTTTGTCTTGTCCGGTATTGGTTCATCGCCCCGGCATTTCGGATGGGGCACTCTCACCAGAACCGCCACCAAGGTTTGGAGGCGTGGGCAAGCAATCCGTCACGAGAAACATCAAGAATCTCGAAACTTCCATCTTCAACCCCCGGCGTTTCTTCATCGTGCTTGAAACCCACCAAGGATTTCGCAAGTCCCAGCGGAATCTCGAAAGTCCAATCCACCTCGGCCTTCTCGCCGCCTTCAGCGTTCTGCCTGGCGTCATAGTGCGCACGCAATTCTGAAAACAGCGGAGGAGTGAAACGGGGTCAGGAGTGAAACGGTGAAACGGGGTCAGACACTCATGGCGCTAAGAAATGCATCCCATCACCCGTTTTTCGAGGATTTGGATTCTTGCGAGCCGCCGTGGGATGGTCAGCAGCGGCAAGTTCTTCGGTCT
>JAGUXX010000114.1 GCA_020061585.1 Betaproteobacteria bacterium | reverse complement strand
TTGTCGTTTTCAGAAGACGGCTGCACTGAACGTCAGAAGCCGACTGCACTATAGCAGCGGAGGGGTTGGATCCATCAGGCAACGACGGGCTGCTGCCGGCCAGGAGCCGTCATTCGGAAGTGCCACAGAGCAGCCATTCGACTGACTGCTCCACACCGAAACCTGCCGAACAGGCGACGCGTGCAACTCGGCCAATGCGAACATAAAGATTAAAGGTTTAAAAATGTGCTACCAACCCGGTGCCATGCCCGGAGTTTTCACTTATAGCGCTGTCAAGATATGCGGGGCCGCTTCTTGCGGGGTATTCGCCGCCGCTGTGTTGTAATCGAGTAGCCACTTGGCGAGACGTAGCGGCAGGCTGTGGGGGCTCAACGTAGCACGCCAGATCACATATAAGGTTTTGGATATCGGGGCGCCTTCAAGGGGGACGGCAAGCAATGTGCCAGCGCGGCATTCCTCGGCGACGGTGCTGGACAGCACAATTGATACGCCCAGGCCAGCTTGAACCCATCGCTTCACCGCTTCAGTGCTGCCCAGTTGCATCGCCCCTTTTACGCCGTGCGCGGGGGCTCCCATGTGTTGCACCAGCAATCTGCCCGTGCCGGTCCCGGGTTCGCCCCCCAGTAACGGCGCGTCCCTTAACAGGGCTCGAGGCACTTCGGGCAGCTTCGCCCACGGATGATCGGGCGCCACGATTACCACCAATTGTTCCTGCCGCCAGGGGCGCGCAATATAGCCGGGGCGATCATCCCACCATTCCATGATGGCGACATCAATTTCGTCGCCTTCCAGTTTGTCGGCAATGGTCGGATTTTGATGGATAACGATTTCAACCGGATATTGTCCGCCCGTCTTCGCCAGAAACGACTTGACGTAGGGCTGCAGGAGATAGACGCCGATGTTGGAACTGGCACCAATGCATATCGTGCGTTGGCGAGACAGACTCAAGGCGCGCGCGTTGACACGCATCAGGCTTTCAGCATGCGGCAGCAGCGCCTTGCCCGCCGCGGTCGGGGAGCAGCCGCAGTGGGATCGCTCGATCAGGCAGGTGTTGAGCACCGCCTCGAGTTTCTGGAGATGCTGCGACACCGTGGCCTGCGATAACGCGCGCTCGTGTGCGGCGGCACGGAAGCTTCGAGTCCGCAGCACGGCCAGAAAACTGGCGATGTGCTCAAGGTTCAGCACCATCAGGCGCTCATCCTCACTTGCGGTCGATTGATCGCACCCTGCGGGATCTCTCCGCGCAGCGCCTGCAGGATGTTGCGCGCCGCCTCGAGCTCGATCTCGAGCCGTACCGCGTCCACCGCCGAGCCGATGTGCGGCGTGAATAAGGTGCGCTCGGAATCGTCAAGCAGCGCTTGGGGAATGGCCTGCGGCCGGTCGGGGCGCGCCCATTCCTCCATTTCGAACACGTCGGCGGCATACCCGGCCAGGCGGCCCGAAGCCAGCGCCTCGACCACCGCTTGCTCGTCTACCACCGAGCCACGACAGGTGTTGATCAGGTAGGCCCCCGTTTTCATCCGTGCGAGCGCGTCGCCGTCGATCATGTGCAGCGTTTGGTCGCGATACGGCACCATGGGCACGACAAAGTCGCTCGCGGCGAGTAGCGCCGGCAACTCCACACGATCAAGGCCCCATTGCGCTTCCTTCTCCTTCGGAAGGGCCACCGGGTCGGTGTACAGCACGCGCATGTCGTATCCGACCAGACGCTGGGCGATGGCTTGACCGACCGCGCCCATACCGATGAGGCCCAGGGTCTTGCCGGTGAGCCCGGAACCATAGAGCGCCGGTCTCCAGCCATTGAACCGGCCAGTGCGCACAAACCGATCGCCTGCGAGCATGTTACGCGTCAGGCCGATGAGCAGGCCGATGGTCAGCTCCGCGGTCGGGATGGTGAGCAGGTCCGGAACATTGGTGATCCACACGCCGTGCCGGGTGCAGGCCTCGACGTCGTAGTTGTCATAGCCCTTGAGCGCGCAGCCGACCACGCGCAGCCGCGGACAAGCGCGCAGGAATGCTTCGTCCACGCGGTCCGGCATGAAGGTCATGAGGGCCTCGGCATCCTTCGCGCGCTGCAAAATCTCGTCCAGCGGCAGAGTCTCAGGACCAGGATTGGGAATGACCTCGCAGTGTTCGGCCAGAAGTTCGATGACTTCGGGGTGCACGCGGTGGGTAAGGATGACTTTTGGTTTCATTTTGAATTACTCCGGTTTTATTTGAATCGTTTTCTCAGCATGCCGCTGAATGCATCCACCAGCGTCACCATGGCCAGAATCACCAGCAGCAACGCCGACACGTCCTGGTACTGCATGATGCGCAGCGAGCCCATCAGCTCGAAACCGATGCCGCCGGCACCGACCATGCCCATCACGGTCGAGGCGCGGAAGTTGTACTCCCAGCGGTAGATGGAGATATCCGCCATCTGCGGCAGCACCTGTGGCAGCACACCGTGCAGGATCACCTGCAAGGGCGTGCCGCCGGCGGCGCGCGCTGCCTCGATCGGCGCCGGGTCGGTGTGTTCGATGGCCTCGGCGAAGAACTTGCCGACCATGCCGATCGAGTGCAGGCCGAGCGCCAGCACGCCGGGCAAGGCACCAAAACCGACTGCGGCCACGAAGATGATGCCCATGATCAGCTCGGGGACGGAACGCAGCGCGTTCAACATCCCGCGCGCCGCCTGGTAGACGAGCGGGTGCGGGGTGGTGTTGTGCGCCGCCAGGAACGCGAGCGGCACCGACAACGCCACCGCCAGCGCCGTACCGGCGATGCTCATGGCGAGCGTGTCGAACAGCGGCTTGATCCAGTTGCGCCAGTCGTTGAAGTTGGGCGGCAGCATCTCACCCAGCAGGCTGAACAGGCTGGGCACACCCTCCGCTAGGCGTGCTCCGTCGAATAGCCCAACGTAGTAGGCGCACACCAGAATAACGCCGAGCACCGCCGCAAGCCGCAGTGCCTCGCGATTCCAGGTGCGCTGCTCGTCATAAAGCAGCTGATCGTAACTTTGCGACATAGAGGGTCTCCTGCCCGTTTTGGGCGTCTGTCACCAAAATAAATTCGTATCCGGTCCTGCTCACTCCCCTTTCCTCCGCAGGGTGAGGAAAGAGTGGGAATCGGGTGCCGGTACTGTTTTTTTGCCGGCGCTCTTACTGGAACTTGGCCAGGTCAATCTTCAGCAAGGGGCCAAGGTTGCGCACCACGTCGTAGTGCTTGTCGGTGATGACATCAAAACCTTCGGCCTTGAACGCCTTGAGCACCGCCGGGTCCTTGAGGTTGAGGAAGGCGCTGCGGATCTTGTCCTTCAGCGCGGGCTTGAGGTTCGAGCGCAGGACCCACGGGTACTGCGGGAACGGCTTGGAGTAGGCCAGCACCTTCACCTTGTCCGGGCTCACCATCTTGCGCTCGACCAGCGACTCGAAGATCGGACGGCTCAGGCCGCCTGCCTGGGCATGGCCGTTCTGCACCGCCAGGGCCACCGCGTCGTGCGAACCGACAAAGTGTTCCTTGTAGTCAGTCCCGACATTCAGACCCTGCTCGGCCAGCACCGATTTCGGGATCAGGTGGCTGGAGGTCGAGACCTTGTCGCCGTAGGCCATGTTCTTGCCCCTGATATCGCCGATCGTCTTCACGCCCGACGAGACGTTGGCGATCACCACCGATTGGTAGGTGGTGCTGCCCTTGACCTTGAGCGCCGCAAACGGCTCGATCTCGCTCTTCTGGCGCGCCAGCACATAGGACAGCGGTCCGAAATAGGCCAGGTCCAGGCGGCCGTGGCGCATGGCCTCGATCATCGACGAGTAGTCGGTGGTGACGATCAGTTCGATCTTCTTGCCGAGCTGCGTTTCAAGGTAGGTCTTGAGACCCTGATTGTTCTTGATGATGGTCGAAGCGTTCTCGTCCGGCAGCAGCGCCACCTTCAGGGTTTCCGGGTCCGGGTCGGGCGCGGCCTGTGCGGCGGCGGCGAACACCAGGGCGGCGATGAAAGTCAGAAGTTTTTTCATGGTTCAGTCCTCGATGGTTGCGAATTGATAAACAGATGCTGGAGGGGTAACAGGTGTGGTGACCGGCATGGCAACGCCGTGTCCGGATTGCTGATAGATGGCTTGAAGTACGTCCGGCGTAAGGCCGGACGGCGCGCCGTCGAATACCACACGTCCCTGCGCGAGGCCGATGACGCGGTCAGCATAGGCCTGCGCCAGGTCAACCTGATGCAAACTGACCACGGTGGTAATGCCATCCTCACGGCCGATGCGCTGCAACTGCGCCAACACATTGTGCGAAGTCGCCGGGTCGAGGCTCGCCACCGGTTCGTCGCCGAGCATCAGGCGCGGCCGCTGCGCAAGCGCACGGGCGATGCCGACGCGTTGCTGCTGACCACCGCTCAAGCAATCGGCGCGCTCCAGTGCCTTGTGCAGGAGGCCGACGCGCTCCAGACATTCGAGGGCGATGCGCCGTTCCGCCAACGGCAGCGGGAACATGCTGCGTAGCGCCGAGTGATAGCCGATGCGGCCGAGCAACACATTGGCGAGCGCGCTGTGGCGCCCGATCAGCTGGTGTTGCTGGAAGATCATCCCGGTACGCTTGCGGTGCTCGTGCAGCCGGCGGCGGTTGTCGAGGCTGCCCAATCCCTCGACCGTGATACTGCCTCCCGAAGGTGGCGTCAGCTGGTTGAGGCAGCGCAACAGTGTGGACTTGCCTGCGCCCGAAGCGCCCAGCAAGACCGTGAATTCGCCCTGCCGGAAGTGTAGCGAGGACGGGTGCAGCGCCGTCATGCCTCCGGGATAAGTGACATGGACATTCTTCATATGGATCATGGCCCCTCCTCGCATCAAAATTTGATTCGATTTCATCATCAAGGCGAGCCAAGATTCATGAAAACCGATGGAAGGAATCCTAGGCGCTTTATGTAACAGGAAAGTGAACGTTATTTGACATATTTATGATGGAAACGCTGATGGCCAACGCATGCGAATCCCGCAATTGGAGTTGTTCACGAGCGACCTGCGGCAGACAAGCTTGATGAAAATATGCCGTTACTCGAGAAACAAAAATGCTGGGTAGTTTTTAGTTTGAAATACGCCGCAGCTGTGAAACCACAATCCCTGCGGAAAATAAGACATAGTCGAATCGGATAGCGCTCCGCTCCTTACCTTCAGTCTGTGAGTGGCCTTTTTTGAAAATGTGAATGGCGAGAAGGGCCGACCTGCGGTCCGTGAATAGGCCCGCCGAGCGACTGCTCCGCTTGGATACCTGCCTTTGAACCGCTGAAGGATCGACCGGCAGCATTGGGTCGACACCGGTAATCGGATCGTTGCCGCACTGAACAGCGCCCCGTTCCAGGTCGCCTCCATTTATGCGGCTGAACCGAGGGAGAGCAGCTTTACGCCGTCTGGCCGCAGTTCGCCCTTGGGCGACACGTGCCGGTAGAGCGTCTGCCGGGTAATCCCGAGTTCTTCGCAGAGATCGCCCACCTTGGTTTCCGGTTGCCCCATGCTGGCCATCGCCAGGCGTAGCTTGGCGGCGGTCATCTTGAAGGGGCGCCCCCCTTTCCTGCCGCGAGCGCGCGCCGAGATAAGTCCAGCGACTGTTCGCTCGGAAATCAACTCACGCTCGAACTCGGCCAGCGCGGCAAAAATACCGAACACAAGCTTGCCGGCGGCAGTCGTCGTGTCGACCGCCGCACCGTGACCGGTCAGGACCTTCAGGCCCACGCTACGCGCAGTTAGGTCGTGCACGGTGTTGATCAGGTGGCGCAGATCACGGCCAAGCCGATCGAGCTTCCACACGATCAGCGTGTCCCCTTCACGAAGCGCCTTCAGGCAAGCAGCCAACCCTGGGCGATCATCGCGCCTGCCCGAGGCCAGATCCTCGTAAAGGTGCGCAAGGCTCACACCAGCGGCGATGAGCGCATCGCGTTGCAAATTGGTGGACTGGGATCCGTCCGCCTTCGATACCCGCATGTAGCCGATCAGCACCTTTTCACCCGTAACGTATACGTTCGATTATGTGACAGTGTGGGTTGGAAAGTTTTGATCGTCAAATTTTGTCACTTAACCCGTCATTCATACTAAGGAATGCAAAGGGTTCGCGAGGAACATAATGTGACAGAAATTCCGGGGGAATGCCCTCCTGGGCAAACGTGTCGCGCAAGCGATCCAGGGACTCGGGGTCGCGCCGCCCATAAGACGCCAGCGTGAACAGTGAGCGGGCCGTTTCGCAATTATGTCGGGCCTCGGCGATAGCCTCGTTGAGCGCCTTGACCGCCTCCCGCCAGTGATCGACAGGCTCAGGCTTACGTTTCTTCTCGGGCAGGCCATTGGTGAACCCGGTGTGCGGCTCCGACAAGAACAGTGCTCCCAACTCCCCGTGTGGACGCACCACGCTCGATTCGATCAGCTCGATGGCGGTAGCCGCCGCCTCCAGCATTTGTAACTGCACCGCCGGGGCCAGAATCTCGTAGGGACGCCACTGGCTTTGTCCAGCGCGCAGTAGATGGCCGCAGCACGCCCAGACATGGCGAATGCTCCAGACGCAAGGCCCGCACTGCGAGAGTGGCGTGTTCAGCTCATCGAGCAGGGTGCGCAGCAACCGAAACCAGAGGCCGGCATGAATGCGTCGGCGCGGCAGCTCGACGTAACCCGTCGTCAGCGCCTGCCAAGTACGTCGGTCCATTGCCACCATCGCGTCGCTGGCCGTGCGTGGGGCCGCATCGGCGTTTTCCCAGCCGAGAAACTGCCCCGGCACGCCACTATAGGATTCCAGCCAGCAGCCATGTTGCGGGCAGCTCAGCATCAACGGCAATTTCCACGCGAGCAGTATGGCTTGATCCTCCGAGTCGTTCAGGCAAAGCGGGCAGGCGCGGTGAATCGGCTGGCTTGGCAGCCAGGCGCGCCAGCTCGTGATTGATCTCGTCTTGCGGCCGCGTCTCGGCAGCAATAGCGAGAACTGGAACGCATAGGTTTCCAGCGCGTCTGGAATCCGGGAATCGAGGCTGTCCAGCAGCCACGGCACCCAGCCAGCGAAACTCATGCAACGCAGCCGCTCCAGCTCAATGCCGCTGCGCAGGGAGAGGGCCGTCAGCAGCGCCGGAGGTGGCGCAGTATCCAGGTCATCGACCCGGCCGTGACCAAGGTCGTGCTCCAGCAGGTCATACAAGTCCATCTGGTAGCGGGCGGCGACACGCTGGAGCCATGAGGACAAGGCTTCGCCTTCCCTGGGAGCAGGATGCAGCGGCCAGCGTGCTGCCGGTTTCACATCAGTTCCCGCTCGAACTGCCGACGCCGCTCGCCAGGGCCGGTGTAATCGGCCATGCTGAGCGTGCGGTGATTGATCGCTTCTTCACCGCTTTCCAGGGCGGCGACCGCCGCCGCCATCAACAGGTGCGCCAATTCACCAATGGTGCCTTCGCTGCGCGTGAGCAGGTAACGGGCCATATCCGGCGTGGCAATTGGGGAAGGCCGCCGCAGCGGGAGCGACGCGGCAAAACTGGCCAGCAGCGAGCAGCAATCGTCGTTGGCCTCCCACAGCGGCAGCATCATGGGCTCGAAGCGGTTCTCCAACTGGTCGTCCGACCGGATCGCCAGATAGGCGTCGCGCGTGCCGACACCGACCAGCGGGATGCGCAGCTCGTTGCCGAGGAAGCGCAGCAGGTTAAGGAATTCCCGACGGTTGACGCTGTTGCCGGCCAGGACGTTGTGCAGTTCATCGATCACCAACATGCGCACGCCGACCTTGCGCAGCAAGGCCAGCGCCAATTGCTCCATTTCCGGCAGTCGTGGGCGCGGGCGCAAGGGAGCGCCCATCGCGGCGAGCAGTGCGACGTAGAAGCGGATCACCGAAGGCTCGGACGGCATCTGCACGACAAGCACCGGAATGTGCTCCTGGTCGGCGTCGGAGCTGGCCGGATGCGTGCGCCGGAATTTCTCGACGATCATCGACTTGCCGTTGTTGGTCGGGCCGATCAGCAGCAGGTTAGGCATGCGCTGCTTGTTCGGCCACGCATACAAGGTTTCCAGCCGGTTCAACGCCTCGACCGCGCGGGGATAGCCGATCCAGCGGTCGGCGCGAAGGCGCTGGATGCGCTCGTCCGCCGGCAGCCGAGCCAGCCCCTGCACCGCCGGCAGCAGGTGGGATAGGTCGATGATGGGATATTCGTCCACGGCTACCACTCCTCAATCTGGTCGAACGGTTTGGCGGGCGGCAAGTTGTCTGCCTGCGCGGCCGCAACGTCCGTTTCTGGCGGAGTCAGCTTGTCCGGCGGAACCAACGCCTTGAGGTGTTGGCGTCGATCCGCATCGCGCCGCGCCTTGCGCGTGGCCTTCTGTGCGGTGGTCACGATCTCGCGCATCTGCCCGATCATGCGGAACAGCGCCGATTCATCCACCTGCTCGCGCCCTTGCTGCCGCAATTTCGCTAGCGCCTGCCTTTGTTCCCATAGGGTGACAGCCGGGTGCGACAAAGTACGGTAGGGGACTTCCAGGTAATGCTGCCCCTCCGGTTCCAGCACCCAGATGCGGCTTATGTCGCGCGGGTCGCGCCGGATCAGAAAGGACGGCCAGCGCTCACGCCGTGCGATCCACGGCTTGAGCGCGTCGGCGTAGTAGTGAATGTGGTCGATGACGAAGCCGGTGCGGGTCAGCGTGCGGCGGAGGATGGGCAGGAAATCGACCAGAAAGGCAGTGGCGCGGGTGACGACGGCCGGCACACCGATGCGGGCCACCGCCTCGGCCCAGCGCGCTTCCGGCGGCTGAAGCAGACCGTTGTGCACGGAGCCGTGGTAGGTGCCGACCGCCAATGTGAGCCAGCGCTCCAGCTCGCGCAGCGTCAGGGCGGCCTTGTTTTCGGAATCGTAGTCGCCTCGCTGGTCAGGGTTGGAGAAGGTCGTTCCCGGCAGTTCGTCGTGGATCATCTGCATCGCCGTGCCGATGATCCGTTCCACGATGCCGCCGTAGTGCGGCTGCCCGAGCGGGCGATAGTCAAGCCGGATGCCATGCTGCTCGCAGCCTCGGCGTAGCGCTTCGCTCTTGAACTCGGCCGCGTTGTCCAGG
>JAGUXX010000127.1 GCA_020061585.1 Betaproteobacteria bacterium | reverse complement strand
CTCTTCCGATCTGTTCCTTGGCCGATGCGCCGGCGACGCCCCCTTTCGACGAGGGGGCCGCCGTGGAACTGACCGCGGCGCCCGGTGCCAGTCCTGGCACCCTGCCACCGGCACCCGGCACGGGTGCAGTGGCCAGGCTGACGTGACCGATGCCCGCCTTAGGCGGTGGAGGTAAAGCCGGCTGGAGCGGCGTGGATGCCTGTGCGCCGACGCCCGTCGGCGGCGTATTGGAGACGGGCGGCGGAATGAACTTCGGTACCGGCTGGCCCTGGCCGGGGTTTGAGGGTGTGCCGGGCGGGAATTCGTAGGGCTTGGCCGATGCCGGACCAGTGGGCTTGTTCTTGGCCTCGGCCTCCAAGGCCGCGAGGCGGGCCTGGAGTTCCTTGTTCAGCGATTCGCTTTCCTTGACCCGGCCCTTCAAGGTGGAGATGTCGTCGCCGGCCTTGTACAGCCAGCGTTGGGCATCGGTGACCACTTCGCCCGGCGCCGTGATGGCCTTGACCGCCACCTTGCCAGGGTCCGTGCTGGCGCTCTGGACCTTGGGTTTCTTGTCGGAAGACAGCAGGAACACGAAACCCGCCCAGAGTCCTAGGACGGCGACCAGGATGACCGCGAACTGGGCATAACGGGCGTTCTTGAGCCCGCTGAGGCCGGGGGCCGCGGAGGGTTTGCTCTGGGCGCTACTCACCGGTTTTCTCCCGGATCACATAGACGCGGGTCGATTCGTTCGGCGCCAATCGGGTCTTGGCGATACCGGTCGCCACCACGCCCGCGTCGAAGAACTCCCGTTCGTCCAGGACCATGGGCGCCGCCGACACATTGGTCAGATCGAATACGGAACCAGCCAGGCGCCGATGCGTGATCCGACGCATTTCCAGAAAACGCGCTTCCTGCCACAGCCCCACGGGTTTGCCGACTGGGACCGAGACATAGCCGGGCGGCGTCGACTCCCCGGTGAGGACCAGCATCATGTTCTTGATCTGCCGCAGCCAGTCCGGCGCCTCACCGGTCGGCGGCGGCCCGGCCTGACTGCTCGCCTTGGTCAGGCGATCGTTCAGGATGACCGTCTCGCTCGGGATGTCGACCGGCGTCAGCAACAGGGTGTAGGTCGCTTTCTCGGTCTTGATGAAGAGGTTGATCGGCTTCCCAGGCGTGGCCATGGCCGAGGGCATGACATACAACTCGCCGCTCGCGGCATCCGGGGCCACCATCAACTCGCCGGCGGTGTTGTCCGGCGAGTAGACCGACCCGAAGACATCCACGATGGCCAAGCCGTCGACCTTGATCCGGGACGTTTCCTTGAGGGCGATGCGCGCCGTCGCGGTCGTGTCCGGCTTGATCTCCAGCTTCTGGAGTGCCCAGGCGGGCGAAACGCACAGCAGGCCCACGAGGGCCAGCGCGCTAGAAACTGCTGTCGGTTTCGTCATCGAGAGCGGCATCCGCGAGAGCGGCTTTGACGTCATCGTTTTTCACCTGCTTGAACTGGATGAGTTGTGCCTTGCCGCCATCGAGATCGAAGCGGGCCAGGTAATGCCGAATTTCGTTCTTGACCGGCGTGCCGTTGATCAGCACCTTGAGCTGTCCGGTCAGGACCGCGGCCAGCGCATCCGGTGCGGCACGGACGGTGCGGATATCGAAGGACGTGGCGGCGTTGTCGCGCCGGATCTTCTCGGCGTTGACGCGCAGTTTCTGTTGCAGCGCGCCGTGGTAGTCCGGGTGGGCGAGCTTCAGCAAGAGATCGGACTTGTACTGGACGTTGTCGGGCGTGACGTCGAGGGTCAGGTAGGAGACCCACTGCGCCATCTGGTCGATGTATTCGCCGGAGGCGGTGTTGTCGGTGATCCAGAAGGACTTTTCGATCTTCGGCGGGGTGACGACTGTCCGGGTAGCGCCCATGCCCGCCCAGGCCACCAACAAGACCAGGACCAGGGCGGTGACGATCCCCCCGAGCGTGATCCACAGAAAACGGTTCTGCCGGATGAGCATCTGGACATCGGCTTCGTAGGCTTCGCGCTTCATGATTGCCCGCCCCCGATCAACCGACCAACTCGCGGTAGTGCGAGGGCGGAAGGAGATCGCGTGGAATGAACATGGCCTCCTGGGGCAACCACCAGAACAGGAAATGCCAGAGGAACCCGGTGTGCCGCATCGCTTTCAGCTTGGAGATCCGCGAGCAGACGAAATAGCCCGCCACGATGGCGGCGAAGAACGCCCCCATCGTGCCCTTCATGAAACCCAGGCAGAGAAAGAAGACGAAGGTCCCGGCGACGTCCAGCTCCCAGAGCCCGAGCTTCCAGGGATCGTCCAGTCGCCGAAGGATGCGGCTGCCGTCCATGACTCAGATGACCGCCCCGGCGATGGCGAAAGCGACCGTGAGGCCGACGGCCGCGAAGATGGCCAGGCCCACATAGCCGAGCACTGGGGCGAAGTTGCGCAGCGCGGCCAGGCTGATCAAGGCCACCAGGAAACCGATGATGATCACCAGGGCCTTCAGGCCGGTGTTCATGTCGGCGAACTGCTGGATCGCGGTCGATACCGGCCCGAGACCGGTGGCGGCGCCGACGTTGTTCATGTCGAGGTTGATGGCCAGGGCGTTGTTGGCCATACCGGTCAGGCCGACGACACCGCCGACGTACCAGACGGTGGTCTTGCGGTCGATGGCGGCCTTGGCTTGGCTCATGTGGCTCAGGGTGGCGGTGACGAGCTTCATACTGCGTTCTCCATGGAGAGGGGGTGGAAGGAATCGAGAACGGACCGCGCGGCGCGGTCCATGGCCCGTGCCGGGAAGCCGTCGATCAGCAAGGCCTCCAGCACGACGGCCGAGGCCACATCCTTGAGATCGAAGCGAACCCCGTTCGGGTCGTTGTCATGGCCGAATGCGAGCCTTTGCAGCTTCTTCAGCCGGTCGAAGGCCTCTTCGGAAACCAGAATGGGCCGAAAACCTGGAGTGACCTTCTTGCCGGAGGGTGGGCTCACAGATTTGTCTCCGCGGCCCATCAGGTGCATTTGCCAGTCCGCTCAAGCTGCTGCCGGGCGCGATAGACCAGCCAGGCGTATTGCGTACGAGCCTTGCGGCAGGACGCGCCTTTCAACTTCGTGCAGGACGCGTTGTAAGCGCCGACCGCCTCCCAGGTATCGCCATACCTGGCTTTCATCTGCGCCAGGACAAAGGCGCCCATGTAGATGTTGGTGCAGGCATCCCAAAGCAGATCGGGATGCAGGCCCACGGCATGGGCATTGGAGGGCATCACTTGCATGACGCCGCGTGCACCGGCCGGGCTGATGGCGCCGGCATTCAGTCGCGACTCGACGCAGGCGATGGCCCCCAGTTCCAGCGGCTCCAATCCGTAGGATTTGGCTGCGTCATGCCAGCACTCGGCACGGGCATTCCCCGCCATGATCGCCAGGCTGATCGGTAGAAGGTAAAGGGGAGCGCGCTTGTACATCCCGTCGTTCTTGTCGTTTCGGTGCGCTCACGATAGGGTCATGAGCCACGGGAAATTCGTACAAAAACGAGACGGAATTATTGAAAGTTCACGCTGCGATTTCGGAAGGGAGAAAAGGGACGGCAGGCAACATCTAATTGTTACGGGCCGATCCAAAGGGTGGGCCGATCGCTAAGAAGCACGCGTTCGGCTCGAAAGGAGACTGTATGGGTACGGTAATTGAAGGGATTTACGGCCCCCCCCCCCGGGAAAGGGGCACAGTGCGTCCATAGGACTACTTACCCCATACATCCAATGAGACCTTGCCCCCAACGCACGAAATCTGTCTTCTGGCGTCTTCTACATTGCGTCCAGCAGCAGGCCTGTCAGCCCTGGCTACAGGCCGTCTACATGCAGGGCGCCAACCGCCAAGCATCACGCGATAGGATCTAGTTCGATCTGCAAGCGAGGTCCTTGAGCCGATGTGACGGGATTGGAAAAGACAGCTGCGGCGCCGAAGTCGATTGACAGCTTACTCTGCCATACCGTCTCTTTCACCATCTTGCCTTTTTCTTCCTTCTCTTTCATCACGCCCAGTTTCATCTCGCCGCTGTGAACTTGCTTACAGAAGAGGCGAAAGTCTCCATCGGCCTTGATCCACTCACTCAGCTGCTGCGAGATGTCACGGACTTCTTTCGGCAGCGCGTCCTGCAATTGACCAAGCTGGTCAACCAACCACTTCTTGACTTCTGCTGATAGCAAGATCGCGACTTGATTTTTGGGCAACGGCCTGAGCACGGCCGTCACGGTCCTGTTGTCGAACGACTTTGCTAGAGCAACCTGCTCGGCCTTCGAGCCCCAAATCCTCAGACGCATTGCTCCAAAAACCAGACCATACCCAGGCTTGATCGGCACACCGATTCGACCTAACTTGTTCAGCGCATTGTGCTGAACCTCGAGAGCGTAGATCTCGTTCAAGCGGCCGACGTAGCGGTAGCCTTGCTCCCTCTTCAGCTTCGCCTGCTCAATCGTGATCAGGTTCACCTCATTCCACTCGACCTGATAGTATTTTCCTCCGTCTAGGCGGAGGAGCGTGCTTCCCTTGTCGTCGAGTTGACGCAAAGTAGCCCGCATCAGTTCCGTCTCCGTGTTGGCGACCTCGGTACCGCGCCCTTCCGCACATAGAGCCTGGCCATTCGTGATCTTCCCCTGCAGCAGGTCGCAAGTTTGACTGAGAACCAAGCGGAATCTCGACAGGTCGACCTTCCGTCCGTCCTTGCCTACAAAGATGTCTCCGAATCGCAGCTCTCGCGAGCCTTTGGTCACCTTGTGGAGCTGGCCGGATGCAGTTCGAACCGTAGAGGCCTCACAGAAGAGCTGGGGAATGCACTGTGTAGGCTCCAAGTGCCCGAGCAGCACCCGATGGTTCTCAGGCGGCAACTGGCCGGATGCGTCCGCAAACGTCACGCTCTCCTGCAGTTTGACGGTGAGAGCCTGTCCGAGCATCCAGCCTAGGTAGTCGCTGAGCGGTTCCCCTTCATGAATCAGGTGCCCGACATGCAGCGCGGCGAGATCTTGGAGTTCCATGCTGTCAATGTCGCCGGCTAATGATGCGCATGCAGTTTGAAGAGCGTCGCGCAGTGCCACGTGAACCCGCCGGTAGCTCTCCAGCTCCTCGACCTCCGCAGTGAAGCCGTCAATGCGAAGCCCTAACTCTTGCAGTACCGAGATCTTGCGAATGAAGTGAAAATAGCCACCATGCAGGCCTACGGCCTTTCTGAACGCCTCCGCATGGCCCTTAGCAACATTGGGGCGACTCGAAACAAGCACAATCAACGGTAGCCCTCTTTCGGAGCCAGCTGCGCGTCGGACAAGACCCTGCAAAAACTGCGTACTCTCATCGACCTTCACCTCCATGTCGGCCGGCGTGTCGGGCGTGAGCACGTAGTCGATAACAACGAGGCTCGCATCCGCTGGAACCGCCTTCAGATCAGGCAAAGATCCGAAGCGCTCGAACTCCCAAGCCTGCTCTGTGAGCGTTGCTTCGACCTGTTCGAGAGGAAGCCTCAACGGCGCCACTTCAGCGACAAGGTCAGCCAGACCTTCATCCAAGAGCCTCTGACTTTCAGGGCATTCACCTCTACGATCCCAAAGCTCCACGGTGCGCTGTTCGCTAGCGAGCAGAGGCTCAAAGTAATTCCGGTCTGATGCGCTACCGTTGAGGCCAAAGGTCGCGTCGAACCACTCCTTGGCTGCGGGCACGTTCCTCAAGAACCTTCGCAGAGGCGGCAGGCTTCGCCTCAAGTCCTCTGGCGACGGTCGGAGGTAGGCATCGTCAATCAGGACGGCCTTGCGGCGATTGACCTCAGCGACTGCTTCGACATTCATTGTTCTCTACTCCCTCTGCGTGCCTTATGGCATCTCGAACTTGAATCCTGGAACTGTTCCCTCGGCTGTTCTCTCAAGCAGCGACAAGGTGATCTCGTTTTCTTTACACAAACTCTTGACGATGTAGAGGCCTATGCCCCGACCCGATGGTTTCTTGCTGAAGAAAGGCTCAAAGATCTTCTCTCGATCAGCCCACTCAATCCCAGGCCCGTTGTCTCGGAACGTTATAGTTTGCGCACCTGCATCGACTTCGATCTCGATCAACGCCTCGAATAACTCATCACCGTCAACGCGCCTCATCGCTCGATGGTGGGCCAACCAATAGACGGAGTTCACGATCAGGTTCTCGAAGATCTGATACATCTGACCTACGATCACCCTGGACACCAAGTGATTGTCCTGCGGTAGGAGATTGAGGTGCACCTTGATGGCATGCCGATCAAACTGCTGCTCGTGTGCGTCCAAGAGCGTCCGCAGAACTTCGACGACGTCAGTTTCCTCCTTGCGCTGGCGCCCAGGTGTACTCACCGGATCCAAGATCCGCAGGCGCTTGTCCAATGTCTGAAGTTGACGTGCGAGGGACTTCAGGCCTGGCGGCAACGCGTTACCGCTCATCTTCTGCAAGTCCTGCAAGGTCGCACCAGTGACCCGATTCAGTTCATGGATCACAAACTCCAACAGCATGCCAACCCCGGCCAAGTGGAGGTAAAGTTCCGCTTGGCTCGCCTGCTTCTTCAACGTCTTCTTCGCCGCAGCCCAAGCTGCTTCAAGCTCCTCGACATAGCCACGAAGATCGGCGACCGTCTGGTGCTCTTCAGGCACTCGTTTGGCTAGTTCTCGCAGCTTGACCTTGGCGTCCTTCGCATGCTCGGTAACCTGCTTCTCGATCTCACGCACGGTGGTGAGCGATTGGCGCGCCATTCGCTCTTCGTGCTTCGTCACGAGCGCACCCAACTCCTTCCAGATGACGTACTGCATGCATTGGACGAGTGCGCGCTTCTCAGGCGTATCGCAAAGTCCCTGGCGATTGGTCTGATCGCGCAGCTCGCGATTTCCCAGCGATGTAATGCGCACGTACCCCACGAACTGGCCGCGGTTCAGCTTGAAAGACTTCCGACGTAGCGCCTTCTGGTCGAGCTCTAGCCAGTCGTCGTCAGGGGCTGCATAGGGATACACCCGATACCCATCACGGTAGACAAGTAAGCCGCCGCCCCATTGTTCGAGCCAGGCAATGAACTTTGCGTACTGATCACCGAGCTCTTGCTTGGCTCGCTGCCGATTGAACCAGAACCCCTCGGCCTTGAACGGCCCCAGCGTATCGATACCCGCGAATCGCGACGCATAGTTGATGGTGCCTCCGGTGACGGCGTACTCAGGGGAAGCCAGAAGGCTGTAGAGGCTGTCTCCCGATGCGTCGATGTCCTTCTCATCAATGACGTCGATTGCTTCTGCGGCATCTGGCGGTTTGGGCAAGCGGAACTTCGCTGTGCCACTTAGGGCGGGTTGCTCACGCAGATCCTCTATATCGCGTGGGTTCATCTTCTTGTAGGTGAACGACATTTCGAAGTAGCCGTGCCACTTGTTGAGCCATTCGGTGTCGAGCTCTTCGACAGCCGTCACATCCTTGCCATTGAATGAGAGCTTGATGTCGAGGACCGCTCCAGTGGTTTCGAATGGATCCTGAAGCTTGGAGAACTCCGCGCGCGCAAGCGATGTGAGCCTGGAAAGCGACCAATCGCTCTGAAGGTCACTGATCCGGATGAGCGTACCCTTTTCGCCGGCCTGCTTCGGCTCACCATGTTTTGGCTCCGCGGCAAACTGATCGAGATCCATGTCTGGATCGTCACGAAGCTTCGACCAGTCGATGTCCAAGGTTGCCCATTTACGATCATCCTCGGTGCCAGTGATCACCTCAGTGGCCATTCCCAGGCGCATCGCGGAGAGCCGTCCAATGCCCTTTTCACCCAGCAACCTTCCGGCTCTTCCGAGGCGTTGACGTTCATGAGCACGATTGGGAGTACCAACCGTCAGAAACTTGGTCTGCAGGTCCTTGATCGACATCCCGCAGCCCCAGTCCTCCACTTCGATGAAGGTGAACTCACGGTAGAACTCCTCTGCGGCAATCTCCGCCTCTTTGAGGCCGAGACCATTGAGGCGGTTGATGAACGCCCCGCGAAGCTCGTCGGACGCGGTACTCTCGAAATAACGTTGGGTTGCATCCTCAAGCCACGCCCGCCGCAGACGTGTTTCTGCCGGTAAGGAGGCTAACTTTGATTGCAGTACTCGATAGCCGGATGCGGTCAGAGCCACGCTGACGCGGATATCGACGCTTTCGCTTCCTGCATCCACTGAGTTCTTGATTAGCTCGTAGAGAGCGATGCCGTCGGAACTAATGAGCTCAGCTCCAAGCTCCAGAAGTACTCTTGCTTTGATATTAAAGGTCATGATTCCTCACAGGGAGCAGACGATGCAACCCTGGTCGTCATCTTCTTCGGGCTCTTCAGGCGTCTCTGCGCTAGAGAATACTTCAAGCAACGTGGCATTTTCCCGTCTGTTTATTTGTCGCTCTATTCTAATGGCATGTTCTCGCTTGATCTGCTCCATCCTTTCAGGCTTCTCTAGTTCTAGGAGACTTTCGCCTTGGCTCCATGTAAAAAAGTTGCCGGTCTTCTCGTACGGGCGCTCGTATTCCTTGGCTTTTTCGTACAAATCTGGATACGTTTCCTTAAGGCGCACCCACTCGATCTTTTGCTGATAGAAACAGAAGTAGCATCCCGATCGTGTTCGCCCCCACTTGGTATATGGAGGCATCCCAACGCCTGATGTGCGGAGAATTTCTTCAATATCTCGTAGCACCAATCCGTCTTCACGAAAGGGGTAAACGGCTTTGATGTTGGGCTTGTGGCTGATGTAGCCACTTCGATTTTCTTCAGCACGCAAGCCAACGTAGTTGACAACCTCGTCGTCACCACAATATTGCTCGAAGGGCTTAAGCTTGAGCGCCCGCGTGCACCAGCGACGGTGGTTGGAGGGGATCATCCCACCGTACATCTCGTACCAGTGATCAAAACCAATGTCAGCGTTTAGGCGGACAACCTCTTTGCCCAAGTAGCTGGAGATCCTGTCCAGGTACTCGTACGTTTCAGGGAGCTCCTTCCGGGTGTCGCTGAAGATGTATTCCATCTCCGGTACCCGATCACGCATGTAGATGGCCAGCGCAGCGCTGTCCTTGCCACCTGACAGGCTGAGGATATGCCTAAGCCGTTTCTGCTCACCCATGACGAACGTCCCTCTCGACTGCGTCTTTGTTCTTGGTCTGCAAATCTAGCAGCGCTTGAGCTAGGGCAGCAGCCGCAAGTTCGGTGTTGCCGTTTGCTGTTTTGGCCGCCATAGCCAACAGGTCTTTAGCCAGTGCAGACGAAGTTTCGTTGGTTGTGACGAACACGGACGCTTCTTCGCCACCGGAAAGGGTCAGTGTCAGGCCAACGAAACGATCAGCCGCTTGCGGGGCTTGGCCACGGTGCATGACCACCTGCATCCAACGCCTATATTGACCGCAGAGTTCAGTCAGTCGCTCTTGGAACTTGCTAAACGTGTCGTCAGACCAAGCATCTAGCGGGCGTTGAACAAGAAGGCCACCAACCGAGTCAAGCCACTTCTCATCGGTCAACAACAAGTCTGTGCATCGCAAGATGAAGCTCTTCAGCTTGGTATCGGCCAGCTTCGAGGCTTCTTTTGAGCATTCAGCTTGAAGCTGATTTCGGATGCGCCCCAAAGGTCCACCGATTGAAAAGCCTCGACTCAACTCATCTGTGACCCTGTCTTGCAGTCGTCGATGTGCCATGCCGATGTCTGTCAAGGTATTGGTCAACCAATCACCGAGACTCAGTTTTGACTTGGACTCCACATGGCAACGCGGCACGGTCTTGGCTAGCAGCTCAATCGGGTCCGTTGCTTTGGTCAGCAGCGTGCGGACTAGCGCTGCGTCTTTGCTGACCCTCTGTGTTTGCTTGGTATAGTCAGGCAACCTGGCGAACCAGCGAATCAAAACACGAGCGATCTCTAAGTATGTATGCTCTGCCTCAAACGTACACCCCACGCTGGCGAGTGCCGCCCTGTAGTCGGTCAGCAGTTTCTTGCTGGCTTCAGCATTGGTCAGCTCCCGAAGCTGGAATGTGTTCGGGTTCTTGTACATACGCTGCAGGTGCTCTGCTGTCAGTTCAAGCACTAACGTGCCACGCTCGAAAACGGCACAACGGGACCGATTGATCAGCAGGTACAACACCACCCAGATGCCTGCAGGACCTGCACGCACCCCCAGCGGCGGCAAAGCTAAGATGGTCAGCAAATCGGAGAAGGTTGTGGGATCCTCAGATGCGAGTTGAAGGGATATCTCTGTCCAAACTGCACCAATGTTGATGGGGGCTCTGCCATCTGGGTTGGTCAATCGCCACTGACCATTTCCTTCAACCCAAAGACCAGTGTCACGCAGCAGCGTGGTGTGAATCAGGCGCTCCGGGGGAAACTCGCTCTCCCTACAAATTGGGCGAGTGTAATCTCCACTGAGGATCACATCGAACATGCGCTGTCGCGCCAACACAATGGCTGATGCAGGCTTGTCCTTGTTGATCAGCTCATTGATGATCCGTGGTGTTTGTGAGTAGACGGTATTGAAGAGCCAGGACGCCAGCTGGTTTGGGTTTTGTTGCTCACTCCCTTCGATCAGGGCGCCACAGTGCCAGTAGGTGGGGCCTTGAGAGTCAGGGTTGGGCGTGAGCGCGCTGGTGACCAAGCGGTCGATCGACCGGGCGGCCTCTTCAATGCGGGACTCCACATAGCGCGAAGTCCAAGGGTCCAGGCGGCTTTTCGTTACCTCGCGTTGAACGTTCTGCCAAATGGCGAATTCTGCGAGTGCGGCCCGTCCATCGCTGGTCAAGTACAGGGGGGCCAAGAGCGTGAGCTCGTCTTGTTCCGACTGAATAGCGATAGCGACGCGCTCATCGCCTTTGAGCGCCTCTGGAATCAAGAGGAGCTTCAGCCAGGCGTCAGGCTTCGGTTCTTCTCCCTTGGTCTTTGGGGGGCTGGGAGGGCTGTCGATGGTTCCCACGAGCATGCCCATTGTGCGAATGGTGCCGGTCTCGTCGTAATGTCTGCTCGCAACAATGGTGCGGTCTGAAAGAGCCTTGCTGATCCCGCTGATCACCAGGGCATCTTCGTTAGCCCGGGCTGCTTGCTCGTAGAGGGCCTCTACATTGACTGCTTCCGACACAGCCATCGCGTACTCCCGATGGCCCTTTCTTCGAATCAAGACACCCTGGTCAAAAAGCAGGTTCAGTGTGCCTACCAGTGTGGCTGGGTCTGCCTCTCCTTGCCCGTAGGCGATCAAGTCGATGGGCAAGGATGCATGCTGGCCAGCTTGGGCAAGCTCCAGGACCGCAATGGTTTTCAGTGTTGCGAGAGCTTGCTCGTTCAGATCAGTGCGATCAATGGCACTGCTTGCATAGGCCCAGCGACGCTCCGCGCTGAGATCACGGAAGCGTAGGCCGTGGCCCTCAGCCAAGTAGTCGTACAGGTTTGGAAGCGTGTACCACGACGGGATGTTTGCTTTGCTGGCAAACTCTCGCAGCCCTTTGGGCTCGTGGCCCTTGATGAAGGCATGGAATGAGCGCTCGCTCTGCCCGTACCGCTTGGACACGACAGCCAAAGTGGACAGCACGAGCGGATGGAGTGGGTAAAGAGTCTCTGCTCTCTTGAACAGGTTTTTTTCTGCGGCAGTACTGGCACGCAGAATGCCCAGGTGCACCGCTTGTTCGTAAAGCGACGTCGCTTGCGCACAAAGTGCCTTGTCCTTCTTTACTTCTGCCGACACACCAAGCGCGTGGGCAGCGAAATGCGCATATCGCTCTACCGGTTCGTCAAAGGGGACTTCTTCAAAGCGCGCTGACACTTTGTGCCATTCGTCGCTCAGCGCTCGGCCAACACCGGCGGCATAGCTGGCGAAGTGTTGGTGAAGCATTGTGACCACCATCAGCTTGTCGCTTTGTGCGGTGCATGCCGCCTCAGCAACCTGTTGCAGAGCGATGAGATCGCCCTGATCCGGATGCAGCGCCGCGTATTCGACAAACTTCCCAACCTCGTCAATCAACAAAGCGAGGCCTCGATAGCCCTCAATTACGGCCAGATTAGCGAAATCCGAAGCCAGTTTTCCGGCGACTGCCGACAGCGGGCGTCCTTGGTAAGTGCACCCTTCAAGATCAATCTGCTTTTTCCAAGTAGCAACAGCTTTGGATTTGCTCAGCTTCGTTGCCGCAGCCAGCAGCGCATTGGCCAGTTCGCTACCAAACGACACACGAGCACCCACCACGGCAACTGACAAACGATCGGCCTTGGTAAAACATGCGCTGACAGTCTTGGAAGCTGATGCAACGAGTTTGGCTGCATGAGGACATGCCTGGGAACCTGCAAGGAGTTGCGCAAGCATCACGCCCAAAGCCGACTTGCCACTACCGTAGGGTCCAACTACACGCCATGCTCTTTGGGGGCGCCCCGAAGCCAAGCCCTCTCCAATTTGTCTCAATGCAGTCAGACTGTTGGGGGTCAGCAGGTAGCCGTCTAACGCGGTGTCTTCATATAGATCACGCGTCAGGGAGATGGACCTCGTGTGCCGTTCGTTGAGTGCCAGGATGTCAATGATGTAATCACGCATTTTCTAGTTCTTTCTGCGTAGACAGAAGCCATTGCTCGCCCAGACTCATTGGGTCCAGAAAGATGCTCTGAGTGTCAGCGGTGTCGTTGAAGCGGAAGGCGTTGCCAAGCGCAAAGTCTTTGGGTATAGCCTCCAGATATTGACGTAGTTGGTACTCGTCCAGGCGGAACACGATGCCGGGGCTGTATGACCCTTTGAGAACCTGAGACAGGTCGGCAGAATGGGATCCGTTGCCTCGGCGAAGCACGAAATCGACCAGCGCCAAGAAGAACACTCGCACGGTCAAACCGACCGGGGCAATCTGCTCCGTGTCATAGATGATTCGACTATCGTCGGACTTGGATGCTTTGATCAGCCCCAGGTCTTGCAATGGACACCACGATGTGTCGTCTGTACCGCGCTCGCTCTGGTAGTAGGACTGAACAAAGATGGAAGCGTGTTGCTCCAAAGTGCTAGGAGCCAGAGGTCGCGTAAGGCCTGCACCTCGTTGAGTCAGCGCCGCGATTAGTTTTTGGCGATCGAAGCGAATCAGTCGCCCCTCGCCAAAAACTTCGTTCCATACCGCGATGCCCGCCGATGTGCTCAAACACCAGTGGATCAGCCATAGGGACTCCAGGCTCTCTAGGTGAGGATCCCAGCCTTGCTCACCAAACAGCAGATCACCCAGAGGCCCTTGGGCGTGACCATCAGTTCCGTCGTTGGTGATCACGCCGGTTGACTCGGCCCAGAACTGCAGCGACTTGACCATGTTGCGTCCGATGCCCAGCTTGTGGATGGACTTGGCTTCGTCTTTGAGGAGTAACGGGTCTCGGCCGATCGCGTTGTAAATCTTGGGCAGCCAGCCGTAGCGGCATACAAAGGATTCGTGTCCAGAGAACCGCTCTGTTCGCTCTTGCGTGCCACTCATCCCTTTTTCCTTTGCTGCGTAGGCTTGTTAGCGGGCGTACGGTCTTGCGCCTCAGAGTCGCTGGCCCGTTTTATGACGATGTGCTTATGAACTGCATCGAAGTAAATTTCCACCTCGTCGCCTTCCCGCAACCCAGCATTCTTCAATAACGCCTCGCCCAATACGACACGCCCCATTTTTTGTACAGTTTTAGTATCAAACAAAATTATCATGGCTCTCTTCTCTGCCTAATCCGGTGTTCCGCATAGTCAAGAAGTGTAGTCTAATCAAATCTAACTTGAGTATGCTGTCTTTCCTACCGCTTCCGAGCGAACCTGCCGTTCGGCTTCCAGGTCCAGACAGGCAATGCCGCTGAGCACCCGAACCGTGCGATCCAGCACCACCGAACAGGCCTGCCGCAGGATCACGGCGTCCGCTGCGCGCAGCTGCTTGACTGTGTGGATGTTCCGGGCGGCCAGTTGCTCGGCGCGGTGGTCAGCGTAGTAATCCTGGAACTGGGACAGGTAGTCCTTCTTGCCGATGGCAATCAGCCGGATGGAGTTCTCCACCGGATGTTGTCTAATCGGCAGGTTCCCGGTATCGGCATAGCGGGGGGTCGGGGTCGCCTCCTCCACCCGCAAGCTTCGTAACAACTCCACGCCAATGTCTACATGACGATGCGTGCGACAAAAAATGGGCAGCCATTCTGCACACTGACCATCCGTAGAATTCGTCCAATTCTTTGCACTTATTCCTGAGCAATCCAGGACCTAAGCTGCCCGCCATGCTCAAGTCCCCCTGCCCCAAACGTTGGACCACCCACCATCTGCTGAACCGGGTATGCCGGCATGGAGACCGCTGAGATTGTCCTGGCCGCTGTGCCGGCAATCGCACTGGGTGTGGCCGCGTCGTGGTGGCTGAATCGTCGCCCGGGGCATGCCGAGATTCCTATACTCGACTCGCCTCTTCCGCCCTCCCCCGCCCGGTGGCCAGCAACCGCCCTCCCCGTCCTGAATGCCGAACGGATCATCGCCATAACCGGCGTGGCGCCGCTACTCATCGAGGTCAGACGCGATTCTGACCTCACCGACCCGACCTGGCAAACCCATGTGGTGCCTGTCGTCCAGGCCGTGGCGGAAATGGTTCAGCAACTTCCCGCCTCAGAGGCCCATCACCACGCTGAGCCTGGCGGCTTGTTCGTGCACACGGTGGAAACCCTCCAGCATGCGGCCAAGTTGCGTCAAGGCCGCATCCTGCCCCCTGGAGCAGATATCGAGACCCAGGGTCGGACCCAGCACTTATGGACGGTGGGAATCTATATCGCCGCCCTGCTGCACGATATCGGCAAGCCGGTATCCGATTTGCGGGTGACCTTGTTCTCCGATTCACATCCGGCCGGGGCACCCTGGCAGGCCCTGATGGGGTCCATGATTGAAGCGAAGTCCTCGGCCTATGTAGTGGATTTTCCGCGTGCCACAGAGCGCGACTATCAGGCCCATCAGCGCTTGGGCATTCAGCTGATACAGCGGCTTGTGCCCACCATTACGCGCCTTTGGCTCGGCAGCGATCCCACGCTACTTGGACAGTTGCTTGGTTACCTGTCCGGCGAGACACAAGGGCCGATCGCCGAGATCGTGCGCGCGGCGGAAGCGGAGAGCGTCCGGCGCAACTTGGCCTCGGGTTCGAGAGTCCGTTTTGCCATGGCCAAGGCCACCCCGTTGATCGAACTGCTGATGCTGGCGTTGCGCTCGATGCTGGCCGAAGGCGGACGTCTGCCCTTGAACCGGCCGGGTGCGGCCGGTTTCTGCGATGGCGCGGATGTCTGGTTCGCCGCTGTGCGGCTGGCCAACGAGGTGCGGGACTGGCTCAGGTTGGCCTATCCGGACGCGCCGGTACCAGGCGAAGCGATGAATGACCGGCTCTTCGACACCTGGCAGGAATATGGGGCCTGCAAGGTCAACCCGGACACCCAGGGCGCCGTGTGGGGCGCCCATATCGAATTCACGGGCGGGCAGACTTTTTACTTGGGGGCGCTATTGCGCTTTCCCCTGGAGCTTCTCTATCCGGAACCAGCCCTGTACCCCGCCGCTTTGGCTGGCCGGGTTCGGATCAAGGCCGGGACGTCGGCCTCTGGGACGGTTGCGATAACGCATGACCAAGATTGTCCTGTGGCCGCCCCGTCATCCGCGACACCGGGAGCGGACTATCCGGCCGGTCAGAACAAGGCTCTTTCCAGCCAGCCTATCTCCGATAAAACGCCCATCTTGGCCAATGTACCCCGCCTGCCGAGCGTCCAGAGTCTGGCCGGGGCGGCGCCCAAGTCGACGCGCAAATCGGTCGGAAGCGCGAAAACCTCACACGTTGAAGCTCCAAATCCAACCGATCCTGAACCGCAGGCATCCATCGCTTCGGCAGTCGACAGTGGGCAATTCCTGGACGATGAGGATTCCGCCAGCACCGAAAAACCCCTTCCCGCCCGGCTTGCCGAACCTCCACGCCTCACCGGGGCCGTGGTTCCCCATGTCGCCCTCCCCAAGGAGCCATCGAAAAAGACTGGCGCCAAGAACAGTGCGACGCCATCGGACGCGGCCCTGCGCTTCATGGGCTGGCTGCAACAGGGGCTGGCTGATGGCAGCCTGCCCTACAACACCACCACGGCGCTGGTGCATTTCGTCAGGGTCAATCTCAGGGAGCAGGAAGAGACCATGATGCTGCTGGTTTCGCCTGCGGTCTTCCGTGCCTTCGCTGAGGCCTACGGCGATCAGGCCACCGGTGCCGATGGCGAAGTCGAACCCAACAAGCTCGGCATGGGTATCCAGATGGCCTTTACCCTAGCCGGATGGCACCAGCCCGCCGCGCGCGGTCGCAACATCCATCGTTTCCAGGTGATCCGGCGCGGTGATAGCGGTGGCAGCTTGCTGAACGGCTTTCTGGTGCGCAATCCGGAGCAGTTCGTCAATCCGGTACCGCCGGCCAACGAACGCCTGCGCTACTGGAGCCAGAACGTCGGCGCCGACAAGGCGGAAAAGTCGTGAGCTATCCAATTGAGAACCGCCTGCGCCCTCCCGTCGAACTCTTTTCGGCGGGAAGCTTGTTCATCGGCTCCGCCGTCATGGCCGCCGCCCCGCCCTGGATCCCGGTGGGGCCGGAACTGTCCTGGGGCCTGTCCCTCGCCTTGCTGGCAGGGTCGGCCTGGCGGGCTCGCCAAGCCTGGGAGGTGATTCGCTACCAGGGCAACCTACGCCTCCTGAAGCGGTATGCCCTGAAGCCGGACGATATCCCCTGGAGCAATGAAGTGCTGTTCCTGGGCATGGGGTTTCGCTGGACGGCGCTCCACACGCGCCGGCTGAACGATGCGATGCAGCCGAGGAACCAGCGCTACGTCGAGCCCTCCTGGCTGTACCGGACCCTACGGCGCTTCGAGCGGAAGTACGAGCATCATCCCAACCCCAACATCCAAAGGCTGCGCGCATTGATGCGTCGGGAGGCCTGGTGGAACAGATGGGCGCCATTGCCCGATATCGGCGGCAACCCGGCCCTGCATGGGGTGGAGCCGAACGAGGAAGCCGTCGTCATGCCGCTGTCCGGACGGGTCGGGCACACCCTGGTGTTGGGAACGACGCGGGTGGGTAAGACCCGGCTCGCGGAACTCCTGATCACCCAGGACATCCGTCGCGGTGACGTGGTGATCTCTTTCGACCCCAAGGGCGACGCCGACCTGCTCATCAGGATGTATGTCGAGGCCCGCCGGGCCGGACGGACCTTCTATGTCTTCCATCTCGGGTTCCCGCATATCTCGGCGCGCTACAACCCCATCGGGGCGTTCTCACGCATCACCGAAGTGGCTACCCGGACGGCCGAGCCCCTGCCATCAGAGGGCAATTCGGCCGCCTTCAAGGAGTTCGTCTGGCGTTTCGTCAACGTCTTGGCCAAGGCCATGACCACCCTGGGCGAGCGCCCCGATTACCAGAGCATCTATGCCTACGCGGTGGACACCGAGTCCCTGGCCGTGCGCTATTTCACCTGGTGGCTGGACCGAATCCGGCCAGGCTGGCAGGCCGAGGTCACGGAACTGGAATCCGCCCAGGCGAAGCTGCTTAACGAGGCCTCGAAGAAAAGCGGGCGATCTCTGCGGACGATGGCAATCATGGGGTTCATCCGCGACAACGAACTGCGCGACCCCGTGGCCGATGCCCTGCGGTCGATCCTGAGCAACGACCGGACCTACTTCGAGAAGCTGGTATCGAGCCTTTATCCCCTGCTGGAGAAGCTGACCACAGGCAAGATCGCCGACCTGATCTCGCCCGACTATGCGAATCTGGACGACCCTCGGCCGATCATCGACTGGATGGGCGTCATCAATCAGGGGGCCGTGGTCTATATCGGTCTCGACTCGCTCTCTGATCATGAGGTCGCCGGCGCGATCGGCACGGCCATGTTCGCCGACCTGACCAGCGTCGCCGGCCAGATTTACAAGTTTGGGGTCGGCGCCGGTCAACTTTCACCCGGTAAGCGCAAGCTGGCGCTTCATGTCGACGAGTTCAACGAATTGGTCGGCGACTCGTTCGTTCCCATGGTCAACAAGGCCGGGGGCGCCGATTACCAAGTCACCGCCTATACCCAAACCTGGCACGACGTGGAGGCCAAGGTGGGCGATGCCGCCAAGGCCATGCAGATCGGCGGTAACTTCAACACCCGCATCATGCTGCGGGTCGAGAACACCGAAACCGCCGAAATCCTGACCGAGAAGTTGCCAGAGGTTGAGGTGCCCAGCATCCAGGTGGCATCCATGGCCAGCGACTCCAACGACCCGACCGACTTCGCCGAATTCCAGAGCCGCAACGAGGACCGCATCACCATCGAACGTCTACCCATGCTGACGCCGGCCGACCTGGTGCAGTTGCCCAAGGGCCAGGCCTTCGCCCTGATCGACGGCGGCCAGCTCTGGAAGATTCGAATCCCCCTGGCGGACACCCTGGACGAAGTGGGCGTGCCCACCGACATCGAAGACATGGCGCGCCAGATGCGCACCCTATCCGCCGCGCATGGCGCGACCGCTTCAGGGGAGTTGACCGTCCCTGGAAAAGGGAGCGGCTGGTGATGGCCGGAGATGGCGCGGCGATCGATATCGGGGTTACCAAGGCCATCACGGCCCCCTTCAAGATCGCCGCCTTCCTGGCGATCGGTTTCTTCGTGATCCTGGTCGGCCGCATGGCCATCGATGTGTGGGTGTTGGCGGATGCCAGGGATCGGCTTGACGCCCCTGCCGAGATCATCGACCGCGAGATGGCCAAGGCGGCCGCCGCTCCGGATTTCATGGGATCGACCCATGACCGGGCGATATCCTGGGCGGCCTTCATCACGGAATGGTTCTATCGCAAGCCGGGGCTGTTGAGGCACATCGAGGAAGATCAATCCCGGTTGGGTATGACCGACCAGGCCGTACTGCGTGGGGTCCGCTCAATGGACTTCGCCATCACCAGAACGCTCACCGGCTCTCAGGTGATCGCGATCCGCGCCGCAATCATGGTTTCCTACCTGCCCTGGATCGGCTTCATGTACCTGCTCGCATTCGTGGATGGCGCCATCGAACGCACCCGGCGCAAGTTCGGCGCCGGGCGCGAATCGTCGACGGTCTATCACCGCGCGAAATACTTCCAGGTGACCATGGCGACCGTGGTGTCGGCCGCCTACCTTTGGTGGCCTGGCGATGTGGATCCGTTGCTGATCCTTGTGCCGGCTGCTCTTGCTTGTGCTGCCCTGGCACGGTTTCAGGCCAAATACTACAAAAAATACGTGTAACGGCATCGTGGGGCATCACGCTGGCAAGGTGGCGCAGCGGCAAGCATGGTTTGTTATATACCGTTGCACATGTATATAATTTACCTCGTTCCTTGGGAACAGAAACCCACGTCGACACTACATGGAAGGAAATGCGGTGCGCCCCGAAAAGAATGACGAGTTTTTGCCTGCGACCAAATCCCTGATCAACCGAAAGCAGCTCCTGAAGATGGTTCCGCTGTCCGACCGGACCATCTTCGATATGGAAAAGCGCGGGGAATTTCCACGGCGCTTTGCGCTTACCAGCCGAAATGTGGCGTGGGATCTGGCGGAAATCGAGGCGTGGATTGAAGCTCGCAAGGCGTCAGGCGATCAAGCTGTGCGCCCAGGGATCACGCCTTCTTGATCGTCCATTCGTCGATCATATCGGCCCAGTCTTGCAGCATGGCTTTTCGCTGTTCTCTGTACTCCGCCTTGTTGTAGACGGCTCGAACACCCTTCTGCTCATGAGCAAGCGCCTTCTCGATCCAATCCGTGTTGTACCCGGCTTCATGAAGTAACGTGGATCCAGTGCGCCGCAGGTCATGCGGCCCGAACTTGGCCAACACCTTCCCATCTTTCTGTGCCGCGGTGTACGCCAAGGTCGTAACTTGGTTCAGCGTGGCCTTGCTCATCGGGATGTCTGGGTCATATCTTGAGGGCAGCACATAACGCGAGCCACCTGCACAGGTTTTGAGTGCAATGAAGAAATCGACCGCCTGACGTGACAGGTAGACGTTGTGCGGGTTGCGTCGCTTCATTCGGACGGCAGGTATGGTCCAGATCCCATCCGAGAAATTCACCTCTTCCCAAGTCGCATCAGTCAATTCTGACTTGCGGACCAAGGTCAGCAACAGAAGCTTTACCGCTATGCGGATGGTTGGGGAAGTCGAAACCCGTTCCAGGTACTGGTACATCAAACCGATTTCTTCTTGAGTCAACGCCCGATCACGGGGGACGAATTTCGCGATGGCTGCCGGCCTGACGCGATCCGCGGGGTTTTCCACATCCTGGCCCCGCTCGGATGCCCATCGGTAAATCTGCATCACCACTTCACGCGCATGAACGGCCGTGGCCGGAGCACCGCGCTCGACGATCTTGTCAGTTAGATGCCGCAGATCGTCATGGGTCACTTCAGCCAAGAGTCGATTGCCAAAAACCGGCTTCAACTCCCTTGTGTAAACGGCTTTGCGCATGTCGCGAGTGGAGTCCGCCATCTGATAGCCTTTGAGCCAGGATTCAGCCCAGTCGTCAAACGTCTTGGCCTGCTTTTCCTTGTCCTTGGATCTGGCCTTGTCCTGGGCCGGTGAGATCCCAGAAGCGATTTTCCGCTTGGCTTCATGCAACGCGTCCCTTGCCTCTGCGAGCGTAATGCCACCAGTTCCATAGCGCCCTATGGTCAGGGTCTCGCTACGGCCGTTGAACTCATAGTTGTAGCGAAACGAAATACTGGCCGCAGGAGTGACCGCCACATAGAGCCCATCCCTATCCGCAACCTTGTACAGTCTGTCCCGAGGCTTGAGGTTCCTTATCTTGGTATCAGTTAGCATTTGTTTTTCCTTGTTTAACAATTAGATACAAGGTTTTTATGGTTTATTCGTGGCATCGACAACAAGTAACCTTCAAATTCGATACCACGAATTTCAAGGTCGCTAATAACGGCACTTTAATCAATATATACAATCACATAAGCATGTTTTCGATACCACGAATACCACATCATCAACGAATGGTATCGTGCTTTCTAGAAACTGCCTACAGGAATGATACCCGTGAAAATGCCACGCGCAGGTCTTGCTTGGCCGTGCTTGCAGTTGCCAGCTGATGCCAGATCATAAAAACAAAAAGCCCATGCATACATGGGCTTATGTTGTACTTCTTGCTAGCTGATGCTAGCTGATGCCAGACATCAAATCATTCCCACTCGATGGTGCCCGGCGGCTTGCCGGTGATGTCGTAGGTGACCCGATTGATGCCGCGTATCTCGTTGATGATGCGGTTGCTGACCTTGGCCAGCAACGTGTAAGGCAATTCCGCCCAATGCGCGGTCATGAAGTCCTGGGTCTGCACGGCGCGCAGCGCGATGACGTAATCGTAGGTACGGCCATCGCCCATAACCCCCACCGCCTTGACTGGAAGGAATACGGCGAATGCCTGAGAAGTCTTTTCATACCAACCACTTGCGCGCAGTTCTTCAATGAAAATGTGATCCGCGCGACGCAGCAGGTCGGCGTATTCCTGCTTCACTTCACCCAGGATGCGCACGCCCAGGCCGGGGCCGGGGAACGGGTGGCGGTAGACCATGTCGTGCGGCAGTCCGAGGGCGACGCCGAGTTCGCGTACTTCGTCCTTGAACAGTTCGCGCAGCGGTTCCAGCAGTTTCAGTTGCATGTCGTCGGGCAATCCGCCGACATTGTGATGGCTCTTGATGGCATGCGCTTTCTTGCTTTTGGCGCCGGCCGATTCGATGACGTCCGGATAGATGGTGCCCTGCGCCAGCCATCGGGCATTTTCCAGTTTGGCGGATTCGGCCTGGAACACCGCGACGAACTCGCCGCCGATGATCTTGCGTTTCTTTTCCGGGTCGGCGACGCCGGCCAGTTTGCCCATGAACTGTTCGGTCGCATCGACATGGATAACCTTGACACCGAGATTCCTGCCGAAGGTTTCCATGACCTGTTCGGCTTCGTACAGCCGCAACAGGCCGGTATCGACGAACACGCAGGTCAGTTGATCGCCGATGGCCTTGTGGATCAGCGCCGCCGCGACGGATGAATCGACGCCGCCGGACAGGCCCAGGATGACTTCATCGTTGCCCACAGTGGCCTGGATCTTGGCGACGGCTTCCGAGATGTAATCCGGCATGTTCCAGTCCTGCCCGCAGCCGCACAGTTCGTGCACGAAACGGCCGATGATGGCTTTGCCTTGCAGGGTATGGGTGACTTCCGGATGGAACTGCAGGCCATAGAAACGCCGTTCTTCGTCGGCCATGCCGGCCACCGGCGTCGACGCGTTGTCGCAGATCACCTTGAAGCCGGTCGGCAGTTCCACGACGCGATCGCCGTGACTCATCCAGACATCCAGCCAGGCCTTGCCATCCGGATCGACGCGGTCCTGTACTTCATTCAGCAGTCTGGAATGCCCGCGCGCGCGCAGTTCGGCGTAACCGTATTCGTGGTGGCTGGCGGTTTCCACCTTGCCGCCGAGTTGCTCAGCCATGGTCTGCATACCGTAGCAGATGCCCAGCACCGGCACGCCCAGTTCGAACACCGCCAGCGGCGCGCGCGGCGTGTCGTCTTCGGTCACCGACGACGGCCCGCCCGAGAGAATCACGCCGGCAGGCTGAAAATCACGGATGAACTGCTCGGTAACATCATAGGGATGCAGTTCGCAATACACGTTGGCTTCGCGCACGCGGCGAGCGATGAGTTGGGTGTATTGGGAACCGAAGTCGAGAATCAGGATTTTGGCGTGCATGATTTGGACGTTAGCCTTGGAAAAACGGGTTATTCGGGCCTATCTGCAACACGATTGATGCACGCAGCGGCCCACTCAAGGATTGCGGCCAACCAGTCCGCAAGTTGATCGCGAGTAACTGACGCGATGACTTCATCGTCATAACGAAACTCGACTGCAAAAGGGTTCAGCAATCGCAAGTCTTCAGCGGATACCGGCAATTCAACTCCAGCAATGGTTAGCGCCGAACCCAACGCGACCAGATCGTGCGTCCTTGAAACGGTCAATCCAGAATGCACGGTGACCGCCTTGAGCGCTTTCTCGGCGGATTGTTGGGCGTGGAAGCCAAGCGCGGACAGTTCCGATTGTGGCAAGGTGACAAGCAAGCTGAAGGTACCTTGATCGCGTTTCGCCAGACGCAGCAGACGTTGCGCCTCTTCAGCCTGTGGCGTCATGGAGAAGTCTACCCTCTAGCCTGACCTGATACGGCAGCGAGCCGGGGACCAGACTGCGCCGTTCGAAATCCAGCCGCGAAAACACCAGCACATCGACGCCGACACCTAGCGATCCGATAGCGCGATGAATGCGCAAATATTCGCTCGCCTTGTCGACAACTTCATCTTCAATGACCAGCAGATCAAGATCGGATTGATCATCCGCCTCGCCACGCGCGTAGGAGCCAAACAACATCACGCTGGCCGGACGTGACGCGGCGGAGGCCGCGCGTCGGGCTGCGTCAAGGATGGTCTGCTCATTCAACATGGGCAAAATCAAACGTGGTAGTTGGGCGCTTCCTTGGTGATCTGCACGTCATGCACGTGCGATTCCTTGATGCCGGCGCTGCTGATTTCGACGAACTGCGCGGTTTCGTGGAACCGCGGAATGGTTGCCGCGCCCAGGTAACCCATCGAGGAACGCAGGCCGCCCATCAACTGATGCAGCACCGACAGCACGCTGCCCTTGTGCGGCACGCGGCCTTCGATGCCTTCCGGCACCAGCTTGTCGGCGTTGGCTTCGTTGTCCTGGAAATAGCGGTCCTTGGAGCCCTTCTGCATCGCGCCCAGCGAACCCATGCCGCGATAGGACTTGTAGGAGCGGCCCTGATACAACTCGATCTCGCCCGGGGCTTCGTCGGTGCCGGCGAGCAGGCCGCCCAGCATCACGCAGTGGCCGCCGGCGGCGATGGCCTTGGCGATATCGCCGGAATATCGGATGCCGCCATCGGCGATCAACGGCACGCCGGAATTCATCAGCGCCGCCGCGACATTGGCGACGGCGGTGATTTGCGGCACGCCGACGCCAGCGACGATGCGGGTGGTGCAGATCGAGCCGGGACCGATGCCGACCTTGACACAATCGGCGCCATGATCGACCAACGCCAATGCCGCGTCTCCGGTGGCGATGTTGCCGCCGATAACCTGAATATGCGGGTAATGCAGCTTGGTCCATTTCACCCGATCAAGCACGCCCTGGGAATGACCATGCGCGGTATCGACCACGATGACATCGACACCGGCCTCGGCCAGCGCCGCGATGCGTTCCTCGTTTTCCGGACCGACGCCGACCGCCGCGCCGACCAGCAAGTGGCCCATGCTGTCCTTGTTGGCCAGGGGGTGTTCGCTTGATTTGCGGATGTCCTTGACGGTGATCAGCCCCTTCAACTCGAAATCGTCGTTGATCACCACTAGGCGTTCCAGACGATGCTTGTGCAGCAGGGCAATCACTTCCTCCTTGCCAACGCCCTCTTTCACCGTCACCAGTTTGCTCTGCGGCGTCATGATATCGCGCACCAGATGATCGAGATTGGTCTCGAAACGCAGATCGCGGTTGGTGACGATGCCCAACACCTTGCCCGACTCATCGACCACCGGCAGACCGGAGATGCGATACCGACGGGTGATTTCCAGCACGTCGCGCACGCTCATGCCCGGGCTGATGGTGATCGGATCCTTGACCACGCCGGACTCGTAGCGCTTGACCTTGGCCACCTCGGCCGCCTGTTGTTCCGGCGTGAGATTCTTGTGGATGATGCCGATGCCGCCTTCCTGCGCCAGCGCGATGGCCATCGGCGCCTCGGTGACGGTATCCATGGCGGCGGAGACCACCGGCAGATTCAGGGAGAGTTCCCGAGTGAACCGGGTTTTCAAGGAAACATCGCGCGGCAGGATGCCGGAATACGCGGGGACCAACAGGACGTCGTCAAACGTCAGGGCTTTCTGCAAAACTCGCATGATGGGTAGGCCTAGCGCACAAAAACGGCATTATACCGATGCGACCGGCCGCCCCCAAATGCAACATGTAAAACAATCCATTGACGCCGCCTCGGACAGCCAACTATGTTCAATGTCTGTCAGCCTGCTCAAACGACAAATCACTTCAATTGACACAAAGGATCAGCGTGCATTCGAACTGGAAATTCATGTTGGCCGCCAGCCTGCTTGCCTTTCTGACCTCGGCTTGCGGCACGCCATCGGTAAGCGGCCCTGACCCGGTTTCCGCCGACACGGTAAAAATCAGTCCGGCGGCGCAAACCGCGCTGGCGCAAGCCGAAACCGACATCCGCCTAGCCCGCTCGAAATTCGCGCTATGGACCACCGCGGAATCGGCATTGCGGGCCGCCCGAGAAGCCGCCGCCGCCGGCGACAGCGCCGGCGTGCTGCAACACGCCGCGTTCGCTTCCAGCCAGGCAAAACTGGGCTTGCAACAACTCGACCTGCCGACCACCGAACGACGCTGAAGCCGCCCGACTCACGCCGCTTCCGCGTCGCCGCCGCCCTTCTTCATGACCTTGCCCTCGGCGGCGCGCTGGCGCCGCACTTCCTTGGGATCGGCGATCAACGGCCGGTAGATTTCCACCCGATCGTTGTCGCGCAGCGCGGCGTCGGGTTTGGCGAGTTTGTTCCAGATGCCGAACTTGTTGGCCGCCAGATCGATTTCCGGGAACTCGGCCATCAAACCCGAACGCTCCACCGCTTCGCGCAGCGTGGCCCCCGCCGGCAGTTGCAGCATCACCGCTTTTTGCCGGTTTTGCAGGGCGTAAACCACTTCGACGTGTATCTGTTCGCTCATCGTTGGCCGTATACCTGTTCCGCGCGGCGAACGAATGCGTCCACCATATTGTTGGTCAACATGCCGAACACCGGGCCCAGCACTTTTTCCAGCAGGCTGCTGGAAAACTCGTAGTGCATGACGAATTCGATCTTGCAGGCTTCCGCCGCCAGCGCCTTGAAATGCCAGGAGCCTTCCAGCTTGCGGAACGGTCCGCGTTTCAGCCGGATGATCATTTCCTCCGGATGGCGCTTGCTGTTTTGTGTAGTGAAATGCTGCTTCACCTGCATATAGCTGATATGTATCGTGGCTTCGGTGGTGACGTCGTCGCGAAAATGCAGTTCCGTGCCGCCGCACCAGGGCAGAAATTGCGGATAGCTCTCGACGCCATCGACCAATATGAACATTTCTTCCGCCGAATAAGGCACCAGCACGGTTTTTACGACTTCAGCCATAACGGACGGACAAGGAAGGATGGAGGGGCCTGCTAAAATAGCACGAAATTCAACCCGCATCGGCCACCGCTCCGCCCCATGAACATCGTCGACAACAAGAAGGCCTTCCATGAATACTTCATCGAGGAACGCTATGAAGCGGGTCTGATGCTGCAAGGCTGGGAAGTCAAAGCCATACGCGCCGGCCGCTCGCAACTCAAGGAAGCGTATGTGGTGCTGAAGAAGGAAGAAGTGTTTCTGATCGGCTGCCATATCAGCCCGTTGCCGACCGCCTCGACGCATATCAACCCGGACCCGGTGCGCACCCGCAAGCTGTTGCTGCACGCCCAGGAAATCCGCAAGCTGATCGGCAAGGTGCAACAGGCCGGCTATACCCTGATGCCGCTCAACCTGCATTTCAACAAAGGCCGGGTGAAGCTGGAAATCGGTCTGGCGAAAGGCAAGAAACTGCATGACAAGCGCGCGGTGCAGAAAGATCGCGATTGGCAACGCGAGAAATCGCGCCTGATGCGGGATAAAAACGCTTGATCAGCAAAGAACCCGCCAATCCGCGTATCGCGGCGGGCCAACGCCGCAAGGACGGGCTGGCCCGGGTCACGGAAATCTTCGAATTCGATGAAATCATCGATGCCCGTTCGCCCGGCGAATTCGCGCAGGATCACCTGCCCGGCGCGATCTCGCTGCCGGTGCTGAACGACGAGGAACGCGCTCGTGTCGGCACTTTGCACAAGCAAGCCTCCGCCTTCGAAGCCAAGAAGGTCGGCGCGGCGCTGGTCGCGCGCAACATCGCCCGGCATCTGGAAACCCGTTTGCTGGACAAACCGCGCAATTACCGGCCGTTGATCTATTGCTGGCGCGGCGGCAGCCGCAGCGGCGCGATGACCACCATCCTGCGTTCGGTCGGCTGGAATGCCGCGCAACTCGAAGGCGGCCACAAAGCCTATCGGCAGTACGTCATCGAGCAACTGGATAGCTTGCCGGATCACCTCGATTTGCGCGTGATCTGCGGCCCGACCGGGGTCGGCAAGAGTCGCTTTCTCAACGCCCTGCGGGCCTGCGGCACACAGGTGCTGGATCTCGAAGATCTCGCCGCCCACATGGGCTCGGTGCTGGGCGCCGACCCGGCGCGCCCGCAACCGCCGCAAAAGCTGTTCGAATCGCGGATCTGGTTCGCGCTGCAAGGATACGACCCCAAACGGCCGATCTTCGTCGAATCCGAAAGCAAGAAAATCGGCAATCTGCATACCCCGGAAGTCTTGTTGAAACGCATGCGCGCCGCGCCCTGCGTCAATCTGCATGCCGACATCGCGGTGCGGGTCGAATTGTTGAAACAGGAATACGCGCATTTCCTCAGCGACGCCGAACTGCTCGGCGGGAAACTCGACTGCCTGGTAGAAATTCAGGGCAAGGAGCGCATCGAGAGCTGGAAGAACCTGGCCCGCGCCGGACACTGGGACGAACTGGTCGCCGAACTGCTGGTCCACCACTACGACCCCGCCTACAAGCGCTCGCTGAATCGCAACTTTGTCGGCGCATCGAACGCCGCCACGCTGAATCTCCCGGCCGCCGACCCCGACACCATGGCGCAACTCGCCCGACACCTGGCGAATTCAGTGCCTTGACGAAACCCCAGCCCCTGCTAGCCTGAAATTGATCCCCGGACACCATGGCGGATCTTGGCAAAGGGAATGCGGGAAATTGAACTTTCAACGTTATTAGGGAGGATTCGATGTCTGTTACATGGGTCATGGTTGCCAATGCAAGTCTAGCCAGGTTTTTCTCGAATACCGGACCACTTCGGGAGTTGCAGCTCATCAAGGAGTTGGCGCACCCGCAAAGCCGCGAGAAAACATGCAATCTGGTCAGCGACCGTTCCGGATCGAGAACCGGCACAGGGCACGGCGCATTCATGCAGGCAACCGACCCCAAGCACCATGAGGCTGAGCGTTTTGCCCAGGAAGTTACCCGGGAACTGGAACAAGGTCTGGCGAAGCATGCCTACGACCGGCTCATTCTTGTGGCCTCGGCTCCGTTTGTGGGGCTGGTCAATCAACACCTGCCGGGACAGGTCAGGAGCAGGCTATCGGAGAGCATAGACAAGGACTACACCCGTCTGCCGGCAACGGCATTGACGGCGCAAATCAACAGTCGAGTACTTCTATAGCAGGGGCCACGCGCCGATCTGCTCATAGCGCGAGCCATTCGCGCTGATGCTGGACATGACCAGCACGAAATCCCGCACCGACCAGACCACTGGCTCCGTTGCGGGATTTTCTTTCTCCGTCGCCGCGTCGAAAGCCAGGCAGTTCGCCTTGCGCAGCAGCGTGATGTGCGGACTGAACGGGCGCGTTTCGATCGAAAAATCGGCTGCCCGCAAACCCGCGGCAAGCGCTGACCACAAACAACGCAAGGCATCGGGCGTCTCGCGCAGGCCCAGATAGGCGATCTGGTTATGCCGCCAGCAGCCGCCTCGATCAAACGCCAGCGGCATCCCCGGCAGCCGGATGCCGGCAGCCACGGCGCGCAAATCCGGCAGGCGTTGCGGCGCGACATCACCGACGAAGGCCAGGGTGGCATGCAGCGAGTCCTCGCGCATCACCCGTCCGCCCAGAACTTCATGCCAGCAACGGGCGATCGTGTGCAGGCGCGACGCCGCATCGGCATCCGGCCAGAGCGCGAAGAACACACGCGGCATCGGGCTGCCCCAATCACACCGACTTGTCGATCAGGCACACCGCCTCGGCGGCGATACCTTCCTCGCGCCCGGTAAAGCCGAGCTTTTCGGTGGTGGTCGCCTTGACATTCACCCGCTCGGCGGCAACACCGAGATCCTCGGCGATGTGCTGGCGCATGGTGGCGATATGCGGCGCCATTTTCGGCGCCTGGGCGATGATCGTGGCATCGATATTGACCACCTTCCAGCCGCGTCCGTCGAGCAGTTCAGCGACATGGCGCAACAGTTCGCGGCTGTCGATGCCCTTGAAGCGCGCGTCGGAATCGGGGAAATGTCGGCCGATGTCGCCTAGCGCCGCCGCGCCCAGCAGCGCGTCGCAAATCGCATGCAGCAGAACATCGGCGTCCGAGTGGCCGAGCAATCCCCGGTGGTGAGGGATATCGACACCGCCGATGATCAGGCGGCGCCCCTCGGCGAAGGCATGCACGTCAAAACCGTGGCCGATACGTATGTTCATGCTGAGTCCTTCAAGTTCACGTTCAAATTCAGCGCCATGCTCCGATGCGCAATGCCCGCGTCGAGATACTCCGCGCCCTCGGCGATAAAACCCTGGCGCGCATAAAACCCGATGGCGTGGATCTGCGCCGAAAGATGAACCCGGTGCATGCCCAGTTCACGCGCGACCCGCAACACCACCGCCAGCAATTCGCCGCCGACGCCGCGCCGACGCCAGTCCGGCAATACCGCCATGCGCCCGATGCGTCCCGCCGCGGTCAGCCTGACGATGCCGATCAACGTCCGATTCGACTGCGCGACAAACCAGCGGCATTGCGGGTCCGCCGCCTCCCATTCCAGGTCTTCCGGCACCCCCTGCTCTTCGATGAACACCGCGCGCCGAATCCCGGCAATCGCGGATTCATCAACAATCCAGTCGGCGGCGCGAACGATGAAGGCGTGAGACATGCGAGGCAGGTAAAATGACGAGGTTTTTTTCTATAGCGAGTTTGCCATGAAACTTTACGGCATCCCCAATTGCAGCACCGTCAAGAAGGCTCGCGCCTGGCTGGAGGAGCGCGACATTCCCTACGAATTTCATGACTACAAGAAACAGGGCGTGCCGCTGCCATTGATGAAAACGCTGTGCAAGCTGCTGGGCTGGGAATCCATCATCAATCGCAGCGGCCAGACCTGGCGCAAGCTGAGCGACGAGCGCAAGGCCGCAATCACCAGCGCCACCGCCGCGCTGGCCTTGATGCAGGAAAACGCCAGCGTCATCAAACGTCCGATTCTGGATCGGGACGGTCAGTACCAGGTCGGTTTCAGCGACGAAAACTACGCCGCCTTTTTCGGAGAATAAACTTTAATAATCATCTTCAATTAATTGATTATTAATTTATTACCTTGCCAATCAACTTTACGGCAAGCAGCGCAAGCCTGTGCTGTCCACCGAAACCACTGACCTCCGCCGCCGAGACCGCCCTGAATGACCCGTAAAGCATTGCAATACACCCGCGAACTGATCGCGCGCCGCTCCCTGACCCCGGAAGATGCAGGCTGCCAAGACTGGCTGGGCGAGAAACTCGACAGACTGGGCTTCACCCTCGAAACAGTGCGCAGCGGCGCTGTCATCAACCTCTGGGCAAGGCGCGGCACTGCGGCGCCGCTGCTGTGCTTCGCCGGGCATACCGACGTGGTGCCGACCGGCCCGCTGGAACAATGGCACAGCGACCCATTCACCCCGACCGAGCGCGACGGCCAGCTTTACGGACGTGGCGCGGCCGACATGAAGGGCTCCATCGCCGCTTTTCTGGCCGCCGTGGAAGCGTTTCTCGCGGAACATCCCGAGCCCGCCGGCTCCATCGCCTGGCTGATCACCTCGGATGAAGAAGGCCCGGCGGTGGACGGCACGGCGAAAGTCGTCGAACGTCTGGCGGCGCGCAATGAACTGATCGACTACTGCATCGTCGGCGAACCCACCTGCGTCAGCCAGTTCGGCGACATGATGAAGAACGGCCGGCGCGGCTCGCTGCATGGCCGCTTGCGGGTCAACGGCGTGCAGGCGCATATCGCCTATCCGCATCTGGGCAAGAACCCGATCCATCTTGCCGCCCCGGCCATCGCCGAGCTGGCCGAGACCGTCTGGGACGCGGGCAACGAATACTTCCCGCCGACTACCTGGCAAATCTCCAATCTGCATAGCGGCACCGGCGCGATGAACGTGATTCCCGGCCACGCCGATATCGCCTTCAACTTCCGGTTTTCCACCGCCAGCACGGTGGACGGCTTGCAGCAACGCGTCCGCGCCATCCTCGATCGGCATGGCCTGGACTACGACCTGACCTGGGAACTGGGCGCCAAGCCGTTTCTGACGCCACGCGGCGGCCTGGTCGACGCACTTGCCGCGGCGATCATCGACACCACCCGGATCAGCCCGGAACTGTCCACCACCGGCGGCACCTCGGATGGCCGTTTCATCGCCGACATCGCCCGCGAAGTCGTCGAATTCGGTCCGATCAACGCCAGCATCCACAAGATCGACGAGCACGTCGGCATCGAGGAACTGGCGCAACTTGCCCAGGTATACCAAGGCGTACTGCAACGCTTGCTGGTGTCCGCATAAGCGGCAAGGGTCAAGCCGACGGCCACGCCGTCCGGCCACAGCGGATCAGTCATTATTGACAGCAGCTCCTGCCGTAATTGGCATTCATTGCTCTACAAGACCAACATGCGCCAGCATAAACGGGCAAAATAAATCCGTAAATTATTAAATATCAATGACTTGATTATTAAGTTTTACTTGTTCCATGCTTTGGCACAGGTATTGCTTTCCGCCTTCAATGACACCCGCATTTTTTACCCATCTCATTGCTGGACGGATTTCGCATGGAATACCTCGGTCTTTATCCTGTGTGGTACGAACCCGGCATCGGCAGCGGCTGGATCGTCGGTCTGATCGCCACGGTGCATGTGCTGTTTTCGCATACGGCGGTCGGCGCGGCGATCTTCTTCGCCTACCTGGCGACTCAGGCCTACCGTCGCGACCAGCCTGAACTGCTGGAATTCATCAAAAAGTACGGCCTGTTTCTGCTGATCTTCAGCTATGTGCTGGGCTCCATCACCGGCCCAGGCATCTGGTACTCGACCACCGTCGCCAGTCCGCGCGGCATCTCGGCGCTGATCCACAGCTTCGTCTGGAAATGGGCGACGGAATGGGTGTTCTTCGTCATCGAAGTGGTCGGCGTGTACATGATCATCTACCTGGTCGGCAAGGTCGATCGCGCCACGCATCTGCGCATCTCGATCATCTTCGGCCTGGCTTCCTACGGCACCATGCTGATCATCATCGGCATCCTGTCGTTCATGATGTGGCCGGGCAAACCGGAATGGTTTGTCGATGGCGGCTATCTGAACGGCTTCTACGGCGCCAACACCTTTGCGCAACTGGCGATGCGCACCGCCTTCATGTTCACCATGACCGCCGTGGTCGGCGGCATCGTCGCCGGCGCGATCAAGGACGCCGCCTTCAAGCGCGAGATCACCCGCAAGCTGGCGCTGCTGGGCATGGCCGCCACCGTGGCCGGCGGCCTGCTGTTCCAGTGGTACATGAACACGCTGCCGGAAACCGCCGAGGTCATCGCGGAAAACCGCTTGCCGGCCTGGTTCGGGCTATCGCTGGTGGCGACACTTTCCGGCATCTTCGCCTGGTTCGCTGTCACCTGGCTGCAACCGCGCCTGCTGACCCCGGCCATCGCCTCCGGCATGACCGTCGCGGTACTGGTGTTCGGTCTGTGGCCGGAGGAAGTGGCGCGCGAGTCGTTGCGCAAGCCCTATGTCGCCGGTCAGTACGTCTATTCGAATCAGGTCATCGCCCGCGATGTGCCGGGTCTGGGCATCGAATCGGAAATTCCGCTGATCGAGCGACGCGGCTTCCTGCCCAGCCAGGTATTCGTGCCGGACCGACTCCGGCAGGTGAACCCGCACAACGCGCTGGAAGCCGGCCACAGCCTGGCGCTGACCACCTGTTCCAACTGCCATTCCTTGTCGCCCACCGGCATGCGGCCGCTGGCGCGCTACTTCGGCGGCAACACCGACGTGGCGATGATCAAGACCTATCTGCAAGGCGCATTGGGCACCGGCAACACGATCTACATGCCGCACATCCCGCTCAACGATGCCGAGGCCTACGCGCTGGCGCGCTTCATCGCGTCATTGTCCAGCGCCGCAGCGCCGCGCGTGGCCGCCGCCAACCTCGCCGCCAACCCCACCACCGACCCCGAGGAGTAAGCCATGGAAACCGCCATGCTCTATGCCCTGCGCGACCCCGCCGGGGTACCGTCGCATCCGTTGATCTTCCTGGTGCTGGGGGTGCTGACCTGGGCGCTGCATATCGCCGCCGTGCAGGTCATGCTCGGCGCTTCCATGCTAACCCTGTTCGGCGCCAGCCGCCGCGATCCGCGCTGGCGCCGACTGGCCGCCGCGATGCTGGCCACCGCCAAGATCGCGGTGTCGGTCGCCATCGTGCTGGGCGTCGCGCCGCTGCTGTTCGTGCAGGTCATCTACGACCCGTTCTGGTACACCGCCAACGTCTTGTCGGCGCGCTGGGTGATCGCCTTCATCGTCATCCTGATCGGCGGCTATATCGCGCTGTACGCCTTCTACTACCGCAACCCCCGGCTGACCGAACAGCCGACGCGCGGCGCCTGGCATCTGGTCATTTCGCTGGCGCTGATGCTGGTCGTCGGCTGGATCATGCATGTGCTGAGCTACCAAATGCTGCTGCCGGAACAATGGATGAACTGGTATGCGCCGAACGGCCGCATCGACGCCTCCGGCCAGTCACTGCATGGCTACAGCCTCGCCCGTTTCGCCTTCTTCATCCTGCTGTCGGTCGCCGTGATCGCCGCCTGGCTGTTCGCCTATCGGCGTTATCTGCTGGGTCGCGACAATGAAGACGCCGGCTACATCGCCTGGCTGTCGCCGCTGGCGCACCGGCTGATGCTGGCCGGCGGCGGGCTGGCGGTGGTCAGCGGCGGGCTGTGGCTGGCGACGTTGCCGGAAAAGATGGCGTGGTTCGCCACCTCGG
>JAGUXX010000269.1 GCA_020061585.1 Betaproteobacteria bacterium | reverse complement strand
CGCTTAGTGACCTGAAGGAAAGAATCAATACTCAGGTCGCAAAGCTAGTTAACTCGATCTGCGATGATCTGCGCCTCTTGCTTTTCTTGAAGCACCAATCAGGGCACAGCATCACTCTGAAGTTCACCCATAACTCCAAGCAGCCGTTTGATGACATCCATGTGTTCGCAGGTGAACACATTAAGGCAGAGTTGACGAGGGAATTCGAATTCCAAAACGAAACGTTCAACTGCTACCTCTTTAGGGATGAACCTCCCAAAAAGGGTATTGTTGCAATGCTCTGCGCCGACGAACTCTGTATTGAAGAGTACGTCATCAGTAAGAGGTTTGACATCTGCCAGCATCTGATTTTCGTCACATCTGACTACTTCAACAAGCGTTCCAATATTGAACGACAACGTCTAGAACTTCCCAAGACTGATGATGATGTGGATATGGTTTCTCCCATCAGTCGCGAGAAGCTCATGCCCCGCATTCACGAAGAATGCCTGAGGATGATTGATGAATCCGCCGAAGGAGACATTGAGAAATTCAAGTCGGACAATATCGAGAAGCTAAAAAAATACTACCCATTCATCAAGATTGATTCGATGGATGCGAATGCCGCTCTGCTGGATGCTGATGAGGTGGTCAAAACTTATAGGGCTCAGCAAGCCAGAAAAGAAGATCAAGTCGTTGAGGCCCTTGAAAGCGGCAAGCCTGTCTCATGGGACGACGTTTCACACCTTGCAAGTGAAGATTTGGCAAGGTACATCGTTCATAGGGCATTGGTTATCGACTCCTTGGCAAATATGCCACCCGAAAGCGCTGAAGATGCAATCCATAACGCTATTCTTCCAAAAAGGAGTGATGGTTCCGAAATTCGTGAAAACAATGTTTGGTTAGTGGATGACAAATTCCTGTCCTATTCGAGCATTTACAGCGACCTGGCATTAGCTACCATCATTCAAGAGGTTGGCAACTCGGTAGAGTTCAAACAACAGAGACGTCCAGATGTTGCAGCTTTTTTCTCGAAAGACAGCGAAAACCAACCCAACAAGTTGGTCATCATCGAGTTTAAGAAACCAGGGGCCGATATTTTTGACAACAACAAAGCCCTCATGCAGTGCAGGCTCTATGCGAGCGAACTTGCTGACAGGATTCCCACGGTAAGGGAAGTCTTCGCGTTCTCAATTGTGGAAATCGACAATGAGTTCTATAGAGACATGAAGCAAACGGGCTTCAAAGATGTCTTTTCTTTAACAGAACGAGTGGTCTATAACGACTTCTCAATTGGATCAAACAATGAGATCCCATTGCACCTTTATGCTATGCCCGCATCAGCCTTAATAAAGGACGCAAGAGCCAGAAACAGGGTCTTTGAAGAAGTTCTTCAATTCAACTTGAATGGCAATCGGCGAAAGCAATCGGGGTCAGAACAATCGGCGTCAGAGTAACAATTTCCTAGTGCATGCAAATTTGATTGACATTTCTGTAGACAAAATGAATTGTTACTCTGACCCTGAAACGTTGTATGTGCTATTTTTTTAACAGAGGCATTAGCCATAAGGCGATTAGGGATGGTCACCATGACTAAGAAGTCACAGCACGTAGTCAAGAACCCCGATGGCGGTTGGGCAGTCAAGAAAGGAGGCTCGACTAAAGCCACTAAGGTCTTTGATTCCCAAGAAAAAGCAATTGCGCGCGGTCGTGAAATTGCGAAAAACCAGAAAGCCGAATTCTACATCCATAGCTGTGATGGCAGAATCCGGGAGAAAGATAGTTACGGGAAAGATCCCTATCCGCCTAAAGATAAGAAGTAGATTTATCGTGGCTAGCGAATTCGAGAAAAACGTATTTGTTAACTGCCCATTTGATGAAGATTTTCGTCAGATTCTTCTGGGGATCGTATTTACAATAATCTACTTCGGTTACAAGCCAAGGTTATCCCTCGAAAGAGCAGACTCTGCCGAGTCAAGAATCCAAAAAATTCTAGAGCTGATAGAGGAGTCTAAATTCGGGATTCATGATCTCTCAAGAATAGAATCCACTGAAGCCGGAGAATTATATCGAATGAACATGCCATTTGAGTTGGGCATAGACTATGGTTGCCAAAAGCTCAAAGGTGGAAAATGGGGGCAAAAAAAGATTCTGATCATGGAAAAAGAACGGCATCGTTTTCAAAAAGCGATTTCAGATTTGTCAGGTTCCGATATAAAAAATCATGATGATCAAGTGGATAAGGCCATAGTCGCGGTCCGAGATTGGTTTATAACGGAAGAACTTAAGCGAGGCGATAGTGGCAACAGGGTTTGGGATGGTTTTAACGACTTTCAAGCCTATCTCTACGATGAGGTTGTTGAAAAAGATGGCCATGGCTCGATAGATGATGTTCAAGTTACTGAAATTGTTCATCATATGGAAAATTGGTTTTCATCCGTAAAGTAATTATTTGCCTACGGTCGCTGATCAATTCATTGCGGCCGTCGGTGGCGATTCATCCCAATGGCCGCTCTGGCCGATCACCGGCCCGCCATGATGCAAGGATGAAGGTCTCTTCTGCGCCCAACACCTGTTGTTGAAGGCGTTGAGCCGTCGGCCAGCGCGAGGATGCCGCTTTTCACTGCTGCTGAACTGGCGCCGTTGCGCGACGGCGACCACCTCAGGATCGGGGCGCGCGCTCAACCGCCTGCTCAACGTGCATCGGAGCTTTCTTCTTGGTGGCTGCCTGGTACTCTAATTTCGAGGGGCAGGTGTCTCAGGAAATTTTGGCATAGGGGGTCCGGCAGTTTGTTGGTGCGTGGCACTTGGGATACGTTGCAGATAGGCTCCACCTCGTGCTCCGCCTGCGGCTCTGCTTCCAATGCACGAGACCGCTGCGTCCAGACATCGAACAGCGATGCCGAACGTTGTTCGAAGCCGGCGCTCATGCCGCCCCCTCGATGCGGTCACAGGTCAACCAGAGGGTCGTGACAGTTGGGGATCATCGAACACCTTGCCCCCGGCCGATCCGGCCAGCACATCACTTCGAAGCGGGACTCAGCACGTTGAGCAACGCGCGCGCATAGTCATGATCGATCTGGCGGCCGCGCCCCGCTTCGGGCAGGTACATCTCGACGCCGACATACAGGAAGCGCGCGTTGCGCCAGATTTCCGGCGGAATCACGGTTTCCGCGCTGAGTGCCGAATCACCGGACTCAGGGTCGGCGGGCAACAGGGAAACGAGGCGCGGCGCGGGCTGAAGTCCACCGGCTTGGGCAAGCCTTTCCGCCAGCCATGCGGTATCCCGGCTATAGAGATCGGCGCAGGGCCCATGCGGGTCCAGACCGGTATGCAGGTCGATCACCTGTTCGTGGCGCGTCTGGATATGTGGCGGCAATTGCCGATACAGCGCCCGATGCAGGGTATCGAAATGGAAGCGCTGATCGGCGCGTGGATGGCGACCGGAGAGTCCTTCCGGAATCCGCAGCACATCGAAGCGGCGGCGATCCAGTCCGGCCGCGACGGCTTCGCCAAAGGCCAGTTCCTCCCGATGGATGCCGATCACCAGCAGCGTGGTCGCGCCGATCATGACCTCAGGTGACCGGCCCTGACTGGCAACCGGCATTGCGGCACTGGTTGATCTCCAACGTCAGGTGGTCGAGCCCGGCAACCTGACTGAGCCGTTGCCGGTAATACTCGGCGGGATGCGGGTCATGGCTGACCAGGGACAGGATGCAGGCGCGGCTGGCCGGGCCGACGCGCCACACATGCAGATCGGCCACCTGGTGATCCGGCAGGGCTTCGATGAGGCGCCGCACTGCCGCCGCCGTCTCGCCATGATCTTCCGCGTCGAGCAGGACTTTGGCGCTGTCCCGCGCCAGGCCCCAGGCCCAGCGACTGATCAACGCCGCGCCGATCAGGCCCATCAGCGGGTCGAGGAAACGCCAGCCGTAAAGCATGCCGCCGGCCAGGGCGACGATGGCCAGCACCGAAGTCAGTGCGTCGGCCAGTACGTGCAGGTAGGCGGCCTTGAGGTTGTGGTCGACATGTTCGTGATCGTGGTCGTGGTCGTGGTCGTGGTCGTGGTCGTGGTGGTGGTGGTGGTGGTGATGATCGTCACCCAGTAGCCAGGCGCTGACCAGGTTGACCGCCAGGCCCAGCGCCGCCACCGCCATCGCTTCGGCGTAGTGGATGTCCACCGGGTTGAACAAGCGTTGCGTCGATTCCCAGACCATCCAGAACGCCACGACGCCCAACAGCAACGCGCTGCTGTAGCCGGCCAGAGCGGAGACTTTGCCGGTGCCGAAGGTGAAGCGACTATCGTTGGCGTGCTGCCGCGCGAACCGATAGGCGAAGGCGGCCAGACCCAAGGCGCCGACATGGCTGGCCATGTGCCAGGCGTCGGCCATCAGCGCCATGGAGCCGGTCAGCCAGCCCGCCACCAGTTCCACCAACATGGTCACGAAGGTCAGCCCGACCACCCAACGGGTGCGCCGCTCGGCCTGTTGCTCGGCGGCGGTGCCGAAGCTGTGCGAGTGTTGCCACGAACTCAGGTCATGGGTATGCATGGGTTGCGTCTCAATGGTCGATCCATTCATATAACTCCACAGCATTCGGGTCGCACTTGCAACATCCGCCGCCGCAGGGCGTACCGGCTGGCAGGCGCCGCACGCGGCCTTTGCGTTCCAGCGTGGCAAGCATACCTTGCAACGCGTCCGGTGCGGCATCCAGGCCATGCGCCATGTCCACGACACTGGCGCGCCGGTGCAGTTTCAAATAGTCACTGACACGCGACAGGATCATCGCCATGGCGCTACGCCTTCTGCGCCGCCGGCAGCGGCAGGCCCATGTCGCGCTGACCCTGCCAGCGCAGGAACAGGAAGCCGGCGACGAATGACGCCAGCACCGCGACGATCCAGGCCAGCGCGGTGGCCGGGTCGCGGGCGAAATTCACCGCCTGGTAGTACAGCGTCGCCAGGCCGTAGGCCATGCCGCTGGTCCAGACCGCGACGAAGGCGGTCCAGCGCGCGCCGGATTCCTGATACACGGCGGCAATGGCGGCGGTACAGGGGAAATACAGCAGGATGAACAGCAGATAGGCGAAGGCGCCGGCCGCGCCGTCGAAACGGCTGACCATGGCGCCGAAGGTGCCGGCGGAGACTTCCTGATCTGCCGCCACGGCGGCCTGATCGCTGACATCGCCGACATCCAGGCCGAGCGGATCGGTCCAGGTCGCCAGGGCATCGCCGAGGTTGGCCGGTATCGTCGCCAAAGCGCCCGCCAGGCTGCCGAACAGACTGAACGGCGCTTCCGGTTCGGCGCTTACACCGGCGGCGGCGGCCTCGCTTTCCGCCAGCGCGGTGTAGGCCGCGTCCAGCGTGCCGACCACCGCTTCCTTGGCCAATATGCCGGTAAAGATGCCGACCGCGGCGGGCCAGTTTTCTTCATTCAGACCAAATGGCGAGAACGCCGGGGCGATGCTGCGTCCGACTTCGGCGAGCATCGATTTGTCGCTGTCTTCGTTGCCGAAACTGCCGTCGGTGCCGACCGCGTTGAGGAAGTTGAGCACCAGCACCATCGGCACGATGATTCGGCCGGCGCGGAACATGAAGCTCTTCAGGCGATCCCAGGTGTGGATCAGGATGCCTTTGACGGTCGGCAGGTGGTAGGGCGGCAGTTCCATGATGAACGGCGTCGCTTCGCCTTTGAGGATGGAGTTCTTCAGCACCAGGCCGGTCAGCACGGCGATGGCGATGCCGATCAGATACAGGCCGAACACCACGTTCTGCGCGCCGCTGGGGAAGAACGCGGCGGCGAACAGCACATACACCGGCAGTCGCGCGCCGCAGGACATGAACGGCGCCATGGCGATGGTCATCAGCCGATCGCGCCGGTGTTCCAGCGTGCGGGTGGCCATGATCGCCGGCACGTTGCAGCCGAAGCCGACGATCAGCGGCACGAACGACTTGCCCGGCAGACCCACCCAGCGCATGAAGCGGTCCATGACGAAAGCGGCGCGCGCCATGTAGCCGGAATCCTCCAGCACCGACAGGAACAGGTAGAGGAAACCGATCACCGGAATGAACGTCGCCACCGTCTGCAAGCCGCCGCCGATGCCCTTGGCCAGCATCACCTGCAGCCACTCCGAAGCGCCGAGACCGGCCAGCGCGGCGGCGAAACCATCGACGAACAGCGCGCCGGCGAACTGGTCGAAGAAATCGATGAAGGCGCCGCCGATGTTGATGGTGAACATGAACATCAGATACATCATGAGCAAGAACAGCGGTATGCCGAGCGCCCGATGCAGCACCACGCGGTCGATGCGGTCGGTGAGATCGCGACCGATCTGACCGCTGACGCTGACCGCCTGTTTGGCGATCTGATTCGCCAGGTTGTAACGCGCGTCGGCGACCAGAATATCGATGTCGTCACCCAGCGTTTCGGCGCGTTTGGCGGCGTCGGCGGCCAGTTCCGGCCCGGCGACTTGCCGGGCCAGATCGTCGCCTTCCAGCAGACGCACCGCCAGCCAGCGCGCCGAGGTGGTCAAACCGGCGCCACCGGCCTTTGCCATCTCTTCCAGTCGCAACGCCAGGCCGGCAACGGCATGATCAAGCGCGCCGTCATAGTCGATCAACGCGGTGGCACGCGGCTGTTCGGCGACGGCGAGCTTGATCGCCGCCCGCAACGCCTCGATGCCCTCGCCTTCCGACGCCACCACCGGGATCACCGGGCAACCGAGTTGCCGCGCCAGAACGGCGGCATCCACCCGCATGCCCTTGGCTTGCGCGACGTCGCCCATGTTCAACACCACCAGCAACGGCACGCGCATCTCGGCGAGCTGGCTGGTCAGGTACAGGTTGCGCTCCAGATTGGAGGCATCGACGATGTTGATGATCAGGTCGGCCTGGTTGGCGTGCACATAATCGCGCGCCACCTGCTCGTCGAGCGACACCTCGCGGTCCACCACATCCAGCGAGTAAGTGCCAGGCAGGTCGACCACGTCAAAGCGAACATCGGCAAGACGATATTCGCCGACCTTGCGCTCGACGGTGACGCCGGGCCAGTTGCCGACCCGCTGCTTGGAGCCGGTCAAGGCGTTGAACAGCGTGGTCTTGCCGCAGTTGGGGTTGCCGACCAGGCCGATGATATAGCTGCTCTTGTTCATCACAGTTTCTCCACGCTCAAGGTTGCCGCCTCTTCACGCCGCAACGACAGCGCGAAGCCGCGCACGCGAATCTCCACCGGATCCCCCATCGGCGCGACCCGCGTGACGCTGATCTCAGCGCCCGGCTTCAGGCCTAGCGACAACAGCTTGCGCCGGTAGGAATTGCCACCGGCGCCGTTGTCATCCAGATAACCGGCCACCTTGGCGCGGTCACCGACTTGCAGGTCTTTGAGGGTCATTGCCGTACTCCTTGGAACAGATAAAGCGTGAAATGTGAAAAGTGACTCGCCGCTGCGCGGCTCGGGTGAAATGTGACTTGCCGCTTTGCGGCAAGGGCTTGCCCGTCACGTTTCACATTTCACGTTTCACATCTCTCCACCATCACCTTGTGCGCCATGCCGCCGCCGAGCGCGTAGCGCGTCTCGCCGCGCGACACCACCAGGCCGCCGCCGCCCTGGCGTTGCCGGACGATCAGTTCGCTGCCGACATTCAGGCCCATTTCGGTCATGCGTTTGATCAGGTTGTCGCCGCCGCGCAGGGCCACCACGCGCACGCGGGCGCCGGCATCGGCCATGCTCAGCGGGAAGGCGACACTCGCAGTCAAAGCAATGCGCCGATCAAACGTGTCGCGGTGCGCTGCGCCAGGACGCCGACCAGCGCCTTGCCGAAGGCGCCGGCGACGCCTTCGCGGGGCGCCGCGGACTTGCTGGCCAGGCTACCGGCAAGATGGGCGTGCGCTTCCGCGGCATGCAGACAACCGGTTGTTTCCAGCGCGGCAAGCAAGTCTGCTTGGCTATGCACCGCCGGGTCGTAATGCACGGTGAGGCTGCCGGCGTGGGCGTTGAGCTTGACCAGTTCCACCCCCGGCATGGCTTGCAGCGCCAATACCGCCTGGCGCGCGCGTTCACCGTGGCAGTTGAAATGACGGCCCTTGATGCGCAAACGGCCGGGCGTGTGGTGCAGGTATTTGATGGCGGTCATGGTCTCGATCTCCTGAGGTGAATTACAAAAACTGAATGGTTACGACTCTCAACTGCAACGCAAAAAAAAGCGCTACGGCTTGCCGCTTCATGGTTTGATCCTTGGCGCGACTTGCGCCGCGCCGGTCACCCCCACTCCGGCCAGCGCCCGCAACAGCACGCCGATGGTGGTGCCGTTGTGCAGCACCGCGCTCATCACCGGGCTCAGCCAGCCCATCACCGCGCCGGCCAATACGGCGGTGTTGACGCCCACCGCGACATTGAAATTGCTGTTGATCAGCGCCATGGTGCGGACGGCGATTTCGCGCGCATCGGCGACCGCGGTCAGCCGGTCGTCCATCAGCACGATGTCGGCGGTGGCGCGGGCGATGTCGGCGCCGCGCGGCATG
>JAGUXX010000255.1 GCA_020061585.1 Betaproteobacteria bacterium | reverse complement strand
CGGGTGTTTCATGTCGCCGGGGCGGTGCATGGCCGCCACGCGTTCGCGGTCCCGGATTTCCCATTTGATGTTCCTTTCAGCCTGTTCCAGACGCTGTTCCAGGCTGGCCATTTCATGCGGCCCGAGACGACCATCGGCCAGATAGCGGCGTTCAAAGTTGGCGATGTTTCGATATGCAAGCATTTGTAATAGTGATGGTTTGGTGATCCGCGCTGCATTGCGGTTTAGAGTGTGGTCCCTTCGCCTGAACCGCAAGTGATGCCACTTATGAGCTTGTCCAAGCCCTCACTCGTCGTCTGGCTCAGCGTTTGGCTTGTCGCTTGGCCATTGGCCGGGTCGATTCCGACTCAAGCCGCTTGGGCCGCGTCCTCCACCGGCGTGGTGGCGGTTTCGCATCCGCTGGCCGCCGCAGCCGGGGCGCGCATGCTGGCCAAAGGCGGCAATGCCGTCGATGCGGCGGCGGCGGTGCAGTTCGCGTTGAATGTGGTCGAACCGCAGTCCTCCGGCATCGGCGGTGGGGGATTCATGCTGATTCATCTGGCCGCGACCGGCGAAACCGTCATCGTCGATTCCCGCGAACGCGCGCCGGCCGCCGCCAGCCCGGACATGTTCGCGCCGGATGGCCGGGCGATGGCCTTCCCCCTGGCTTCGACCAGCGGCGTGGCGGTTGGCGTGCCGGGCACGCTGCTCGGCGTGGCGACCGCGTTGAGTCGCTGGGGCAGCCTGCCGCTGGCGGAAACCCTGCAACCGGCGATCGCGCTGGCCGAAGGCGGTTTTCGGGTCAACCGATTTCTCGCCGACGACATCGCCAACGATCACGGTCGCACCCAAATTCATCCGGAAACCGCCGCGATCTTTCGGCCCGGCGGGGTGGCGCTGGTCGAAGGCGATTGGCTGGTGCAGCCCGATCTGGCCAAAACGCTGAAGCTGATCGCCGCCGACGGGCCGCCGGCCTTTTATCGTGGACCGATCGCCCCGGCCATCGTCGCCGCGCAGCAACGCGCCCGCGGCGAACTCGCGCAAGCCGGCCGGGGACGCATGACGCTGGACGATCTGGCGCGGTATCGGGTCGCCATCCGGGAACCATTGATCGGTCACTATCGCGACTACCGTCTGGCGACCATGCCGCCGCCGTCCTCCGGCGGCATTACGCTGCTGCAAATGCTGGCGTTGCTGGAAAGCTTGCCGCTGGGCGATACGAACCAGGGTTACGGCTACGGCAGCCCGAAGACGCTGCATGCGATGATCGAGGCGATGCGCCTGGCCTTCGCCGATCGGGCGCTGTGGATCGGCGATGACGACGGCGTGGCGCTGCCGCCGCTGCGGGGATTGTTGCATCCCGACTATCTGGCGACGCGCGCGGCGCTGATCCGGCCCGAGGCGCGTATGGCGACACCATCGGCCGGCGATCCATTGCCCTGGGTGTCGGGCGAAACCAAGCCTCCCGGTCCGTCGAACGCGGCGTTGGAAAGCCCGAATACCACGCACTTTTCCATCATCGACGGATTGGGCAACGTGGTCAGCTATACCAGCACGATCGAATCCACCTGGGGTTCGGGCATTACCGTGCCGGGCTATGGTTTCCTGCTCAACAATCAACTGACCGATTTCAATTTCACGCCCGCCGCCAACCGCGCGACCGGCAATACCGGCGCCAATGATGTCGCGCCTGGCAAGCGCCCACGCTCCAGCATGGCGCCGACCTTGCTGCTGAAAGCGGGCCAGCCGGTGGCGGCCTTCGGCTCGCCCGGCGGCGCGACGATCATCAATTCCGTGCTCAATGTCACGCTCAATCTGGTCGACCACGGCATGCCGCCGCAACGGGCGATAGACGCGGCACGACTGTCGGTGACCGATCCATCGGGACGCATCGTTTGTGAAGGCGGCGGGGATTTCATGCTCCCCGGTTTCACGATTGCCGCGCAGGATGCGCTGCGCCAGCTGGGGCACTTGCTACCGGGGGCCGCCGCGACGGACGGCTGTCGCGACACGACAGGATCGGTGCAGGCGGTGTTCGTCGACGCCGCGGCCAAAGCACCTGATGGCGCCGCCGATCCGCGGCGCGAAGGAACGGTGATTCGGGTGCGGCGCTAAGGCTCGCCTGGTGACGCTCAGCGCCGCCTGGTCGCCAGCCAGGCGCGCCAGCCGCCGTGCTCGGTAATGTCGATCGCCGCGTCGAGGCCGATGGGTTCGCAGATGAAGCCGTTCAGCGTCACGCCATCCGCCAGTTCCAGCTTGCCGATGCCCAGCGGCGCCGGAATGCCGGCGACGAAAGAACCGAACTGGCTGGCCGGCATTTCCCAGACTTCACAGTCAATCGCCGCGCCACCTTGCGCGACTTTGATCAGGCCGGGGCGTTTGCCGTCGGGCAAGGCGTAGAAGCGGTAGTTCGGCGCGGTCCGGGTGGTCTCGACCAGGCGGGCCTGGCGTTGCGTGAGTTGGTAATTCAGCGGCAAACCGGACAGATGCGCGCCGACCACGGCGACCTGGATTTGCCCGCTGGGCAACAACGAAAGCGCATCCGGCGGCGGTAAAGGTTGTAACGTCGCGCCGAGTCTATCGCTGGATTTTCGCTGCAATCGCGCGGCCAGATGCAGCAAGGGCGCATCCTGGCGCGGCGGGGCGATCAGCGTCACGCCGAACGGTAGTCCATCCGCCTGGAAGCCGGCCGGCACGGCGCTGGCGGCGAGGTCCAGTAAATTCATGAAGTTGGTGTAGTAGCCCAGATTGGCGTTGAGGCGGATCGGGTCGGCCCGCATTGCCTCGATGCGATAGATCGTGCCGGCGGTGGGCGTCAGCAGCACGTCGATGTCGTTCCATACCGTGTCGCACCGCGCTTTCAGCGCGCGCAACCGGTACTGGCCGGCGAAGGCGTCGGCGGCGGTTAGCGCTTTGCCGCCGGCGATGATGTCGCGCACCGGCGGAAATACCTGATCGGCCCGCGCGTCGAAGAACTCGCGGATGGCCTGGTAGCGTTCCGCGACCCAGGCGCCACCGTAGAGCAGACGGGCGGTTTCGAGGAACGGTGTCAGATCAATTTCCACCGGCACGCCGCCGAGCGATTTCAGTTTTTCCACCGACTCGCCAAACAGCCGCGCGGCTTCGGCATTGCCGAAGAATTCCAGGTCTTTCGCCATCGGCACGCCGAAGCGGAAAGCGGCGGCGCGGCCGAAATCGAAACCGTGCGGCATCAGCGGCCGCGAAAACGGGTCTTCGGAATCGAACCCGGCAGTCACCGCCAGTACCCGTTCGGCATCTTCGGCGGTCAGCGCGAAGATCGACACCGCGTCGAGCGAGCGGCAGGCCGGCACCACGCCGCGGGTCGACAGCGCGCCGCAACTCGGCTTGTGGCCGATCAGATTGTTGAACGCCGCCGGCACCCGGCCGGAACCGGCGGTATCGGTGCCCAGCGCGAAACTCGCCAGACCCAGAGCTACCGCCACGGCGGAACCGGAGCTGGAACCGCCGGAAATGTAGTCCGGGTTGAACGCGTTGCGGCAGGCGCCATACGGCGAGCGGGTGCCGTTCAAGCCGGTGGCGAACTGGTCGAGATTGGTCTTGCCGAGCGGAATGGCGCCGGCGTCGATCAGGCGCCGCACCACGCTGGCGGATTCGACAGGCGTGTAGGCGTAGGCCGGGCAGCCGGCGGTGGTCGGCAGGCCGGCCAGATCGATGTTGTCCTTGATCGCGAACGGAATGCCGTACAGCGGCAGGCTGGCGATGTCCTTGCCTTCCAGCGCGCGGGCATGACTGCGCAATGCGTCGGCATCGAGACGGCTGATCCATACCCGGTGGTGGTCTTCGCCGGCCAACTGTTCGAGCAGTTCTTCCACCAGCGCCGGCGGGCTGAGTTCGCCACACAGGTAGCGTCGGCGCAGGCTGGAAATCGTCAGGTCAGGGGGCATGTCGTTCTGGCGTCAGGGAAAGTCGGAGCGAACTGGCGTTCGGGGCTGATCGCGGATGGCGCTACAAAAATTGCACCGGCGCTTCCCAGATCGCCAGCGCCACGCAGCCTTCCGGACTGGCAACGCTGTGCCGCGTGCCGGGAAGACTGACCAGCATGCTGCCGGCGCCATATACACCGCGCTGATCGCGCTGCGCGCCGGACAATATCTGGATGTACTCGATGCCGGTGTGCAGGTGTTCGGGCACCGTCGCGCCCGGCGCGTAGCGCAGCAGGGCCAGTTTGGCGTTGCCCGCCGCATCGCGCAGCAGCGGGCAGATCTCCACCCCCGGCCCGAGCGTGTTCCAGGCAAATTCGTGCTGTCGCAGCGGAATCGTGGTGATATCCGTCAGCACCAGACCGGTGGCCGCTTCAGCCATAGGTCCGCTCCAGCGCCTGGATCACCGTGTCGCTGTCGGCGACCCAGCCGACGATGCCGCCTTGGGCGACGATCATCTCCAACGTGGCTTGTTTGAACGCCGGGAAGTAACTCTCGGTGGCATCCTCGATCAGCAGGCAGGTGTAGCCGCGGTCGTTGGCCTCGCGCATCGTCGTCTGCACGCAGACTTCGGTGGTGACGCCGGCAAGCAACAGATGTGTGACGCCCAGATTCGGCAGGATCTGTTCCAGCGGGGTGGCGTAGAACGCGCCTTTGCCGGGTTTGACGATCTCGATTTCACCGGGCAGCGGTTTCAGTTCTTCGATGATGGCATTGCCCGGTTCGCCATCGATCAGCAGCCGGCCCATCGGACCGGCATCGCCGATGCGCAGCCGGCAATCGCCGCGCTGCCGCTTGCTCGGCGGACAGTCCGACAAATCGGGGCGATGCGCCTCGCGAGTGTGGATCACCGGCAGCCCCAGGCGTCGCGCCGTCGCCAGCAGCCGGGCGATCACCGGGATGCAGGTTTGCAGGCGCGCCACATCGTTGCCCAGCGCGTCGCCGAAGCCGCCCGGTTCGACGAAATCGCGCTGCATGTCGATGATCACCAGCGCCGGCGGTTTGGCGAGCAGTTCGTAGGGGTAGGGACGGGCGTCAATGGGCATGGGTTTCCTCTCCATGGCCGGCCATGTGGCGGCCGATGACGATGGGGTCGGCCTGGCCCGGCGTGGTTTCGTAGACCAGACGGCCGCCGGACATGACCAGGATGCGGTCGGCCAGTTCGAGAATTTCATCCAGGTCTTCGCTGACCAGCAGCACCGCCGTGCCGGCGTTGCGCGCCGCCATGATGCGGGCGTGGATTTCGCTGACCGCGCCGAAATCCAGGCCGAAGCAGGGATTGGCCACCACCAGCACGTTGGGGCGTTCGCTCAGTTCGCGCGCCAGGATGGCGCGCTGCACGTTGCCGCCGGACAGATTGCCGATCGGCGTGTCGGGCAGCGGCGGACGCACGTTGAAATCGGCGATGGCGCGTGTCGCCGCCGTGCGCATCGCGCCTCGGCGCAGCCAGCCGCCGAAGCTGAACGGTTGCTGGTCGTAGCGGCGGAAGGCGAGGTTTTCCGCGACGCTCATGCGCCCCACGGCGGCGTTGCGCAACGGTTCTTCCGGCAAACAGTGGAAACCGTGGCGCAGCAGCTTGGCGCGTTGGCCGGTGTAGGTTACGCCCATGACGCGGATCTGCCCGCCGGATGGCGGTCGCTGGCCGGCCAGCGCTTCGACCAGTTCGCGTTGGCCGTTGCCGGATACCCCGGCGATGCCCACCACTTCGCCCGCCATGACCCGCAGCGACAGACCGCGCACCGCTTGCATGCCGCTATCGTCGGCGACCTTGAGGGTGTCGATTTCGAGCTTCAACGTTTGTTCGGCGACGCTTTCCCGCGCCAGCGCGGTGCTGGTGAATTCGCTGCCGATCATCAGTTCCGCGAGACTCTTGACATTGCTGTCCGCCACCCGCGCCGAACCCGCGTGCTTGCCTCGGCGCAGCACCGTGACATCGTCGGCATAGGTCATCACTTCGCGGAACTTGTGGGTGATGATCAGCACGCTCAGGCCGTCCGCGCGGGTCATGTCACGGATGCGGCCCAACACTTCATCGGCCTCGTTCGGCGTCAGCACCGAGGTGGGTTCATCGAGAATCAGCACTTTCACGTTAAGCAGCAACTGCTTGACGATTTCCAGCTTCTGTTTTTCGCCTGCCGCCAACTGATTGACCGAGACATCCAGCGGCAACTGGAACGGCATGGTTTGCATGCGCGCGGCGATGGCCCGCCGTTCCTTGCGCCAGTCGATCACCGCCGGCAGATGCGGGCGGGCCAGTACCAGATTTTCCAGCACCGTCATGTTCGGAATCAGCGTGAAATGCTGATAGACCATGCCGATGCCCAGGTCATGCGCATCGCGCGGATTGGCGATGGCCTGCTGGCGTTCGCCGAGCAGCACTTCGCCGTCGTCCGGAACGTAAAAGCCGACGATGCATTTGACCAGCGTGCTCTTGCCGGCGCCGTTTTCGCCAAGCAGCGCGTGGATGCTGCCTTTTCGGAGTTTCAGCGAAACCTGGTCCAGCGCCTGCAAGTCGCCGAAGCGCTTGCTGACGTTGATCGCTTCCAGCGCCAGCGTGCTCATGCCAGCGCCGCCAGCAGTTGATCGGAGTTCGCCACCGCGCCGAATACGCCGCCTTGCATCTTCACCATGTGCAACGCCGCCGCGTGGTTGCCGGGGTCGGTGGCGCCGCAGCAGTCGGCCAGCAGCAAACATTCGAAGCCCATGTCATTGGCGTTGCGCATGGTCGTGTGTACGCAGACGTCGGTGGTGATGCCGCAGATCAGCAAGTTGCGGATGCCGGCCTTGTGCAACAGTAGTTCCAGATCGGTGGCGTAGAACGAGCCCTTGCCGGGTTTGTCGATGATTGGCTCGCCTGGCAGCGGCGCCAGTTCGGCGATGATTTCCCAGCCCGGCTCGCCGCGCACCAGGATGCGCCCGCAGGGGCCGGGATCGCCGATGCCGGCGCCGATGCGCTGACTGCGCCAGCGCTTGTTGGCCGGCAGGTCGGACAGGTCCGGGCGATGGCCTTCGCGGGTGTGGATGACCAGCATGCCGAGGCTGCGCGCCTGTGCCAGCACGCGGCTGATCGGTTCAATCGGGGCGCGGGTCAGCGACAGGTCATAACCCATGCGATCGACATAGCCGCCGATGCCGCAAAAATCGGTCTGCATGTCGATGATGATCAGCGCCGTGTTGTCCGGCCGCAGATCGCCATCATAGGGCCAGGGATAAGGTTCGGCGGCAACGTATGCAGTCATGGTTTTCTCCGTTGTTTAGCGCGCCGCCAGCGAGCCGGGCATGCCGGAGCGGACTTTGGTGGACGAGGCGGCGATCATCAGAATCAACGTCAGCACATACGGTGCGGCGTTGAACAGGTAGTAGCCGGAGGTGACGCCGACCGCCTGCAGCGATGGGCCCAGCGCGCCGGCGCCGCCGAACAGCAGCGAGGCGTACAGGCAGCGCATCGGGTCCCAGCGCGCGAATATCACCAACGCCACCGCCATTAGTCCTTGGCCGCTGGACAAGCCCTCGCTCCAGCCGCCCGGGTAGTACAGCGACAGAAACGCGCCGCCAACGCCGGCGAGAAAGCCGCCGGCCATGGTCGCCAGCATGCGCACGCCGTTGACGTTGAGGCCCATCGCCCGCGCCGCGTCGTCGCTTTCACCAACGGTGCGGATCGCCAGGCCCCAGCGGCTGCTCTTGAAGAACCAGGCCATGGCCGGCGCCAGCAACACGCCGACGATGAACAAGGCGTTGATTTCCAGCGCCGCGCGCAACGCCGGGTTGTCGCTCCAGGCGCCCAGATGCAAGGCCGGCAGATGCGGCGCGGTGGGCTGGATCAACGGTTTGCCGATGAAAAACGCCAGGCCGGTGCCGAGGATCATCAACGCGATGCCGACCGCGATGTCGTTGACCCGCGGCTGCTGGCAGAGCAGCGCATGCACGAAGCCGAGCACGACGCCGGTCGCCCCGGCGGCCAGCACGCCCAGCCAGGCCGAACCGGTGATCCAGGCGACGCCATAACCGGCCATCGCGCCCATGATCAGATTGCCTTCCAGGCCGAGATTGATGCGGCCGCTTTTCTCGGTCAGACATTCGCCGAGGCTGACGAACAGGAACGGTGTGCCGACCCGGATCGCGCCGCCCAGCACGGCGATCAGCACCGTCAGCCATTGGGATTCTTCGCCGCTCATGCCTTGCTCCCCTTGTTCAGCGCCAAGCGAGCGAACACCGCTTCGCTGGCCAGTAGCAGGATGAAAATCATGCCTTGCAACACCAGTCCGGTGGCATCGGGCAGATCATGATCGCGTTGCATCAGGCCGCTGGCGGCGCGGATGCCGCCGAACAGGATGGCCATCGGAATGATCGCCAGCGGATGGTGGCGCGCGGCGAAGGCGATCAGGATGCCTTCGTAACCGTAACCGGCGTTCAGCGAGGTGTTGGCGCGGCCATGCACCGCCGCCACTTCCACCATGCCGGCCAGACCGGCCGCCGCGCCGCCCATCAGGCAGACCAGAAAAATGTTGCGCCCCACCGGCAGGCCGGACAGCCGCGCCGCGCGCAGGTTGCCGCCGATCATGTCGACCGCGAAGCCGAAGGTGGTGCGTTTGTACAGCAGCCACAGGATCACGCAGGCGATGACGCCATAGGCGAAGCCCCAGTGGATCGAGGTTTCGCCGAGCGCGCCCAGCATGTGGCTTTCGCCGATGTGATGCGTCGACGGTTTGTTCAGCGTTTCCGGGTCGCGCAGCAGGCCGATGACCAGGAAACTGAGTATGGCGATGCTGATGTAGTTGAACAGCAGCGAACTGATCGTCTCGTTGACGTTGCGGCTATGCCGCAGCCAGCCGACCAGGCCGATCAGCAGGCCGCCGGCCAGCATCGCCGCCAGCGCCATGCCGGACAATGCCAGCCAGGCGTTGGTATCGATCAAGGCCAACCCGGTCAGCGCGGCGGCGAGTCCGCCCAATACCACCGCGCCTTCGCCGCCGATGACGATCAAACCCAGCCGCGCCGGCAACGCCGTGCACAGGGCGGTGAGCATCAACGGCGCGGCGCTGACCAGGGTGTTCTGCCAGGAAAACCAGGTGCCGAAGGCGCCGCGATAGATCGAGTGGTAGACCGCCAGCGCATCCGCCCCCGCCAGGCTGACGAATACCCCAAACAGCGCCAGCGACAGCAGCAACGCCGTCAGGGGAATCAGGAACGGGGCGAATGTCATGGTTCAGCCTTTTGTCTTGCCGACCACGCCTTCTACCAGCCAGTCCATGGTTTCCAGCCAGTAATCGGTCTGACCGTAGGACTTGCCTTTCGGAATCACTTCGCGACCGGTGTTGTCCTTGATCGGACCCTGGTAGACCACGAAATCGCCCTTCATGAACTGCGCGCGCACCTTGTCGGCATGCGCCTTGGCCTTGGCGCTGACCACCTTGCCGTAGGGCGAACTCTTGACCAGACCCTCCTTGAAACCGCCGCGAATCAGGTTGGGAATCTTCTGCTTCTTGGCGATCATCGTCGCGTAATCGAGATAGATCTTGCTCCAGTTCCATTCCGCGCCGGTGAGGAAGCCCTTGGGCGCCAGTTTCGACTGGTCGGCATGATAGCCGCAGGAAAACACGCCACGTTTTTCAGCGGTTTCCACGACCACCTTCGGACTGTCGACATGGCAGGTCAGCACATCGACGCCCTGGTCGATCAGGCTGTTGGCGGATTCCGCTTCCTTGACCGGATTCGACCAGCCGCCGGTGAACACCACCTGCACGGTGATCTTCGGGTTGACGCTGCGCGCCGCCATGGTGAAGTTGTTGATGTTGCGCAGTACCTGCGGGATCGGAATCGCGGCGATATAGCCCAGCTTGCCGGTCTTGCTGGTGTGGCCGGCGACGATGCCGGAGATATACACCGCCTCGTCGATATAGCCGAAGTAGCTGCCGACGTTCTTCGGATGCTTGTTCGCGTCATACAGACCGCCGCAATGCAGGAACATCACATCGGGATACTTGGGCGCGATCTTCAGGATGTGCGGGTCGAAGTAGCCGAACGAGGTCGGGAAGATCACCTGCGCGCCGTCCAGGTTGATCATGCTTTCCATGGCTTTTTGCACGGCGATGGTTTCCGGCACGTTTTCCTGATCCACCGCCTTGATCCAGGATTGTTTGGCGATCGCCGACTTGCCCTCGAAGTGCGCCTGGTTGTAGCCGTAGTCGTCGCGCGGACCGACGTAGAGGAAGCCCATGGTCACTTTGCTCGCTGCCACGGCGTTGCCGATTCCCAGACCGCCAGCCAACGCGCCGAGTCCAAGACCGGCCAGACCCTTGAGTGTGCCGCGCCGGCTCTGGTCGATTGCGTAATCCTGCTGCATGTCCAATTTGGTGTTTTTCATGTCGGGCCTCACATCGTCCACTTGATCATCACTTGCGGAATATCCTCGTCGAATCCCTTGACGCCGAACTTGTTGCGCCAGATCTGGTATTCCACGCCGACCTGTAGCGTGCCCGGCGCGCCGAACCAGTTGCCGGCATCGATCAGCAATCTTGGGCCGGCAACCAGGTTGTCGGCTTTCGGCGCGCTGCCGCCTTTCTCTCCCCAGGCGTAGTCGGCGAAGCCCTCGAAGGCCAGTTTCTGATTGCCCAGGCTGAACGGCAGCAGCCAGTCGATGGTGATCTGCGCGCCGCCGTCGGTCTGCGCCGCCAGCCAGTCGCGGTGGCTCTTGCGGTAATACAGGTTGAAGTCGGCGAAAGCGAACTTGGGCAGGTCCAGCGCCAGTCCGATGCCGAGCAAGGTGGCGCGCAAGTCCTCGCCCATTTCCTGAGTGCCCGAAAGCAGCACATCCTTGACGATGCCGTACTTCATGTCCTTGCCGCTGATCTTGCCCAGACTCAGGCGCGGCGAGAATTCGGCGTAGTAGCCGGTGCCTTTGGCGGTCGGATTGCTGACATCGAGGAAGAAGAAATTGTCGCCGTATTTCCAGCCGTTGGCATGCTCCAAGGTCATGATGGCCATCGAATTGTCGCCCAGTTCATAGCCGTCGCCATACAGCAACTGGACGTTGGTGGTGCTCCATTCGGCCGCCTGGCTGGTGGCGCTGGCCGTGGCGAACAAGGCCAATGCCAGAACGCCGGACACGCTGCTCCAGCCAGCGTGGCGCCGATTCCTGAGGGTTGATGTGGACCTGTTTCGCATGAAATTCTCCAGAAAAGGTTGAGTTGAGCGGGTTGTTTTGGTCACGATCACGTCAAGCGCACATCGATGTATACAACATAGCATGCATCATGCCAGTCCCGGCGAGTTGGTCGAGATCAACTCGCAATGAAAAAAACATTATTTAAATCAATGGGGTGTGAACGGCAGGCGGGGCTTGCTCAGGCCTGGGCAGCATACGGGCCGATGAAGCGAAACAGTGCGTTGCGCCCAGAAAGCGCTCAATTCTGGTGCGTGACTCCCTGCGTCAAGCTGCTTTTTCCAGTTGTTTGCCGCGTTTCCTGTGGATGCCCAACTGCGTCAAGGTGATGGTTTTGACGAATTGTTCATTGTGCGTAATGTGCTCGCGCATCAGGTTCTGCGCCTCCTGCAAATCGCGTTTCAGCAGACTTTGGCAAATCAGGAAGTGATCGGCATAGGTCTGGTCGATACGCTCCGCCATCATGAAGCCGAGACGCCTGACGATGCGCAGATGTCGGTTCACATCCGCCAGATAGTCATGCAACACCAGATTGCCGCCGCCCTCCGCCAAGGCGAGATGAAACGATTCATCGCGTGCTTCCATTTCTTCCGGATCGTCGCTGCGCTCCGCCTGGTTGGCCGGATCCCAGGCCACCGCCAGTTCGTTCAAGGCGGCATCGCTCATATAGGTGCAAGCCAGTTGCAAGGATAGATGCTCCAGGCTCATCCGAACCTGGTAATACTTCCTGAGATCTTCGATTTCCAGGTTGCGTATGAAACAACCCTGTTTCGGCATCACCGTCAGATAACCTTCCGCTTCCAGGCGTTGCAGCGCACTGCGGATCGGCGTACGGCTGACGCCGAAATATTCGGCCAATTCGGTTTCGGTGACCCGGCTGCCGGGATAGAGCTCGAAATTCAGGATACGCTCGCGCAAACCGGTGTAAACCTCCTTCGCGCTCAGTTTGTTCTCCGGCACCGTGTTCTCCTCGACGGTTTTCGTTCTGGGTATTTCCTTGACAGCGGCTTACCGCCCGCCTGATTCATTTTGTAGCGTACGAGGAAATGTACGCCTTTCGATCCGACTTTGCTGGCCGAGTCGGGCGGCGCCAGCACACGCCGCAATGCTGTCGCGACCCGGCAAGCGGCGAATTCGGCAACGCTGCTTAGTGGCTTGCGCGCGCCTTGCGCGCCGCGCCCCAAAGCTCTTCCAGGTTGTAATGCAGACGCACGGTGGGGTGCATGACATGCACCACCAGCCCGCCGGCATCGACCAGTACCCATTCGCCGACCTGCTCGCCTTCGATGCCGATGATCTCGGCGCCGGCTTCCTTGAGTTTTTTCTGCACATTGTCGGCCAGCGATTTGACCTGCCGGGTGGAATCGCCGCTGGCGACGATCATCTTGTCGAACATCGAGGTCAGATGTCCGACATCCAGCACGGTGATCTCCTTGCCCTTGATGTCTTCCAGCGCGGCGATGGCGATTTTGACCAGTTGTTCGGTAGTTTGGTGTTCAGACATAGAGTCGGTTCTCGTTGATGTAATCAATGACGGGGTCGGGTAACAAATAGCGCAGACTCTTGCCGCGCAGGGCGCGATCGCGAATCTGGCTGGCGGAAATGTCGAGTTGCGTGATGGTGTGCGGAAAAACCCGTCCAGCCGGTTTTTCCGCGAGTTCAGCGGCGTGTTCGCAATGTCGGGTGGACAGCAGCGTGCGCAAAGGATCGGGCAGGGCATCTTCCCAACTTGCCAACGAATAGCCCGGTCGATGCGCCACGGCAATGTGCGCCAGATCGAATATTCGGCGCCATTCGTGCCAAGTGGTCAGGCCGAGAAAAGCATCGCCGCCCATGAACAATACCAGAGGCGTGTTTTTCGGCAATTCCGCGCGCAACGCGGCGAGTGTCTCGACGCTGTAGCACGGTGCCTTTTTGTCGATTTCACGGGCATCGAGCAGAAACCGCGGATTGCCCGCCACCGCCCGCCGCGCCATTTCCAGTCGCTGCGGCGCGGTGGCGCGCGGTTGACCACGATGCGGCGGTTGACCGGCTGGAATGACGCGCACCTGCGCTATATCGAGCACCTCGGCCAGTTCCTCCGCCAGACGCAAATGGCCGAAGTGGATCGGGTCGAACGTGCCGCCGAGCAGGCCGATGGGTTGATTGGCGAAAGTCATGCGCCGAGGTTTGCCAGCGGGTTCACGACGTCAAGCCCGGCGATCCACTTGAAGTCATCCACATTGGCGGTGGCGAGTGGTTCGTTGTGTTCCAGGCAGGTTGCGGCGATCAGGGCGTCGCCGACTGACATTTTGCGTTGTTGGCGTAGGTTTATTGCCATGTCGAATGTAAGGCCGGTTGGATACTTGACACGCAACGGCGCAAACAGGCGTGTCAGTAATTGCAGAACTTCCGGCGTCATGCGGTGATAGCCGAGCACCTCCACAAGACTGACTGCCGATACGCTATCGACATGCTCTGCCATCCATGCTTCCAGCCCCGCATATTCGGGCTTGGCTGCGTAGATCAGGAGGTTGCTGTCGGCCAGCATCAATCTCGACCAGGCAAGGGACGATCCTTGCGGATTTCGCGCTGCCAGGCAACTGGATCGGTAATGTCTTTGAAGGGATTCGCGAGCTGTAGTTGGTGTAATGCCTCACCCAAACGCCGCTTTCGTTCTTCGTCGTCGATATCTGTCCTGGGCTGGCTTGCGCGTTGCTCCAGGAACAAGATGAAATCCATCACCTCCTTCTGCTCGGCGGGCTTCAGATGCTGGGCATGTTCAGCAATCAGGGCGGGGTAGTTCATGGTGGGCATCCTCCGGGTTGATAGGGCCTAAGGTGGGTGATTCACCAATAGGTTGAGGCATTAAGGCAAAGAACTCTGTGCATTTTCTCTCAACAAATTCAATAGACTTTGCACGGAAAACCTCTGTGTGTAACCGCTCACATCCTTGAGTGACGCACTCAATTGCCGTTTTCTCCCAAAGTCTTCGACAAGGCCATGTCTTAACGATTTGTGTGTAAGGAGCAGAACAGCGATGTTGGCGTAAGCGCTCATTGATATTGCTGGCAAATCCAACTTTGAACCGCAGAGGGTCGTGTTCTGGCTCCAAACACAACAAATAAAAAACACCAATATCGTATAGGGAGGCTTCAGGGAAATCTGACTCTTCGCCTTCCTGTTGGTTCTTGGAGCTTCTGCTTGATGACAGTGCTTCAAGCACCCTTTGCCCTTCTTCATTCGTGATGTATGCAATGACCTGACCGCGATTTTGTATGTCACCACGAGACTTTGACGTGTCAATCCCAAGACGCTTGAGCACCTTAAAAACGGTCTGCCTCCGCAGACCGTGCGTCTCGGCAAAGTCTCTGACAGATACGGGGTGCTCAGTCATGAACTAGAAACGCATCACTTGTTACCCCCGCACATGCCCATCACCCAGCACCACCCATTTCTGGCTGGTCAAGCCTTCCAGACCGACCGGGCCGCGGGCGTGGATCTTGTCGGTGGAGATGCCGATTTCCGCGCCCAGACCGTATTCGAAACCGTCGGCGAAGCGGGTGGAGGCGTTGACCATCACCGAGCTGGAATCGACTTCGCGCAGGAAGCGCATGGCGTTCGGGTGGTTGGTGGTGAGGATGGCGTCGGTGTGGTGCGAGCTGTAGTGATTGATGTGGGCGATGGCCTGATCGAGGTCGCCGACCACTTTGACGCTGATGATCGGCGCCAGATATTCGGTGTACCAGTCGTCTTCGCTGGCATCCGTTACCTGCGCGCCGGGCACGCCGTCGAGCATGGCCTTGGCGGCGGCGTCGCAGCGCATTTCCACGCCCTTGGCGGCGAAGATGGCGCCGATGCGCGGCAGGAAGCTGGCGGCGGCGCGTTCATGCACCAGCAGCGATTCGGTGGCGTTGCACGGGCTGTATTTCTGGGTCTTGGCGTTGTCGGTGACGATCAGCGCCTGTTCCAGGTCGAACTCGGCGTCGACGTAGGTATGGCAGTTGCCGTCCAGATGCTTGATCACCGGCACCTTGGCTTCGTTGCTGATGCGTTCGATCAGGCCTTTGCCGCCGCGCGGGATGATCACGTCGACATAGGTCGGCATGGTGATCAGTTCGCCGACGGCGGCGCGGTCGGTGGTTTCCAGCATCTGCACGGCGGTGGCCGGCAGGCCGGCGGATTCCAGCGCCTGACCGACCAGCTTCCACAACGCCAGATTCGACTGGATGGCTTCCGAACCGCCGCGCAGGATGCAGGCGTTGCCGCTCTTGATGGCCAGCGAGGCGGCTTCGATGGTGACGTTGGGACGGCTCTCGAAAATCATCCCGAACACGCCTAGCGGCACGCGCATCTGGCCGACGCTGAGGCCGGACGGCAGGCGTTTGATGCCGGTCATTTCGCCGACCGGGTCGGGCATCGCGGCGAGTTGTTCGCAGCCTTCGGCCATGGTGGCGATGATCTTGTCGGTCAGCCGCAGGCGGTCAACCATGGGCGCGGCCAGCCCGGCGGCTTCGGCGGCGGCGACATCGCGCGCATTGGCATCTTGCAACGGCGCGCCGGCGGCCAGCAGCAGGCGCGCGAGTTCGCTCAGGGTGTCGTTCTTGGCCTTGGTCGAGGCGCGCGCCATGGCGGCGGCGGCGACGCGCGCCTGTTGGCCGATGCTTTGCATATATGTCTTGATGTCCATATTGCTTCCTACGAAATATCTACAAAAAAATCGCGGCGGTGGATTGCACCGATGCACGGTTCATCAGCACCAGTCCGAGCTGTTTCAGTTCATCCCAGGCATCCTCGCGCGACAGACCCTTGGCGGCCCGGTCCAGACGCGCCAGTCCGCGCATGGCCCAGGCCAGTTTGTTCGGCCCGGCGCGTTGCAGCGCCCGCTCGACCAGGCTCTGCTTGTTGTCCCAGACCCGCGCCGCCTGCATCAGCGCCGGCAAACGCTGGCCCTGGGTGAGTCCGGCATGAATCCGGTACAACGTGCGTATCTCGTTGCCCAGCACGGTCAGCACCAGCACCAGGGCTTCGCCTTCGTTGCGCAGGCCATCCAGCACCCGGCAGAAATGCGCGGCATCGGCCTTGAGAAAGGCATCCGACAGATCGCCGACATCATAGCGCGCGACATCGGTCACCGCCGCCTGCAAGGTGGTCAGGGTGATCGGGCCGGGCGGCACCAGCAGCGACAGCTTTTCGATCTCCTGATGCGCGGCGAGCAGGTTGCCTTCCACTCGCGCCGCCAGCCAGGCCAGGGCTTCCCGGTCGGCGCTGAGTTGGTGGCGCGCCAGGCGTTCGCTGATCCAGTCCGGCAAGCGCTCGATCGGCGGTGGCGCGGTTTGCAGCAGCACGCCGGCGCGTTCGATGGCGGTCGCCCATTTGGTCGACAGCGTGGCCTTGTCGAGGCGCGGCGCGCTGATCAGCAGCACGGTCTCGGCTGGCGGGTTGGCCGCCCAGGCTTCCAGCGTCTTGCCGCCCTCGATGCCGGGTTTGCCGGTGGGCAGACGCAATTCGATCAGACGCCGGCTGGCGAACAGCGACAGCGAATCGAAGCCGGACAGCCATTCGCGCCAGTTGAAATGGGTTTCCGCCTGCCAGGATTGGCGTTCGCCAAAACCCTGCGCGCGGGCGGCGGCGCGGATCAGCGCCGCCGCCTCGTCGGTCAGCAGCGGTTCGTCGCCGCTGACCAGCCAGATTGCCGACAGCGGTCGTTTCAGCGTTGCTTCGAGTTGTTCGGCGCGCAGCTTCATGAAGTTCTGAGGTAAGCCAGACGGCGCAGAATCTGGCGCAACGCGTCTTGCTCCATGGCGCGTTTCAAAGAGGCTTCCTCCGCCTCCTTGGCCAGCACCTGCGCATCGGTAAACGAGAAGTCGCTGCTCAGGCTGATTTCCGTGGGTTCGACCAGTAATTTTCCGACGGAGTCGGCGACGCTGAAGAAAACCCGGTAATCAAGGCGAAATTCGCGGACCTTGCCGCCGCCCGACAGCGCCAGGATGCGTTTGCCATAGGCTTCCCTGTCCAGCGTGATACGAATCCGCGCGCTGGTCGGATTCGGCGCCAGCTTCAGTTGGCTGGACAGCGAGCGGCGCAAGGCGTTGGCGACGTTGGATGTATCGGAGGCGACGACCCAGGCATTGTCGAACGGCAGCGCCTCCTGGCCGCGCAACTGGAAGCCGCAACCGGTCAAGCCGACCAGGCACACGGCGGCGGTCAGGCCGAGCAGGGATTTCAGCGCGTCGCGTCTCATGACTCTTTCCTATACGACCACATTGACCAGGCGTCCGGGCACCACCACGACCTTCTTCGCCGGCTTGCCGTCCATGAACTTTTGCACGTCCGGGCTGGCCAGCGCGGTCTGTTCGATGGCTTCCTTGCCGGCGTCGACGGCGACGGTGATCTTGCCGCGCAGTTTGCCGTTGACTTGCAGCATCAGCTCGATTTCGTCGCGCACCAACGCGGTTTCGTCAACCACCGGCCAGGGCGAGCCCATCAGACAGGCGCCGGGTTTCAGCGCCTTGATCAGGCTGCGGCAGATGTGCGGCACGATGGGGGCGAGCATCAGCACGATGTCTTCCAGCGCTTCCTGTTTGACGGCGCGGGCGTCGGCGGCTTCGAGCTTGGCCATGGCATTCATCAATTCCATGATCGCGGCGATGGCGGTGTTGAACAGCTTGCGGCGCTCGATATCGTCGGTGACCTTGGCGATGGTCTGGTGCAACTGGCGGCGGAAATCCTGGGTTGGCGCGCTCAATTCGCCGCCGCTGTAAGCCACGACCACGCCACCTTCGACATGCTCGTACACCATCTTCCACAACCGGCGCAGGAAACGGTTGGCGCCCTCGACGCCGGCATCCGACCATTCCAGCGATTGTTCCGGCGGCGCCGCGAACATCATGAACAGGCGCGCGGTGTCGGCGCCGTACTGGTCGATCAGCGACTGCGGATCGACGCCGTTGTTCTTCGACTTCGACATCTTTTCCGTGCCACCGACGATCACCGGCTGACCGTCGGCCTTCAACACCCAAACACCGTCACGTTGTTCCACGTCGGCCGGGTTGATCCACTGCTTTTTACCTTCACCCAGATCGCGGTAATAGGTATCGGCGATCACCATGCCCTGGGTCAGCAGGTTGGCGAACGGCTCGTTGGAATTGACCAGCCCGACATCGCGCATCAGCTTGTGGAAGAAGCGGGCGTAGAGCAGATGCAGGATGGCGTGCTCGATACCGCCGATGTACTGATCGACCGGCAGCCAGTGATTGGCGCGGCCATCCAGCATCGCCGTGGTGTTGTCCGGGCAGGCATAGCGGGCGTAGTACCAGGACGATTCGACGAAGGTGTCCATGGTGTCGGTCTCGCGCTCGGCACGGCCAGAGCAGATCGGGCAGGTGGTCTCGTAGAACGACGGCATTTTCTTGATCGGTGAACCGATGTCGATCTTCACGTCTTCCGGCAACACCACCGGCAGTTGGTCCGACGGCACCGGCACATCGCCGCAAGTCGGGCAATGGATGATCGGAATCGGGCAGCCCCAATAACGCTGACGCGAAATACCCCAGTCACGCAACCGCCAGGTGGTGCGTTTTTCGCCCAGTTTCAGGTTGGACAGCACCAGCGCGATCTTGTCGATGGCGTCGATGGAGGTGCGGCCGGAGAAGTCGCCGGAGTCGAACAGGATGCCGGGCTCAAGATAGGGAAGGGTGAAGGGTGAAGGGTGAAGGGTGGCGTCATCGAGGTTTTCACCCTTTACTTCCACCGGTTTGATCACCGGCTTGATCGGCAGGCCGTACTTTTGCGCAAACGCGAAGTCCCGCTCGTCGTGTGCCGGCACCGCCATCACCGCGCCTTCGCCGTAGCCCATCAGCACATAGTTGGCGACGAACACCGGCACCGGTTCATTGGTGAACGGGTGGTAGACCTTGAGGCCGGTGTCCATGCCCTTCTTTTCCATGGTCGCCATGTCGGCTTCGGCCACACTCCCCTGCTTGCACTCGGCGATGAACGCGGCCAACGCCGGATTGTCGGTGGCGGCTTGCGTGGCCAGCGGATGTTCCGCCGCGACGGCGACGTAGGTCACGCCGAACAAGGTGTCGGCGCGGGTGGTGAAGACCTTCAATACCGGCTCGCCATGCTGATGCCGCGCATTCAGCGGGAAATGGATCTCGACGCCGAAGCTCTTGCCGATCCAGTTGCGCTGCATGGTCTTCACCCGCTCCGGCCAGCCGGGCAGGTTGTCGAGTTCGGCCAGCAGTTCCTCGGCGTAGGCCGAGATGCGGAAGAAATACATCGGGATGTCGCGCTTTTCGACCAGCGCGCCGGAGCGCCAGCCGCGCCCGTCAATGACTTGTTCATTGGCCAGCACGGTGTGATCGACCGCGTCCCAGTTCACGGCGGCGGTCTTCTGGTAGATCACGCCCTTCTTGAACAACTCGGTAAACAGCCATTGTTCCCAGCGGTAGTAATCCGGCTTGCAAGTGGCGACTTCGCGTTGCCAATCGACCGCCAGACCGAGTCGCTTCAACTGGCCGCGCATGTAGTCGATGTTGGCGTAGGTCCAGCCGGCGGGCGCGACGTTGTTTGCCAGCGCGGCGTTTTCGGCGGGCAGGCCGAAGGCGTCCCAGCCCATCGGCTGCAGCACGTTGTAGCCCTTCATGCGGTGGTAGCGCGCCAGCACGTCGCCGATGGTGTAGTTGCGCACATGCCCCATGTGCAATTTGCCAGACGGGTAGGGGAACATCGACAGGCAGTAGTATTTGGGCTTGGTCGAGTCTTCCGTGGCGCGGAAGATCTGTTTCTCGTCCCAGTGCTGCTGCGCTTCCGGTTCAATGATTTCCGGGCGGTATTGAGCGTCCATCTGAATTCGTATGTGCTTGAAGGAACGCGGGATTATAGCCGTCCGATCCACCAACCCGGCGGCAAAGCCGGAGGGATTGCGGGATGACAGTTCGGCGACGAGGCGTTTATACTCACACGCCCTTTTGAAGGCGAAGATTTCTTTCAGGGGGGGTGAAAAGTGAAACGTGAACGGTGCATGGCGCGTCGCTGACGTTTCACGATTCACATTTCACGATACACCTTTCTCGTTTCACTTCCGGGAGTCACCATGTCCAAGAAACATCCCGTTGTTGTCGTTACCGGTTCTTCCGGCGCCGGCACCACCACCGTCAAACGCGCTTTCGAACACATTTTCACGCGCGAAAAGTTGTCCGCCGCCGTCATCGAAGGCGACAGCATGCACAGCCTGGGCCGTGTCGAATTCAAGGAGGCCATGAAAAAGGCCGAAGCCGCCGGCATCCATTCCTTCAGCCACTTCGGCCCGGAAGCCAATGATTTTGAAGGCCTCGCCAACATGTTCAAGGTCTATGGCGAGACCGGCTCCGGCAAGAAGCGCTACTACATCCACAGTGATGAAGAAGCCGCCCAGCTCAATGCCCGCCTGGGCACCAACCTGAAACCGGGCGAGTTCACCCCCTGGGAAGACATGCCCGCCAACACCGACATCCTGTTCTACGAAGGCCTGCACGGTTTGGTCAAGACCGACAAGGTCGACATGCCCAAATACGTCGATCTCGGAGTCGGCGTGGTGCCGGTGGTCAACCTGGAATGGATCCAGAAGATCCATCGCGATGCCGCCGAGCGCGGCTATTCCGCCGAGGTCATCGTCGACACCATCTTGCGCCGCATGCCGGATTACGTGAACTACGTGACGCCGCAGTTCTCGCAGACCGACATCAACTTCCAGCGCGTGCCGCTGGTCGATACCTCCAACCCGTTCATTGCGCGCGACATCCCGACGCCGGACGAGAGCCTGGTGGTGGTGCGTTTCCGCGATCCGAAGAAGGCCGATTTCCCCTACTTCCTGAACATGATCCCGAATTCCTTCATGTCGCGCCCGAACAACCTGGTGGTGCCGGGCGGCAAGATGGGCTTCGCCATGGAAGTCATCCTCGGCCCGATCATCGAGCGCATGGTGGAAGAAAGCCGTAACAGCTGATTGCTGCTTATGGCAATAAAAGCCGGACGGGAAACCGCCCGGTTTTTTTTTGGGGTTCCTGCCTGAGACCAAACTTGGCTAAGCTGGAAGCAATGGCTGATTCTTCATCGCAATACCCGGCACCTCGCATCCCTCACGGCAAACCATGTCGCTCCGTCTGATTCTCTTTGCCCGCCGCTTGTATCACTATCTCGCCTATGTCGCCGGCGGGGCGGTGATCGCGGTATGCATCGTCGCGCTGGCGTTCAAGTTCTGGCTGATGCCGAATATTTCCGTCTATCAGGGCGTACTGGAGGATGCCGCCGCCGCCGCGCTCGGCCAGCCGGTCGATATCGGCAAACTTGAGGCGGACTGGAGTGGCCTGAATCCGCGCGTGATCCTCAGCGATGTGCGGATGCGCGCCGCCGACGATGCTTTGTCCGGCGCGCCGCTGGTGTTGCCGCGTGTCGAGGCGTCGTTTTCCTGGTGGTCGTTGGTCTTGCTGGATCTGCGACTGACCAGGCTCAGCCTGGAGCGGCCGCAACTGTTTATGCATCGCGATGCCGCCGGCGTCATTTCGGTGGCCGGTGTCGCGGTCAACCAGCCCGGGGAGTCCGGCCAGTTTTCGGACTGGTTGCTGAAGCAGCCGCGCATTGTTGTCAAAGATGCGCAAATCGTCTGGCTGGACGACAAAATCAATGCGCCGGAGTTACGTTTTTCCAGCGTGCGGATACTGTTGGAAAACCGCTTGGGTCGGCATCGTTTCGGTGGCATCGCCACCCCGACCGCCGCCGCCGCGCGCCGCCTGGAAATGCGTGGTGATCTGAAAGGCCGCAGTCTGAGCGACTGGGCCGCGTGGTCGGGCGAAATCTATGCCCGTGTCGATGGCGCGCGCTTCGAATCCTGGGGGAGCTGGGTACCGTGGGCGCAGGAATCGGTCAGAAGCGGCATCGGCGACATGCGCTTCTGGGCGACTCTGGATCAGGGCAAGTTGCTCGGCCTCTCCGGTGATGTGCGACTGGAGCAGGTCGCGATCAATATCGACAAGACCTTGCCCGATCTGGTGTTCGACAGGCTGACTGGTCAGGCCGGCTGGGCGAGAATCCAGAATGCGCATTCGTTTTATGTCGATCGACTGCGTTTCAAAACCCCGGGTGAGGCGCCCAGCGAACCGGCATCGGTACGTCTGAACTTGACTCAGGATGGACGCGGCGGTTTCCAGCGCATAGGCGTCAGCGCGCGCAATTTGCGTCTCGAAGCGCTGACCGCGCTGACCGGCGCATTGCCGATTCCGCGACGCGGCCACGATCTGATTCAGCGTTTGAATCCGCGCGGCCTGGTCGAGGTGGGCGCAGGGCATTGGGCGGGCGCTGACGATTACGCGCTCAAGCTGAGCATTCGGGCGGCGGGCCTCAACCCGTTTCAGGATTTTCCCGGCATCAGCGGTCTGGGCGCCGATATCGAAGCGAATCCGCGAGGCGGCGTGGCGGCGATCGACGGCCAAGGCATGACGCTGACGCTGCCGAACATCTTTCGCCATGATCTGCATTTCCAACAGCTTGATGGCGGCGCGGATTGGCGGTTCGACGCCGATGGCATGCGGTTGAATTTCGCCGCGAAACGCATCGTCAATCCTGATCTGGAAGGCGTTTTGCGGGGCCAGTTGCGGTTTCCCGACAGCGGATCAATCCAGGCTGACATCAGCGCGCGACTCTCGCGCGGCGAGGCCGCCGCCGTGTATCGCTACCTGCCGCGGGTGGTTGGCGACGATACCTATAATTGGCTGCAACGCGGTCTGATCGCCGGCAAGTCCGACGATGTGCGGCTGGTCCTCAAGGGGCCGCTGGATCGTTTTCCGTTCGACAAGGGGGGCGGCAAGTTCAATGTCGCGATCAACATCGCCGACGGGGTGCTCGACTATGCGCCGGGCTGGCCGCGCATCGAGGACGTCAAAGCCATGCTGGTTTTTCATGAAGCGGCGATGACCCTGAATGCGCGATCCGGTCGGGTGCTGGATGCCCGTCTGGGGCAGGTCAAGGTGTCCATCCCTGATCTGCATGATTCGCCGAACGAGGTATTGTTCATCGATGGACTCGCCCACGGCGAGTCCCGCGCATTCCTCGATTTCATTCGAGCCTCGCCGGTCAATCAATTTACCGATCGTTTCACCGAGCCGTTCAAGGCGGTTGGCGACGGCCGTCTTGAGTTGCATCTGCGGGTGCCGTTGCGCCATGTCGATGCAACCACGTTGAACGGCTCATACACCTTCGAAGACAACCATCTCGACCCGGGCGGCGATCTGCCGGCGCTGACCGGGGTCGGCGGCGGCATACACTTCACACAGAACGCGCTGCATGCCAGAGATATACGCGCCGAAGTGCTTGGACTGCCGGTCAAGCTGAATATCGACACAGCCGCCGCGAGTGATGCGCGGCATGGCGTGCCGCGGGTTCAGTTGCATGGCGAAATTACACCGGCATTGCTCAAGCCGCACCTGCCGGCGGCGCTGGCCGCGCGATTCAGCGGCGCCGCCGGCTGGCGCGCCGAAGTCGGCCTGGGCGGCGCCAGCTCCGGGTTCGAGTTGATCTCCGACCTGCGTGGCCTGGCCATCAATCTGCCCGCGCCATTCGGCAAAACCGCGGAGCAGGCCGTGCCGCTGCATGTCGCCAAGGATAACGTCGAGCTGGACGGTAGCGCGGCCGTGGGCGTACTGGCGCGCTACGGCGAATTGTGCCGCTTGCGCGTGTTATGGCCGGATAAGGCGCCGATGCGCGCGCATCTGCGTTTCGGCCCTGGCGAGGTCGCTGCGCCGAGCGATGCCGGGCTATGGCTCAGCGGCGCGTTGCGGACGCTTGATCTTGATGCCTGGCGGCGGATCGACTTGACGACCACCGCTACCGCGGCATCCCCTGGATTGCCCAACAGCCTGCCGCTGCGTGAGGCGAGCATCGCTTTCAATGAGTTGCGCTTGTTCGATCGCCGTTTGAGCGATAGTTATATCAAGTTGCGTCCGGCGGGGCTCGGATGGCGGGTGAACATCAATGGACGCGAGCTGCACGGTGAAGTAGTGACTGTTCCGAGCGGCGACAAAGTCGGGTTGCTGGCCAATTTCAAGCGACTCAGTCTGCTTGAAGCCGAAACCGGAAAATCCCGGGAAATTCCACCGATTGATTCGCACGTGAGCGGCTTGGCGGACGCTCTGGCTAGCCTTGAGTTGAGCGCTGATAGCACGTTGTTTCAAGGTCGCGAGCTGGGTGAACTGCACCTGCGCATTGCCCCCGATGCCGGAACGGTGGCGCGCGGCACGAGTCTGCGACTGGAACACTTTCTGCTCAGGAGTGGCGACGGATTGTTGCGCGGCAAGGGTTTGTTCGCCAACCATGCGCGCCGGCCGACATCCATCGCCTTGGAGCTGGAATCGGACAACCTCGGCAAGCTGTTCGGCCGACTCGGTTTGCCGGGGCATTTGAAGGGCGGTTCCGGCGTCGTCAGCGGACCGCTGAGCTGGATGGGCGGAGTGGAGGATTTCAATCTGGCGACCTTGAACGGCAATCTCACCCTGAATCTCAAGCAGGGTCAGTTCACCAAGGTTGAACCCGGGGCGGGAAAACTTCTCGGCATGCTCAGTCTGCAAAGTCTGCCGCGCCGCATCGCGCTGGATTTCCACGATGTGTTCAGCGATGGTTTCGCGTTCGACGAGATTCTCGGTACGGTGCATCTGGCGCGTGGTTCAGCTTATGCCAAGGATCTGCGCATGAACGGCCCGGCGGCCAAGGTGCGCATGAGCGGCGTGGCGGATCTGGCGCGCGAAACCCAGAATCTGCGCGTGACCATCGAGCCGCGTCTGGAAGATACGGTCGCGGTTGCCGGCGCTTTGCTGGGCGGGCCGGTCATCGGTCTGGGCACATTTATCGCCAACAAGATTCTGCGTAACCCGATCGGCCAGGCGGCAAGCTTCGAGTATGTCATTACCGGGCCCTGGGCGGATCCGGTGGTGACCAAGGTGGTGAAGACGAAAGGGAAGGGTGAAGGGTGATGCGGCTGCGCCGCTGGTGAAACGTGAAAGGTGAAGTGTGATGCGGCTGCGCCGCTGGTGAAACGAGAAAAGTGCGGTAATCGCGGCGAAGCCGCCGCTCGTTTCACCAACGCCGCGCAGCGGCAAGTCACTTTTCACGTTTCACGTTGGTCATCGCCGCATCCAGCCCATATTGGCTATTGCGGTTGCGTAAAGTCCTTGTGTACCCTCGACCCTCTCCAATGCCATTACGGGAGCCCCCCTGTGACCCGCGTCAAGCCTTCCAGTTTTGCCAAGACCAAAACCCGCGCCACGCCCAAACCGGCGCAGGACGCCAGCGGTATCGTGCGAGTCGCCGCGGTGCAGATGGCCTCCGGCCCGAATGTGGCGGCCAATCTCGCGGAGGCGGAGCGCCTGATCAACTCGGCGGTGCTGGCGGGCGCCAAACTGGTCGCTTTGCCGGAATTCTTCGCCATCATGGGCATGAAGGAAACCGACAAGGTCTCGGTCGCGGAAGTCGATGCCAAGGGGCCGATCCAGCGATTTCTCGCCGCCCAGGCCAAGAAACACGCGATCTGGCTGGTTGGCGGTTCGGTGCCGATGGCCTGCGACAACCCGAAGAAAGTCCGTAACGCCTGCCTGGTTTATGACGACAAGGGCAAGCGGGTCGCGCGTTACGACAAAATTCACTTGTTCGGACTCGACCTCGGCAATGAGCATTACAAGGAACAGACCACCATCGAAGCCGGCGACCGCCTGGTCGTCGTCGATTCGCCGTTCGGCCGCATCGGTTTGTCGGTGTGCTACGACCTGCGCTTCCCCGAGTTGTATCGGGCGATGGGCGATGTCGACATCATCCTGGTCCCGGCGGCGTTCACCGCAACCACCGGCCGGGCGCATTTCGAGACGCTGATCCGCGCCCGCGCGATCGAGAATCTCGCCTATGTCATCGCCCCGGCGCAAGGCGGCTATCATGTCTCCGGTCGCGAAACCCACGGCGACAGCATGATCGTCGATCCCTGGGGCAATGTGCTCGACCGCCTGCCGCGCGGTTCCGGCGTGGTCGTCGCCGGGGTCAATCGCGCCTACCAGGAAAGTCTGCGCAAGAGCCTGCCGGCCCTCAAACACCGTACGCTGGATTGTTCCACCGGCATCGAAGTCGATGTCGTCAAACCCTGATAACCGCTGATACTCATGACAACTGCCTCACCCTTTGCTACCGCCGACGCCACGCTGCTGGCGCCGAACGACATCGATGCCGGCCAGCTCGATGGCGTGTTCGGCCAACTTGCCGCGCATCAGGTCGATGATGCCGACCTGTATTTTCAGTACACCCGCTCCGAAGCCTGGAGCCTCGAAGAAGGCCAGGTCAAATCCGGCAGCTTCAATATCGACCAGGGCGTCGGCGTGCGCGCGGTGGTCGGCGACAAGACCGCGTTCGCCTATTCCGACGACATCCGTCTGCCGGCGATCCTCGAAGCCGCCGCGACGGTGCGCGCCATCGCCGCCGCCGGCCAGTCGGCCACCGCCCGAGTCGCCAGCCGCAGCCAGGGACGCGCGCTGTATGCGCCGATCGATCCGCTGGCGTCGTTGAGCGAATCGGACAAGGTCGCCTTGTTGCATCGACTGGAAGACTACGCGCGCCAGCTTGATGCGCGGGTGACCCAGGTCGTCGCCAGTCTGGCCGGCGAATACGAAGTGATCTTCGTGACCCGCCTCGATGGCCGCGGCGCCGCCGATGTGCGGCCGCTGGTGCGGGTGTCGTTGCAGGTCATCGTCGAGCAGGACGGTCGCCGCGAGCAGGGTAGCGCCGGCGGCGGCGGACGTTTCGATTACGCCTATTTCAGCGACGCCATGCTGCGCGAATACGCCGAACACGCGGTGCATCAGGCGCTGACCAACCTCAACGCCAAACCGGCGCCGGCCGGCAGCATGACCGTGGTGCTCGGTTCCGGCTGGCCCGGCATCCTGTTGCACGAGGCCATCGGCCATGGTCTGGAAGGCGATTTCAATCGCAAGGGATCGTCGGCGTTCTCCGGCCGTATCGGCCAGCGCGTCGCCGCCGACGGTGTCACCGTGGTCGACGACGGCACCATTGCCGACCGACGCGGCTCGCTGAATATCGACGACGAAGGCACGCCGACCCAGCGCACGGTGCTGATCGAGAACGGCATCCTGCGCGGCTACATGCAGGACAGCATGAACGCGCGTCTGATGGGCATGGCGCCGACCGGCAACGCGCGGCGCGAATCGTTCGCACACCTGCCGATGCCGCGCATGACCAATACCTACATGCTGGCTGGGGACAAAGACCCGGCCGAGATCATCGCCTCGGTGAAGAACGGCTTGTACGCGGTCAATTTCGGCGGTGGTCAGGTCGACATCACCAGCGGCAAGTTCGTGTTCTCCGCCGCCGAGGCCTACCTGATCGAGGACGGCAAGGTCACCTATCCGGTCAAGGGCGCAACCTTGATCGGCAACGGTCCGGACGTGCTGACCCGGGTGTCGATGATCGGCAACGACATGCGCCTCGATCCCGGCGTCGGCACCTGCGGCAAGGAAGGCCAGAGCGTGCCGGTCGGCGTCGGCCAGCCGACGCTGCGCATCGACGGACTGACCGTCGGCGGCACGCAGTAAACATCTGTCATACCGGCGAATGCCGGTATCCAGAAACCCATGTCCGATACCGAACTCCACAAAGGCGCGGCCAAGACCGCCCGCATCCCGATCAAGATCGTGCCCAAGCCGCGCCTGAAGTTGCCGGCGTGGATCAAGGCGCAAGCGCCGAGCGCGCCGGAAGTCCAGCAGCTCAAGGCGATCCTGCGCGACGCCAAACTGCATACCGTGTGCGAAGAAGCCTCTTGTCCGAATCTGGGCGAGTGCTTCAAACACGGCACCGCCACCTTCATGATCCTCGGTGACCTGTGCACCCGGCGTTGTCCGTTCTGCGATGTCGGTCACGGCCAGCCGCGGCCGCCCGACCCGGACGAACCGCGGCATCTGGCCGAGACGCTGGCCGCCATGCGCTTGAAGTACGTGGTCATCACCAGCGTCGACCGCGACGATCTCAAGGACGGCGGCGCCCGGCATTTCGTCGATTGCATGCGCGCCGCGCGCGCGGCTTCACCCGGTACGCGCATCGAAATCCTGGTGCCCGACTTTCGCGGTCGGCTCGATATCGCCCTGGACATCCTGGCGCTGGATCCGCCGGACGTGATCAACCACAACCTGGAAACCGTGCCGCGCCTGTACAAAGCCTGCCGGCCGGGCGCCGATTACGCGCATTCGCTGCATTTGCTGCAACAGTTCAAGACACGCTGTCCGGGCGTGCCGAGCAAGTCCGGGATCATGCTCGGGCTGGGCGAAACCGATGAGGAAGTCCTGGAGGTGCTGCGCGATCTGCGCGCGCACGATGTCGACATGCTGACCATCGGCCAGTACCTGCAACCGTCCGCGCATCACCTGCCGGTGGAGCGTTTCGTGCCGCCCGAGCAATTCGCCGAATTCGCACGCATCGCCCTGAGCATGGGCTTCAGGAACGTCGCCAGCGGCCCGCTGGTGCGGTCCAGCTATCACGCTGATCGCCAGGCTCTCGGGCTGTAATCGACCGACATTGCGAGTTCAGCTCAGTCGGTCGCCGAGCTTCAACGCGTGGCCGGCCAGGAATGCGCTGATCGCCAGGCGTTTGCCGCCGGCCTGCTGGACTTCCCGGACCGCCAAGGCGCCCTCGCCGCAAGCGACATGCAGGGCGCCGTGGGTCAGCGCCAGAATTTCGCCCGGCTGGCCCGAGCCCGAGGCCGGACTGGCTTGCCAGATTTTCAGCGGGCTGGCGTCGAGTAGCGCGAATGCGCCGGGAAACGGATTGAAAGCCCGAATCTTGCGATCCAGTTCCGCCGCCGGGCGCGTCCAGTCCAGTCGCGCCTCCTCCTTGCTGATCTTGTTGGCGTAATTGGCCAGCGCTTCGTCCTGTGGCATGGCAGCTACCCCACCGGTTTCCAGATTCGGCAGCAGTCGCACGATTTCACTGGCGCCCAGCGCCGCCAGCCGGTCATGCAGGCTGCCGGTGGTGTCGTCGGGCTGGATCGGCAGCGCCGCGCGGCTGAGCATGGCGCCGGTATCCAGCCCCTTGTCCATTTGCATCAGGGTGATGCCGGTTTCATCGTCACCGGCTTCGATGGCGCGGTGGATCGGCGCCGCGCCGCGCCAGCGCGGCAGCAGCGAGGCGTGGATGTTGACGCAGCCGAGACGCGGCATGTCGAGCACGACCTGCGGCAGGATCAAACCATAAGCGGCGACGATCATCAGGTCGGCGCGGGCGTCGAGGATGGGTTGGCGCGCGCTGTCGGTCTTCAGGTTTGCCGGCTGCGCCACCGGCAGGCCATGCGCCACCGCGATTTCCTTCACCGGGCTGATCTTCAGCTTCATGCCGCGCCCGGCGGGGCGATCCGGCTGCGACAGCACCAGCGCGATCTGATGTCCGGCGGCGATCAGCGCTTCCAGCGCCCGCGCGGCGAATTCCGGCGTGCCGGCGAAAATCAGCCGCATCACATGGCTTCCTTGGCCTGCTTGGTCAGCTTGTGCTTGATGCGCGTCTGTTTCAGCCGCGACAGGTATTCGACGAACACCTTGCCTTCGAGATGATCGATTTCATGCTGTATGCAGATGCCCAGCAGACCGTCGGCATCGAGTTCGAAACTTTCGCCGGCCAGATTGGTGGCCTGCACGCGGATGCGTTCGGCGCGGCTGACCTTGTCGTAAATACCGGGCACCGACAGGCAACCTTCTTCATGCATCGCTTCGCCTTCCTTGAGCAGAATGCGCGGATTGATCAGCGTCAACAGGCTGTTTTTCTCTTCGCTGATATCCACTACCAGCATCCGGATATGCCGGTCGATCTGGGTCGCGGCCAGGCCGATGCCCGGCGCGGCGTACATGGTTTCGGCCATGTCGGCGGCCAGTCGGCGTATTTCGTCGTTGACTTCGGCGATCGGCTTGGCGACGGTATGCAGGCGCGGATCGGGATAATGCAGGATTTTTAGCAGGGCCATGGCGAATGTCGGCAAAAATGATGGCTGAATGAAGGCTAAATCAGGAAAAGTGGTTTAAGCTTTTTCGTGACTGAATTATAACGGTGCCAAGTTCATATACTTGCGGCGACCATCCATGAAGGGAAGCAACATGCGTACTCTCGTTTTGATAGCGGCGTTGGGATTGAGCACAGGTCTGAGCGCTCAGATCCGGGCGGATGAGATCCGACTCCAGGAACAGGCGCCCGATCGTCATGTCGTGGTCAAGGGCGATACGCTCTGGGATATTTCGGCGAAGTTTCTCAAGGATCCGTGGAAGTGGCCGGAGGTCTGGGGCTTCAATAAAGAACAGATCAAGAATCCGCATCTGATTTATCCCGGCGATATCGTATTGTTGTCCATGGAAGGCGGCAAGCCGCGTCTGTCCTTGCAGGGCGGGCGTTTCGACCGCACCGTGAAGCTGTCGCCGGAAATTCGCGGCGAGCCGATCATCATCAAGGAAGCCGGCATTCCGGCGATTCCGATCGCCGCCATTTCGGCGCTGTTGAGTCGTGGCGGCGTCGGCGATCCGGGTGATCTGGCCGCCGCGCCGAAAATTCTCGGCTCCAGCGATGAACGGGTGATGTTCGGACCGGGTGATCGGGTGTTTGCGTCGAAGGGCGAGGCGGACATCGTCGATTGGCGGGTGGTGCGCCTGGGACAGGCGTTGAAGAACCCGGATGACCCGAAGGAAGTGCTGGCCTATGAAATGATCCATGTCGCCGAAGCGCGCACCGAAACCCCCGGTGATCCGCAAGTGATACGTTTGCTGCGCACCGAGCAGGAGGTGCTGGAACGCGATCGTCTGGTGCCGGCCTGGAAGATGGAGCCGCCGCAATACATGCCGCACGCGCCGGACCACGCGGTTCAGGCCAAGGTCGTATCGACACTGGGCGGACCGCGCTTCGCCGGCGCCTGGATGACTCTGGTGCTGGACAAAGGCGCGCGCGACGGACTGGAAGAAGGCCATGTGCTGGCCTTGTTCCGGCCGGGGCGTTCGGTGGCCGATCCGAAGTGCATCCGCGCCGGGAAGATCGCCTTTCTGGCTGGTGGCGGGCGCGGACATGCCGACGATTGCGTGAAGAATGCCGACGACAGCAGCGCCTTGCCGGAGTCGCGCAATGGCCTGGCATTTGTTTACCGGGTGTTCAACAAAGTGGCTTACGCGTTGGTGATGAAATCCGTCGAGCCGGTTTCGGTGGGTGATGCGGCGCGCAATCCCTGAGCGCGCCGACAACCGCGATTCCCGTTGCCGGTTCCCGCTGATGCCGATGCCTGGCTGACGCTCGAGGCGATTCCCGGCCTTGGTCCGGAGTCGGCGCAGCGTTTGTTGCGGGCTTTCGGCGCCCCGCGGAGCATCCTGGGCGCCTCCGCCACGCAATTGCAAGCGCTGGTCGGGCCGGCGCTGGCGCGCGCCATCACCCAGGATGTCGATGACTCGATCCTGCAACCGGGGCGAGATTGGCTGGCGCAACCGGACAATCACCTGCTGACCTGGAACGATCCGGCATACCCTTCGGCCTTGCGCGATCTGCCGGCCCCGCCGGCCTGGCTCTATGTCAAGGGCGATCCGGCCTGGCTGGCGCGACCGATGCTGGCCATCGTCGGCAGTCGGCATGCCTCGCCGCAAGGTCAGCGTGACGCGCAAGCCTTTGCCAGGGCCCTGTCGGATGCCGGATTGACTATCGTCAGCGGACTGGCGCTGGGCATCGATACCGCCGCGCATGGCGGCGGCCTGGACGGTCTGGCGAGCAGCGTGGCGGTGGTCGGCACCGGCCTGGATCGCGTCTATCCGGCGCGCAACAAGGCCTTGGCGCATCGCCTGGCGGCGGAGGGCGCGCTGGTGTCGGAATTCCCGATCGGCACGCCGCCGAAAAGCGGCCATTTCCCGCGCCGCAATCGCATCATCAGCGGCCTGAGCCTGGGCGTGCTGGTGATCGAGGCGGCGCTGCAAAGCGGTTCGCTGATTACCGCGCGGCTCGCCGCCGAACAGGGCCGGGAAGTGTTCGCGCTGCCCGGCTCGATACATTCGGCGCTGACCAAAGGCTGTCACCGTCTGATCAAACAGGGCGCCAAGCTGGTCGAGTCGGCGACCGATGTGCTGGAGGAACTCGGCCGGCTCTTGCCAAGTGCCATACCGGGGGGCTTGCCAACCGCTGCCGCGCCGGTCGATGCCGGTGATGCCGACGCCGCCTTGCTTGATCTGCTGTCCGGCGGTCCGTTGATTCCGGATCAACTCGCTTCCCGTCTCGGCTTGACGGTGGAGGATGTCTCGGTCAAGCTTCTCGCGGCCGAAATGCGCGGCGCTGTCGCCAAGCTGCCTGGCGGCCTTTATCAACGACTGTTCTGACAATGTTCGACATCCTTCTCTATCTCTACGACACCTATCTTTTGTCCGAACATTTCCCGGATCCGGAGCGGCTTTCACGCAAATTGTCCGCCGCCGGCTTCGAAGACCAGGCCATCGACGAAGCGCTCGACTGGCTGGCCGCGCTGGATGACCTGACCCCCGACGAGGGCGGCGTCGAGCATCCCGCGATTCGGGTTTACAACGATTACGAGATCGGCCGTCTGGCGACCGAGGGTCGCGGTTTCCTGACCTTTCTCGAAGGCTCCGGGCTGCTGCCGGTGCATGCCCGGGAGTGGATCATCGACCGGGCGCTGGCGTTGAGCGACGCCGAGGTGGCCACCGATCGCGTCAAATGGATCGCGTTGCTGGCGCTGTGGAAGCTGAAAGGCGCCGGCGATGTGCTGTGGCTGGAGGATCTGGTGCGCGGCGGCGAGTCCGACGATGACGAACAGGACGACGGCCCGCTGAACGGCTGGCAGCCCACTTTGCACTGATCGCCGCCGTGTCCAAACAACTCATCATTGCCGAGAAGCCGTCGGTCGCTCAGGATATTGCCCGCGCGCTGGGCGGTTTCACCAAGGACAAGGACTTTTTCGAGTCCGAGCACTATGTGCTGTCATCCGCCGTCGGTCATCTGCTGGAACTGACCTTGCCCGAGGAATTCGAGGTCAAGCGCGGCAAGTGGTCGTTCGCCAATCTACCGGTGATTCCGCCGCACTTCGCGCTGAAGCCGGTGGAGAAGACCGAAGACCGCCTGAAGCTGCTGACGCGCCTGATCAAGCGCAAGGATGTCGACGGGCTGATCAACGCCTGTGACGCGGGACGCGAGGGCGAGCTGATCTTCAATTACATCGCCCAGCACAGCGCCACCAAGAAGCCGGTGCGGCGTCTGTGGTTGCAATCGATGACCCAGAGCGCGATCCGCGACGGTTTCGCCAGTCTGCGCGCCGGCGAGGAAATGTCCGGCCTGCGCGCCGCCGCGATCAGCCGCGCCGAAAGCGACTGGCTGATCGGCATCAACGGCACCCGGGCAATGACCGCGTTCAATTCCAAGACCGGCGGCTTTCATCTGACCACGGTCGGCCGGGTACAGACGCCGACGCTGGCCATCGTGGTCGAGCGCGAGGAGCGCATCCGGCGTTTCGTGTCGCGTCCGTATTGGGAGCTGGAGGCGCGCTTCGCCGGCGAGAAGGGCGCCTATCCGGGGCGCTGGTTCAACGAGAAATTCAGGAAAGTCGAAGACGACGAGCATGCCACGGCCTATCGGCTGTGGGACCTGCCCAGCGCCGAGGCGATCCGCGACGCCTGCGTCGGCCAACCGGCGCGGGCCACCGAGGAGACCAAGCCGACCAGTCAGTTGTCACCGCTGCTGTACGACCTGACCAGTCTGCAACGCGAAGCCAACGGCCGTTTCGGTTTCTCCGCCAAGGTCACCCTGGGACTGGCGCAGGCGCTGTACGAAAAGCACAAGGTGCTGACCTATCCGCGGACCGACGCGCGCGCCCTGCCGGAGGATTACCTGCCGACGGTCAATGAAGTGCTGGCCAACCTGCCGCAGGACTATGCGCCGCTGGCGGCGACCATCCTGGACAAGAAATGGGTGGTGCCGAACAAGCGGATATTCAACAACGCCAAGATTTCCGATCACTTCGCGATCATTCCGACCGGCATTCCGCCGAAAACGCTGAATGAAATCGAAATGAAGCTGTACGACCTGGTCACCCGACGGTTTCTCGCGGTGTTCTACCCGGCGGCGGAATATGCGGTGACCACGCGCATTACCCGGGTCGCCGAACACGCCTTCAAGACCGAAGGCAAGGTGCTGGTCAACCCGGGCTGGCTGACGGTGTACGGCAAGGAAGCGGCGGTGGAAGACGAGGATGGCGCCACGCCGTCACTGTCGCCGATCGTGCCGGGGGAAACGCTGGCGACCCGATCGGTCGAAGTCAAGGCCGCCCACACCCGGCCGCCGGCGCGCTTCAACGAAGCCACGCTGCTGTCGGCGATGGAAGGCGCGGGCAAGATGATCGAGGACGAGGAACTGCGCGCGGCGATGGCCGGACGCGGACTCGGCACGCCGGCGACGCGCGCGCAGATCATCGAAAATCTGCTGTCCGAGGTTTATCTGCATCGCGAAGGCCGCGATCTGGTGCCCACCGCCAAGGCGTTCTCGCTGATCACCCTGTTGCGCGGTCTCGGCGTCAAGGAACTGACCTCGCCGGAACTCACCGGCGGCTGGGAATACAAACTGGCGCAGATGGAGCACGGCAAGCTGACGCGCGAAGAGTTCATGGCGCACATCACCGGGCTGACCCAGGAAATCGTCGACCGCGCCAAGCGCTACGAATCCGATACCGTGCCGGGCGACTTTGCCACCTTGAGCACGCCTTGCCCGAAATGTGGCGGGGTGGTGAAGGAAAACTACAAGAAATTCGCCTGCCAGGCCTGCGACTGGAGCGCCTGGAAGATCGTCGCCGGCCGTCAGTTCGAGGTGGCGGAGATGGAAGCGTTGCTGAGCAATCGCAAGATCGGTCCGCTGACCGGTTTCAGGAACAAGATGGGGCGTCCGTTCGATGCCGAGATTCGCCTCAACGACGAACAGGCGCCGGAGTTCGACTTTGGTCAGCCGCGTGAGGGTGAACTCGCCGAGCCCGTCGACTTCTCCGCCCAGGAAAGGCTTGGCGCCTGTCCCAAGTGCGGCGCGGCGGTGTATGAACACGGCAATTCCTATGTTTGCGAGCACAGTGTCGGCCCGGACAAGAAGTGCGATTTCCGCAGCGGCAAGACCATATTGCAACAGCCGGTGGAACACGCGCAGATGCGCAAGCTGCTTGACGAAGGCAAGACCGATCTGCTGACCGGCTTCGTTTCGGCGCGCACCAAGCGCAAGTTCTCGGCGTTCCTGGTGCGCGACAAGGAGGGCAAGGTCGGCTTCGAATTCGAGCCGCGCGCCGAGGGCGCCGGCAAACGCGCCGCGCCGGACCCGGGCAAGGAACTCGGCAAGCATCCCAAGGATGGCAAGCCGATCAGCCTCAAGTCCGGCCGTTTCGGGCCTTATGTGCAGCATGGCAAGCTCAACGCCACGCTGCCCAAGGAAATGAGCCCGGAGGCGGTGACCCTGGAACAGGCGATCGAATTGCTGGCGATCAAGGCGGCCGGGAAGTGACGCGGGCGCGCCCAGCTTGGACGTTTATCCATGAGTCCGCAAGCCGAAATCGCTGACCCGCCGACACTGTTGTCGGTGATTGAACTGCTGGGTTATCCCAATCAGCGCGTCATCTACGAAGGTCTGGGGTATCGGGTCTTGACCGAATTCTCGGTGCGCAAGGCGATTGGCCTGATGCGCAAGGAAAAACCGGCGGTGATCGTCGCCGATTTCTATTTTCAGCCGGATTTTCGCGACCGCGTCAGCAATCTTGAATCGCTGCTGGCCACCGCGCAGTCGCACCCGGATGCGAAACTGCTGGTGCTTTACGAGTCGGCGCATGAACACGCGCTGGAACGGTTGCGCGCGCGCTTCCGGATCGACGCGGAACTGACCTTGCCGGTCAAGGAAGCCGAACTGCAAGCGCTGTTGGCGGATTGGCGGGAAATGCGCCGCGCCGCCGGGCAACGCGGGTAAAGCGGCGCCGGCGACGCGCCGCCGCGAAAACCTCTACACTGAAGCGCGGGTTTTGCTGTTCCTTCGCCAACAAGAATGACTGAAGAGGTAATCGCCATGTCCAATTTGCTCGATCAACTCAAATCCATGACCGCCATCGTCGCCGACACCGGCGATATCGAAGCGATCCGTCACCATCAACCGGAAGATGCCACCACCAACCCCTCCCTGCTGCTGAAGGCGGCCAGCCTGCCGGAATATGCGCCGCTGATCGACGATGCCATCGCCTGGGCAAAAATCCAAAGCGAAGATCGGACCCAGCGTATCAATGCCGCGATGGACAAACTGGCGGTCGAAGTCGGTGTGGAGGTGCTGAAAATCGTGCCTGGCCGCATTTCCACCGAAGTGGATTCGCGGCTGTCCTTCGATACTCAGGCGACCTTGGCCAAGGCGCGCAAGATCATCCGCATGTATAACGAAGCGGGCGTCGCCAACGAACGCGTGCTGATCAAGATCGCCTCGACCTGGGAAGGCATACGCGCCGGGGAAATCCTGGAACACGAAGGTATCCACTGCAACCTGACGCTGATGTTCGGCTTCGCCCAGGCGCGCGCCTGCGCCGAGGCCGGGGTGACCTTGATTTCACCGTTTGTCGGGCGGATTTTCGACTGGCAGAAAGCCAAGGAGGGGCGCGGCGAGATACCCGCCGAAGAGGATCTGGGTGTGCTGTCGGTGCGCCGCATCTACGATTACTACAAGGCGCACGGCTACGCCACCACGGTGATGGGCGCCTCGTTCCGCAACAGTGGCGAAATCATCGCGCTGGCCGGCTGCGATCGGCTGACCATCAGCCCGGCCCTGCTCGATGAATTGCGGCAAATGCCCGGTACGCTGGCGCGTCGCCTTGAGTACACCGGCGCGGTCAACCCGCGCCCGGCCTCGATGACCGAGGCGGAATTCCGCTGGGACATGAATCAGGATGCGATGGCGACCGAAAAGCTCGCCGAAGGCATACGCGGGTTTACCGCCGATCAAGTCAAATTGGAGCAGGCGCTGGCGACCAGGTTATAGGCCCGCGCGTTCCGCCTTGATCATTCGTTCCAGCTTATGTCGGTGATGTCGCGCGCAAGCACGCGACATGACTGGCCTGCGATCGAATAACCCTTTGAAAAACAAGGTTTGGTACTAACATACTCAAGGTGAAAAATATCGTACCAGATTGATGCTTTTGACTTGTGCCGGATGGGATGTTGCGAATAAGCTTCGTCGCCCTGATGGTCGCAACTGAATTTTCGATGGATCGCGTAGCTGATTTGAATTCGCTTGGAACGATGTTGGTAGTGCGCAAACGCGCCACGTTGGTCTTTGCTCTCGCCGCCTTGCTGGCGGTCGCTACGACTTCCGCCCAGTCCGCGAATCCGCATTCGGCGGGCAAAGATATCGTGTTCGATCGCGCCAAGGGGAATTGCCTGGCTTGCCACGGTTTTCCGACCATTCCGGATGCCGAGCAGACCGGCAACAGCGGTCCGCCGATCATCGCCATGCAGGCCCGTTTTCCGGATAAAGCCCGTTTGCGGTCGATTATCTGGGATGCCGCGGTGTCCAATTCATCCAGTTTCATGCCGCCGTTCGGCAAGCACCAAGTGCTGAGCGAGGAAGAAATCGACAAGGTCGTCGACTTTGTCCATAGCCTTTAATCAACGATCCACAAAGGAGTGCACATGAATATTTTGCGCAGAAACGTACTGAAGGGCGCCGGCGCTGCCAGCGCGGTGAGCGTGGCGATGGTTGCCGGCCTGCTGAAGCCAGGCGCGGTTTTCGCGTCCGACTGGAACAAGGCTGCGTTCGAAAGCAAGGACCTGGGCGGCGTGATGAGCGCGATCGGCGGTACTGGCGCGGCGGCGGGCGACATCAGCGTGAAAGCGCCGGACATCGCCGAGAACGGCGCGGTCGTGCCGGTCGAGATCACCTCCAACATCGCCGGCACCGAGTCGATCACCATCATCGGCGAGAAGAACACCCAGCCG
>JAGUXX010000239.1 GCA_020061585.1 Betaproteobacteria bacterium | reverse complement strand
CTCGATGCGCGCGAGCAGACGCAATTCGCCGCGCTCGAAGCGTTCGCCCGCCGCTCGTCGGCCCAGGCACAGCACGTCCCAGGCAATGCAGCGCGCGCCGGACGCCAGCCTGAAGCGGCTTCGCATGTCGGCGCGCGCGCCATCAAACACGATGCTCTCCTGCGGCAACCATTCCAGAGTCGCATCGGCTGCCACATTGAAAATCAGGCGTTGATCGGCCATTGCCCCGGCGCTGCGATACCACTTGCCGGCGCCCGGCGTGGTCAGCAGCGCATGCGCACCCGACCCGACATCGACCGAGATGTCCAGTTGATCGCCGCCGGCAATGCCGGACGGCGGATGCAGCACGATGGCATGGCAGACCGCCTCACCTTCCGGGTACAAGGCCTTCTGCACGCGCAGCGGGCCGTAATGTTCGCGTCGGGTCAGCACGCTGGCGGCATCGCGTCGTTCGAAGCCGAGCGCCAGATGGGCTTGCCAGCTTTGGTTGATGGGCTCGGCGTTATTCATCGGGTCATTATCCCGTAGGGTGCCATGCGCACCGCTTGCCCCTTCAACTGTGCAATGGTGCGCATGGCGCACCCAACGGTTTCGCGCATCGCTATACCGACAGCAGTTCTCTTACCCCATCCCGGTCCATATCCGCTCCCGCGCCACGCTTGATGAACTCGCCGCGTTCCATCAGCAGGTATTGATCGGCCAGCGAGCGGGCGAAGTCGTAATACTGTTCGACCAGCAGAATCGCCATGCTGCCTTCCTCGGCCAGCGCGCGGATGGCGCGTTCGATGTCTTTGATGATCGACGGTTGGATGCCTTCGGTGGGCTCGTCAAGGATCAGCAGTTTCGGTCCGAAGGCCAGCGCCCGGCCGATCGCCAGTTGTTGTTGCTGGCCGCCGGACAGATCGCCGCCGCGCCGCTTCAGCATTTGTTTCAGCACCGGGAACATCTCGTAGATGCGCGGCGGAATCGGTGTGCCGCCGGGTTTCGTCGCCAGGCCCATGCGCAGATTTTCCTCGACGGTCAGGCGCGGGAAGATTTCGCGCCCCTGCGGCACGAAGCCGATGCCGGCCTTGACTCGGGTATGCGACGGCGCGTGGGTGATGGTCTGGCCGTCGAACACCACCGTGCCGGTCTTCGCCGGCACCAGGCCCATCAGGGTTTTCAGCAGCGTCGTCTTGCCGACGCCGTTGCGCCCGAGCAGACAGGTGACCTGACCGGTCGGCGCTTCGAACGACAGGTCGCGCAGGATGTGGCTGCCGCCGTAATACTGGTTGAGGTTTTCGACCTTCAGCATGGTTGCGCTTCGCTGGGTTCAAGGTTCATGGTGCAAGGTTCAAGGGGCAAGGTACATGAACCTTGCGCCATGAGCCTTGAACCTGCATTTTTAGCGTCCAAGATACACCTCCACCACCCGCTCATCGGCCTGCACCGTGGCCAGGTCGCCTTCGGCCAGCACCGAGCCTTCGTGCAGCACGGTGACCTTGCCGCCGAGTTGTTCGATGAACGCCATGTCGTGTTCGACTACCACCAGCGAATGTTTGCCAGCCAGCGATTTGAACAGTTCGCCGGTGCGTTCGGTTTCGTCGTCGGTCATGCCGGCGACCGGTTCGTCGAGCAGCAGCAGTTGCGGTTCCTGCATCAGCAGCATGCCGATTTCCAGCCATTGTTTCTGGCCGTGCGACAGCAGGCCGGCCTGTCGTTCGGCTTGGTGATCGAGACGGATCAGTTTCAAGGTGTCGCTGATCCGGTCGCGGCCTTCGGATGACAGCCAGGCGAACAGGCTGGTCCAGGCGCGCTTGTCGGTCTTCATCGCCAGTTCCAGATTCTCGAACACCGTATGGTTCTCGAAGATGGTCGGTTTCTGGAACTTGCGGCCGATGCCGGCATGGGCGATCTGCGGCTCGGTCATGCGGGTGAGGTCGATGGTCTGGCCGAAGAAGCAGGTGCCGGAGTCGGGCCGCGTCTTGCCGGTGATGACATCCATCATCGTCGTCTTGCCGGCGCCGTTGGGGCCGATGATGCAGCGCAGTTCGCCGGCATCGATGGCCAGCGTCAGATTGTTCAGCGCCTTGAAGCCGTCGAAGCTGACCGAAATGTCTTCCAGATACAGGATGACCTTGTGCGAGGTATCGACGCCGGGTTGCAGCACATGGCCGATGGCCGGCACGCTGACCTCCCAGTTGGGGTTTTCCACCGTGGCGTTCATGCCGTTCTCCGCGCTTTCAGGCGTTTCCACAAACCGGTCACACCCTCCGGCAGCCACAACGTCACGCCGACGAACAGCGCGCCGAGGAAGAACAGCCAGTATTCAGGGAAGGCGACGGTGAAGTAACTCTTGAACAGGTTGACCAGGCCGGCGCCGATGACCGGGCCGATCAAGGTGCCGCGTCCGCCCACCGCCACCCAGATGGCGATTTCGATGGAGTTGGCCGGCGACATTTCGCCCGGATTGATGATGCCCACCTGCGGCACGTACAGCGCCCCGGCGATCGCGCAGAGCATCGCCGAGAAGGTCCAGATGAACAGCTTGTAGTGCAGCGGGTTGTAGCCGATGAACATCACCCGGCTTTCGGCGTCGCGGATGGCGGTCAGCACCCGGCCGAACTTGGAGGTGACCAGATAGCGTCCGGCCAGCAGGGTCAGCATCAGCGCCAGCGCCGACAGCGCGAACAGCGTGGCGCGCATTTCCGGCGAGGTGATGTCGTGGCCGAGAATGCGCTTGAAGTCGGTGAAACCGTTGTTGCCGCCGAAGCCGGTCTCGTTGCGGAAGAAGAACAGCATCGCGGCGAAGGTCATCGCCTGGGTGATGATCGAGAAGTACACGCCCTTGATCCGCGAACGGAACGCGAAGTAGCCGAAGATGTAGGCCACCAGCGCCGGCACCGTCAACACCAGCAATATCGCCCAGAGCATGGAATCGGAACCGGCCCAGTACCAGGGCAGTTCCTTCCAGTCGAGAAACACCATGAAGTCGGGCAGATGCGACTGGTAGGACCCGTCGGTGCCGATCTCGCGCATCAGATACATGCCGAAGGCATAACCGCCGAGCGCGAAGAACAGGCCGTGGCCCAGGCTCAAGATGCCGGCGTAACCCCAGATCAGGTCCATCGCCACCGCCACGATGGCGTAGCACATGATCTTGCCGGACAGCGTGATGACATAGGTGGAGACGTGGAACGGGCTGGATTCCGGCAGCAGCAGGTGCAAGGCCGGCATGACCACCAGGGTCAGCGCCGCGAACACGCCGAGGGCGATCCAGCCGGCGCGCGGCGTGGCGTTGAGGAAGCGGATGATGAAGGGGGTGCGCATATCAAATAGGTCCGTCATTCCGGCGTATGCCGGAATCCAGTTCGTGTGGCTGATTGATGTTGGATGTACTTCCTGGATTCCGGCATTCGCCGGAATGACGGTCTGTTATGTGTGGGGTTCTGCTCATCTCAGTTCTCCACGAACCGGCCCTTGAGGGCGAACAGTCCCTGCGGGCGTTTCTGGATGAAGATGATGACGATGACCAGCACCACGATCTTGGCGATCACCGCGCCCCACCAGCCTTCCAGGAACTTGGTGACGATACCCAGGCCCAGCGCCGCCCACACCGCCCCGGCCAACTGGCCGACGCCGCCGAGCACCACGACCAGGAAGGAATCGACAATGTAGCCTTGGCCCATGTCCGGACCGACGTTGGTGATTTGCGACAGCGCCACGCCGCCCAGACCGGCGATGCCGGCGCCCAGGCCGAAGGCCAGTGTATCGACGCGACCGGTCGGCACGCCGACGCAGCCGGCCATCGGCCGGTTCTGGGTGACGGCGCGCACGAACAGGCCGAGCCGGGTCTTCTGCATCAACACCCACATCAGCGCCAGCACGAACAGCGTGAAGCCGACGATGACGATGCGGTTCCACGGCAGCACCAGGCCGGCCATGATTTCAACGCCGCCGGACATCCACACCGGATTGGCGACTTCCACGTTCTGCGCGCCGAACAGCACGCGCGCCGCCTGGATCAGGACCAGGCTCAAGCCCCAGGTGGCCAGCAGCGTTTCCAGCGGCCGGCCGTAAAGCCGGCGAATCACCGTGCGCTCCAGCAGCATGCCGACCAGCGCGGCGGCGAAGAAGGCAACCGGCACCGCCGCCAGCAGATACCAGTCCAGGTAATCCGGCAACCAGGCGCGGAACAGGGTCTGCACGAAGAAGGTGGCATAGGCGCCGACCATCAGCAGTTCGCCGTGCGCCATGTTGATCACGCCCATGACGCCATAGGTGATGGCCAGGCCCAGCGCGGCCAGCAGCAGTATGCTGCCGAGCGAGATGCCGGTGAACATCTTGGCCAGCGTTTCGCCGATCGCCAGCCGCGATTCGATCTCCTTCACCGCTTGCGCGGCGGCGGCGCGCACCGTGGCGTCGGGTTCGTTGGCGGTTTCCAGCAGCGGCAGCAACAGCCCGCGCGTCGCCGCGCTGGCGCTGTCCGACAGCACGTCCACGGCGGCCAGTCGCGCGGCGGCATCGGGGTTGCCCAGATTCGCCAGCGCATGCGCCTGACGCAGCAGCGCCTGGATTTCGCTATCGCTTTCCTTGTCCATCGCCCGCGCCAGAATCGGCGCCACTTCCAGGCCGGCATTGCTTTGCAGTTCCTTGGCCGCGGTCAGACGCACGCCGCGATCCGCGTCGAACAGTTTCAGGGCGGCCAACGCATTCGACAGCGCGGCGCGGATACGATTGTTGACGGTGATCGACTCGTACGCCTCCGGCACCGGTTCGATCAATGCGCCGCTGGCGGCATCCCGCGCCTGTTCGCCGTCGAAGCGGAACACGGTGTCGTCGCCGACCAGCAATTCGTCATCGGCCATCGCCTTCAGCAGCCGGCCTGCCTCAGGATCGGCGGACGCGCCGAATTGCTGGATCGCGGCGATCTTGATGTCGGAGTCTTCGTCCGCCAGTTGCCTGACCAGCGCCGGATCGAGCGCGGCAAAGGCGGGCACGGCGAAGAGACAGAGCAGGAGGGAGAGAAGGTATCGAGTCATGGTGTGGGTGATTTCCGTCATTCCCGTACAGGCATCAACGTCGTCATTCCGGCGAAGGCCGGAATCCAGTCAATGGATCGGTGCGCATGGCGCACCCTACGAAACATGCACGGGAATGACGCCCTCCCGCGGGAGAGCGCCAAACACCGGCTTACTTGCTGTCCGGCACGTCCTTCTTCTTGTCGTTGCCGGGGATGTACGGACTCCACGGCGCGGCGCGGACCGGGCCCTTGGTCTTCCACACCACGTTGAACTGGCCGTCCGACTTCACTTCGCCGATGAACACCGGCTTGTGCAGGTGATGGTTTTTCTCGTCCATCTTGGCGACGAAGCCGGACGGCGCCTTGAAGGTCTGGCCGGCCATCGCGGCGATGACCTTGTCGACATCGGTGGACTTGGCCTTCTCGACCGCCTGCTTCCACATGTGGATGCCGATGTAGGTGGCTTCCATCGGGTCGTTGGTGACCACGGTGTCGGCATTCGGCAACTTGTTCTTCTTCGCCCAGTCGCGGTACATCTTGATGAACTTGGCGTTCTCCGGGTTCTTGATCGACTGGAAGTAGTTCCATGCCGCCAGGTGGCCTTGCAGCGGTTTGGTATCGACACCGCGCAGTTCCTCCTCGCCCACCGAGAACGCCACCACCGGCACGTCCGATGCCTTCAGGCCGGCATTGCCGAGTTCCTTGTAGAACGGCACATTGGAGTCGCCGTTGATGGTCGACACCACGGCGGTCTTCTTGCCCTCGCCGGCGAATTTCTTGATCTTGGCGATGATGGTCTGGTAATCGCTATGACCGAACGGCGTGTACTCCTCCATGATGTCGGCATCGGCCACACCCTTGGATTTCAGGAAGGCGCGCAGAATCTTGTTGGTGGTGCGCGGGTAGACGTAATCGGTGCCGAGCAGCACCCAGCGCTTGGCGGAACCGCCATCCTTGCTCATCAGATACTCGACGGCGGGTATCGCTTGCTGATTCGGCGCGGCGCCGGTGTAGAACACGTTCTTCTCCAGTTCTTCGCCTTCGTACTGCACCGGGTAGAACAACAGGCCGTTGAGCTCCTTGAACACCGGCAAGACGGATTTGCGCGACACCGAAGTCCAGCAGCCGAACACCACATCGACCTTGTCCTTGCTCAGCAGTTGCCGCGACTTCTCGGCGAACAGCGGCCAGTTGGAAGCGGGGTCGACCACCACGGCTTCCAGCTTCTTGCCCATGACGCCGCCGGACTTGTTGATTTCGTCTATGGTCATCAGCGCGGTTTCCTTCAGCGCCGTTTCGGAAATCGCCATGGTGCCGGACAGCGAATGCAGGATGCCGACCTTGATGGTATCGGCGGCGAGGGCGGACAAGCTGGTCAGCCCAGCGGCGGCCAGCGCGACGGAGAGCGTGGCGGCCTTGATGAAATTGCGACGATGCATGGATGTCTCCTGAGGGTAAGTGGGCGGGACTGGATTGCAGTCGAGGCCAGATTACGGAGACATGGTCGGCGGGCATATACGTCAGATTGCGTAGAGCCGGGCCGGGGCTACGCCATTCTCGCTGGCGCGGGCTGTGCTGTTACGGCCCTCTGACTTCAGGCTATGGGTGCCAGTCAGCTTTTTCGCTTGTCATTTCAGCCACTTCATCAATCATTAGGGCATTCATCGATCAATGCTCGGCTACATGAAAAAGATCAAACAGAAATTCCCCTTGCACCCCAAACATCCTGAACGAATTTGCTGGGGCTGCGAAAAATACTGCCCGGCCGATGCCATGATCTGCGGCAATGGTTCCGGCCGCACCGAACATCCCATCGAATCGCTCGGCGACGATTGGTACCTGTGGGGCGACTGGTCCGATGTCTTCGATCTACAGCCGGAAAGCGGCGAGATAGAATGAAAATCTGACGATGCGTTCCGGAGATCAGCATGGCACTTGCCCATCAGTACACCTTACATACCGCCGACGAATATCTGAGCATGGAAGCCGAAGCCACCGCCAAACATGAATACGTGGCCGGCGAGATCTACGCCATGGCCGGCGCCAGCGAACGGCACAACCGCATCGCGCTCAATATCGGTTTCCACTTCCGTGCCGCCACGCGCGGCAAGACCTGCGTCGCTTACATGGCCGACATGAAACTGCGTCTGATGACGCAAAATATCTTCTACTACCCCGACGTGATGCTGGTGTGCGACCGAGACGACGACCATCCGCTGTACAAGACCGCGCCCTGCATCCTGGTCGAAGTGCTTTCCCCCTCCACAGTCACCACCGACAAACGCGAGAAGTGGCTGGCCTATCGCAGTCTGCCAAGTCTCAAGGCGTATTTGATGGTGGATTGCGAAGTCCGCCGCGCCGAGTACTACCTGCGTGAAGAAACCGGCGACTGGCAACACGCCAGCCTGGAAGAAAACGATGTGCTCCATCTCGGCTGCGGAGACATCCGCATCGCGCTGACGCTGGATGATCTGTATGAAGATGTAGATGTTCCGGTGATATGAACCGAGAGGGTCTATAAGGCTTCGTTTCCTCACCACAATTGCGCCGAACCTTCTGTCCGTGTAGCCTATGCCAAAGCATATGCCTCTAGGAGGGGACGCGATGTATACCGAACGTCATGTCAAATTGTTTCGTAACGGGCGCAATCAGGCGCTGCGTATTCCGCGCGAATTCGAACTGCCTGGCGATCAGGCCATCATCCGCAAGCAAGGCGATCAACTCATCATTGAACCGGTCAAGCGGCAGCCTTTGCTGGAACTGCTCGCTACCTTGCACCCGCTCGACGAAGATTTTCCGCGTATTGAAGAACTGCCTATCGAACAGGTGGATTTCTGAATATGTATTACCTGCTCGATACCAATATCCTTTCCGATCTCGTCAAGCGACCGCAAGGCATGGTATCCGCGCGTATCGCCGCGGTGGGCGGCGATCAAGTCTGCACCAGCCTGATCGTCGCGGCAGAATTGCGCTACGGCGCGGCCAAGCGGGGATCGGAAAAGCTGACCAACCAACTCGAAGCGATACTTGCAACGCTGCCCGTATTGCCGCTCGAAGCGCCGACCGATCAGCATTATGGTCAACAGCGGGCCGCATTGGAGCGGCAGGGAGCGCTCATTGGTCCAAACGATCTGCTGATCGCGGCGCATGCGCTTGCACTCGAAGCCATTCTGGTAACAGACAACACCAGAGAGTTTCAACGCGTCCAGGGGCTCGTCATCGAGAACTGGCTGCAACCGGGCTGATGCGCTTGCAGGACTTCTTGTAACTGCCCATACAAAGGGGCGGTCATACCGGCATGGGGTAAGCCGGTATCCAGGGTCAACATCTGACTTGGAATTTGTCTTTATCAACGTGCCATGGCTGGATGCCGGCAAACCCCAGCCGCTATGACGGCTCAGTAGAGTGCGCCGTGCGCACCGCTTGACGCTGGATGACAAGTTTCCCTGTGTCATTGAATTGCCTGATCCGGCCCGGCATGGGAAACGGTTTTACGTATCTCGCAAATGGCGCCCAATTGCTGCCGCCGCCAAGCTGGATAGTGAACGGCCACTGACGGCGGTGGCGGCGCGCTCGATGGCTGCTTTCTAAATTTCAGAGTTGCGAACGGTTAACACGGCGGACATGGTGCTCTCCAGTGACAGGCTAGGCATTATTCCATTTCATGCCCGCCTGGGTGCGAGGCCGGCATTTCCCGCCTTGACCGTTGTTGTGCAAGCTTGTCAAGAAATTATTTTCCGCTACCCGCAACGTCCTGTTGCATCGCTGCAACACCACTCTTGATAAATTACTTGAACTATCGATCCGGATATGTCGCTGATGTTAAGAGTTATGCAGAATGCGCTCCAACTTCTCGCGCGAGAGGTTTCAAGGCTCCCTCTCCTGAGTATTAGTAGTAGAGGGCGGCGGCAAGGGAAGGCGAGCACCCGCAAGCTGACCGGCCACCGCGCAGAGTAAGCAGTTTTTGGTTTTACTAACTTGATAGGAGTTTCAAACATGAAAAAGTCTCTGATCGCTCTGGCTGTTGCTGGTGTTGTGTCCGCCCCCGCTTTTGCCGCAACTTCCAACGTTGACGTTTATGGCATCATGCACTTCGCCATTGAAGATACCAGCGTCAGCGGTACCGACATGGACGTCGTGAGCAATTCCAGCCGCATCGGCTTCAAGGGTTCGGAAGATCTGGGCGGCGGCCTGAAGGCCGTTTGGCAGATCGAGCAGCAACTCGATCCCACCACCTCTGTTACAGCTGCGAACAATAATACCGGCGCTTTCGGTGGTTCGAGCATGCGTAACACCTTCATCGGTCTGGCCGGCGGTTTTGGTACCTTCGTGATGGGTCGTCATGACACACCGTACAAGATCACCACCACCAAGTACAACGTCTTCGTCGATACCATCGCCGACTACGCCGCTGCTCGTCTGGGTGGCGTTGCGCTGATCACCGGCCACGCTCGTGCTTCTGACGCCGTGGCTTACATCTCCCCCAGCTTCTCCGGCCTGACCATCGCCGCCGCTCTGGTTCCTTCCATGGACCACCTGGACAATGGCGACACCAATGACGCGATCTCCCTCGGCGCCATGTACGCCAATGGTCCGCTGACCGTTGACCTGGGCTGGGAAGACATCAAGGTTGTCGATCGCAAGGCTGTGAAGCTGGGCGCCGGCTATGCCTTCGGTGACACCAAGCTTGGTTTTGTCTACGAAGATGTGGATAACGGTGCTGGTGTTGACCGCGATTCCTGGTACTTGTCCGCCGTGCACAGCATGGGCCCCATCGCGTTGAAGGCGCAGTACGGTCAAGCTGACGTCGGCCCTGCCGATCAAGACGCCTGGGCCATCGGCGCTGACTACAACCTGTCCAAGCGTACCGCCGCTTTCGTGGTTTACGGTTCTGGTGATGATGACCTCGGCGGTGATTTCAAGGGCTGGAACATCGGTATGCGTCACTCCTTCTAATCCCACACCGGGTTAACCCGGTCAACGGTTAGAAACCGAAACGGGCACGATGCAAATCGTGCCCGTTTTGTTTGCTAGACTGTTTGCACAAAAAAACGGAGACAGTCATGAGCACGGTTACATTTGAAAACGGGGTCAGACACGATAACGCAGCACAAAGAAAACGGGGTCACACAAAGAAAACGTGCCAAGAAAACGGTGCCAAGAAAACGCAAGAAAACGGGGTCAGACACGATTGTCGTCCTTCCTCGGCCTGCCTATCCCCTTTGCGCAAGAAAACGGGGTCAGACACGATTGTCGTCCTTCCTCGGCCTGCCTACCCCCTTTGTGAAGCATAGCAATGAGCCAGCGGGCAATGGGGCCGCCACCCTTTTCAGCTCTCGATCGGGCCTTGTTGGCGGTTCGCGAACATGCGTCCAACTTTCATACCCTATCCTCAACAAGGCTCGTGCTACTACAAGGCAAATTGCACCTTGAAAGGGTGGTGTTCCCTTTTTAGACATCTTAATTGACATACCGCCGTGCGTCCTTGAGCAGCAAAATGAGTTGTCGATCTTGCAAGGGAGTTGGTTCGAAACCGAAACGGCGATAAAACGCATCGGCCTCGGCATCAATGGGATGCGTGAGCAGCGCCCGTATGCCAGCGTGTTCGGCAACGGCAACCGTGCGCCTGATGGCGTCCTGAAGAAGGCTGAAACCCAGCCCTCGCTGTTGGTAATCCAAATCAACCGCCAGTCTGGCCAAAATAACCAGGGGGATCGGGTACTGACCCATGCCGCGCCGAATTCTCTCGGGGGCTTCCAGGGTGTCGATCTGACCCACTGTCAAGCTGTAATAGCCGGCCACGCGGTCTTGGTCACAGACAACAAACGTTCTTGCCGAACCGCTGCTCTGGGCTTGACGCGCATGATGCGGCAACCAAGTCGTGAGGGTCGGTTTGCCGCAGTCAAATGCGTCCAGTCGATGCGACACATCCAGCGGCAAAGGTGCCGACAGACTCATGTGTTGGTCCAAACCGGGTGACGAGAAAACAATTCCTTAAGCCCTGGGTTCTCAGTCACCGGACGATCAAGCATCTCCATGAGTGCCTGGTACTGGTTACCAGAAACCATGAACAGTCGTTGATCAAGCAAGGTCTGTTCGGCAGCCTGGTAGGCGGCATCCAGGACGAAGTCCGTGAGCGATTTGTGCGCCACTTCAGCAGCGCGACGCAGCACAGCCTCCTGCTCAGGGGTTGCGCGCAGGCCAAGACGGGCGGAGCGTGCGGATGTGAGAGTGGCAGGCATGATGGGCTCCGTTGAATGTACGATTGCCTCAATGTTAGTACAAACGACGCAATTTCGTCCAGCCCGTTGCCCGGGGATGGACAAAGGGGAGCGGACAAAGAAAACGGGGCCTGCGCGAAAACGGGGTCAGTCAGCGTAGCCCGGATGAAATGCAATGGAATCCGGGGTTTTTGACCTGAACCTACGCTTTAATGCTCGGCGTCGCGCCGCACTTCCCCGGATTCCGCTGACGCTGCATCCGGGCTACGGGCGCTAATCCCGGCCTGCGCCGGGGTGACGTTGATTCTGAAATTGTCGCGCCCTTTCAATACCCTGTTAATGCTCCGTCCATCAGTCGGATTCGGACGTCGCACTCCGTCCACTCGGAACTCTGCCCAAGAAAAAAATTACAAAAGCTTGAGGACGTTGCCTAGACCCGGTCAGGCCCGTGAAATCGCTGCCTTTTCATTGAAAACACGGAGTTTTCTATAACTTTAGCGATATTTTCAAAGCGCATCGCCTATCGTAAATTGCCTTCGCGCCGCTCTTGGCGCACCTTAAACCAGCGGAGGTATCATGAAAAAGTTGATAGGGAGTCTGCTTGCCGGACTGTTGTTGAGCGTGTCGGCCTGGGCCGCGGTGGATCTGAATACCGCGACGCAGTCGGAACTGGAGTCGGTCAAGGGTATCGGCCCCGCCAAGGCCAAGCAGATCATCGAGTATCGGCAGAAAAACGGTCGGTTCAAGAGCGTCGATGATCTGACCCAGGTGAAAGGCTTCGGCGAGGCCAGCGTGGCCAAGTACAGAGCTGAACTGGTGGTGGCGGGGGAAGCCAATCCATCAGACCAAAAGTAAGTACCGGCAAGCGCTGTTTCAAGATTGAACCGGCGCTGATGCCGTTTTGCAATGGGCGTCGCAAGACGCCCATTCTTTTACTCTCGACGGTGGCATTCCGGGAGCGTATGGAATCAGGCGTACTGTCGGCGTAATGCGGGCTTGGAGAAACGAAACAACTTAGCGGTTGGATTTGATTAAGATATCGCCCAAATAAAGCTATGGGGTAGGGGTAATGCGATCAAAACTGATGACGCGCAAGCAAGCCGGTCATGGCGAGGTTGCGTCGAAGCGGCGACAGGTATTGGCGATGGCGCTTGGCGGCATGCTCGCGGGTGGGGCGCCTATACCCGAGACAATGGCGCAGTCGCCCGCCGCGGGATCGCGCGCCCTGACCGTGATCGACTCGCGGCTGGTGGTCAAGCGGTTTGACGTGCGCGGCAACGAAAGCCTGAGCCAGACCCGGATCGACGCGGTGTTGGCGCCATTCCTTGGCGAGTTCGACAACCTCGCGGCGCTGCAAGGCGCGGCCGCCGCGCTGCAGGGCGCGTATCGCAGAGCCGGCCGGTTGATTACCCAGGTGACCCTGCCGCCACAAGAGATCAGCGACGGCGTGGTGATCCTGCAAGTCATCGAAGGCCGCATCTCGACGGTCGCCGTCAGCGGCCATCAGCGCCTGACCGAAGACACCATCCGCGCCAGCCTGCCGGTGCTGGAACCCGGTCGGACCATCGATCTGCACGAACTGAACGCCGCGCTGCAACTCGCCAACGAAAATCCCTCGCGCCGGCTGGCGGTCAACTTTCGCCCGGACAAGACCGCCGGCGATGTCGTCGCCAACATCCGGGTCCAGGAGGCGGACGCGCGGCGCTACACCTTGAACCTCAGCGATACCGGCAACGACAGCACCGGCGACCTGCGCCTCAGCCTGGCTTGGCAGAACACCAATCTGTTCCAGAAAGATCATGTCGCGACGCTGCAATACACCTTCGCCCCGGACGATCTCGACGCGGTCAGCATCATCGGCGGCGGCTACCGTATCCCGTTCTACCGGCAGGGGCTGCTGCTCGACCTGATCGCCGCCTACTCCAACGTCAGCTCCGGTGACGTGGCGATCCCGTCGGGCACCCTCGACTTCAGCGGCAAAGGCCTGGTGCTGGGCGGCCAGCTCACCCGCCTGCTGCCCGGCGTGCTCAAGCTGCAGCATCGCGCCACCGCCTCGTTCTACCAGCGCCAATACCGCAACGATTGCAGCATCAACAACAACAATGCCGCCTGCGGCGGCTCCGGCGTCGACTACACCACCCAGCCGCTGGCATTGGGTTACATCGGCAAATGGAGCCAGCCGGGACGCCAGATCAACTTCAACTTGGGCGGCAGCGTCAACATTCCCCGCGGGCCCGACAGCTCCGCCTCCGATTTCGCCGCCGCCCGCACCGGCGCCGACAACCGTTACCTGATCTGGCGGGCTGGCGCCGACCTCAACCAACAATTGCCGAGCGACTGGCAACTGCGCGCCGCGTTCGAAGGCCAGCAGGCCAGCGAGCCGCTGGTATCCGGCGAACAATTCGGCCTGGGCGGCCACGATTCGGTGCGCGGTTTCAACGAACGCGCGGTGACCGGCGATCGCGGCTGGCGCGGATCGCTGGAACTGTATGCGCCGGACTTGGGCGGCAAGATTGGACTAAGCACCGGCCTGAGCGGCCTGGCAATGCGGCCGCTACTGTTCCTCGACGCTGGTCGGTTGACGCGACTGAATCCGCAGGCCGGAGACATTCCGCGCGAAACGATCGCCAGCGCCGGCCTGGGGTTGCGCTTCGGCCATGGCGGCAAGCTCAGCGGTCAGCTCGACTGGGGCAGGGTGCTCAATGGCGGCGGCGGCGTCGATGACGGCGACAGCCGCTTCCACTTCAATCTGGGCTACGTTTTTTAACTCGAACAGACCGGCCTGAGCCACCTGGCGTTCAGGCGAAAAAGCAGCGGGGGTACCATGAACGCCAAGCAATTCCGACTGATATTCAGCCAAGAACACGGCGCCCTGGTGCCGGTCGCCGAAACCACCACCGCCAACGGCAAATCGGCCAGTGGAAGCCGCCCACAACGCCAACGCCCGCGCGCCGGCCGCCCCTCGCGAATCCGCCTGCTGCCGCTGCTGATCGGACTGAGCTTCGCCTCGATAGCCGGCGCCAACCCGAACGACCCGACAGTAATCAGCGGCCAGGCCAGTTTCGTCACGCAAGGCAACACGCTGACCATCAGCAACAGCGCCAACGCCATCATCAACTGGCAAGGCTTCAGCATCAACGCCGACGAGATCACCCGCTTCGTCCAGCCCAACGCTCAATCCAGCGTGCTCAACCGCGTCACCGGCGGCGACCCCAGCAGCATCCTCGGCCAGTTGCAATCGAACGGCAAAGTCTTCCTGATCAATCCCAACGGCATCCTGTTCGGCCAGGGCAGCCGCGTCGATGTCGGCGGTCTGGTCGCCTCTACACTGAACCTGTCGAACCAGGACTTCCTTGCTGGAAACTTCAACTTCACCGCCAACGGCAGCACGGCCGGCGTCATCAATCAAGGCTGGATCAGCAGCGCGGCGGGCGGCGAAGTCTGGCTGATCGGCCATGACGTGGAAAACAGCGGCGTCATCGACAGCCCGGACGGACAAATCATGCTTGCCGCCGGCAGCAGCGTCGAACTGACACCGAACGGCGCCGAGGGCATCAGCGTCAGCTTCACCGCCGACGACCACCAGGCGGTCAATCTGGGCGAAATCATCAGCCAGGGCGGCGACATCAATATCTTCGCCGCGCTGATCCAGCAACAGGGGGTGATTCAGGCCGACAGCCTGGCGGTGGGCGCGAATGGCCGCATCACGCTGCACGCCACAAAAACCCTGAACCTCGCCGCAGGCAGCCTTGTCACCGCCAACAGCACGCATGCGGACACCGATGGCGGCACGATCATGGCATTGGCCGACATGGAAGATGGACAGACCATCGTCGCCGGGACCTTGCAGGCCCGCGCGGCGGCCGGAGACGGCGGCTTCATCGAAACCTCCGCCGCCCGCATCGACATTGCCACTTCCGCCTCGGTCAGCACGGCGTCGCAAGGCGGCCGAGCGGGTACCTGGCTGATCGATCCGGTCGATATCAGCATCGTGTCGGACGGTACGGTGCTGGTGCCCGAGAATGGCGGAGAGGTGTCACCCTCGACGCAGCCGTCGACGGTCAGTGTGGAAACCTTGCAGATCGCGCTGAATGGCGGCAGCAATGTCAGCATCGATACCCATGGCGGCAGCGGTGGGAACGGCGATATCAGCGTCGACGCCGCGATCAGCGTATTTCCGGATGCTGACAGCGTGCGGCTGACGCTGAACGCCGACCGGAATATTCTGATCAATCAGAGCATCACCGCGTCGGATGGCGGCGCGCTCGATCTGGTGCTCAATCACGGCAGCGCCGGCAGCGCAACGCTGGCCAACGGCAAGGTGATCGACCTCAATGGTGGCGCTCTGGATGTGCAGCTTGCGGGTGTGCCCGGCGCGGGAACGCTGGCCATCGGGTCCGGCACTTTGAGCAATTTGACCTTGCTGGCGAATATGCTGACCAGCGGTACCGGTGTATTGAACGGCGTAACCTTGGGCAGCGATATCACCTTGTCCAGCAACATCTACATCGAAGGCGACCTGACGCTGGCTGACGGGGTGACCTTGGACAAGGGCAACGGCTACTGGTACTTCCGCACGCCGGACGCCACCCAGCACATCGCCACCCCCGGCAACGCCGTGATCAACAAT
>JAGUXX010000066.1 GCA_020061585.1 Betaproteobacteria bacterium | reverse complement strand
GGCCAGGGCATCCAGGTCCTGGAACAGGTAGGTGTCCAAACGCTGGCCAAGGTAGGCCAGCCAGGGCTCCATGACCAGACGGTAGCGGGCCAGGCCACCATCGGCGGACGCTGCCTTCGCCATGGCAACGCAGATAGCCATCCTCGTAGGCGGTGAGCTGGTGGGCCAGCTTGTTCAGTGATTTTGTTTGGCTTTGGCGTCTAGCTTGTCATACGTATTCAAGGCGACTTCCTTTGCGTACAAGCCGGCGATGATAGGTACGAGATACACCAGGCCGAATTGCCAAATCATTGGCCAATCCATGTTTTTCAGAAGCGTCAGCAAGGGAACGATTTCCGTACCGTTGAAGATGGCGGAAACAAATGCCGTGAGGGGAAAGACGAGAACGCTGACAAATGCAGCGGAATGTAGCGTGTTGCCGGTGGTCATGAGGCCGTCGGCAAATTTTTCTTGTGCTTTGGGTGAACGTTGAGCGAGTTTCAATGTGTTTGCAGTATTGATTCGGCGTGGATGGATGGTGTTTGAAATCAGAGGGTTTTGATTACTTTGTTTACTAAGTCGGTGCCGACTGATCCTGCGCCCACTGCCAGATGGTCTCGCCGTAGTCGCCTCCCAGACTCGGCATGATCTCGTCGGCGCGGAAATGCCGGCGCGAGCCAGTCTTGGCCGGGGTGTGCCAATAGCCTTCCCGAGGGCAGGGCTGGCCGGCGGGGCAGCGCAGGCGGGCAGCTGGCGCAGGCAAACCGGCCTTGCGCTTATCGGCTGTAGGCCAATCGCTGTCCTCGTCAAAGCGGCGCATCCAGCGTTGGGCACTTTCGTAATCGAAGCGCGGGTTGGGATCGTCCATCCACGGGTCAAGGGTAAGCAGATTGAGATAGTCGCAGCGGATCGGGCGGATCAGGCGGTTGGCCTTGACCAGCAGATCGGGCACACCGTTTTCGACGGGGTGAAGATCAAGTTCGCCCAGGCGTATCCAGAGTGCCGGTTCGCCGTTGGGATTATGCGGGCCGACGGCATAGGGAATGGTCGTGATTTCGATGCGCGGATCGTCGAGTTCGGCGCGCACATCGGCTGCGGTCTTGCCAAGCTTGGCGAGCCAGAAGGGGGGGAGCAGAAAACACCAAGTGGGGGTGCGGAGGCCGGCGCCGAGATTGGAGGGGTTGGTGTACTTCTCCGAAGGATCGTCGCCTTCAACGAGACTCGGATAGAACAGAGCGTCGTCACGGTGGTAGCGGTAGCTGTGTGAGCCCATCCGCATAGTGTGGTCAATATCCATACCGTAGAAGTAATACGCGCAGATGCGTTCCAGCACATCGGACTCATAGGCGCCGAGGATATTGAAACCGCCATTGCCTACCTCGAAGCCGCTGTAGCAGTGCTCGGGTTGAAGTTGTGCAATGCAGTCCTTCACGAAGGATTGCCACCGGGTTTTGTTCTGGTTGTACCACTTGAGTCGGAAGGTGAGTTTCAGGGTCGTGTAGCGCATTCCGCCATCACAGATTTTCCCGTCGATTGCCCAGCGGGCAGTGGCGGCAGGATTCTCCTGATCGGTGGCTCGGATCCAGAATGGTCTGAGGTCCTCTTGCTGTATGCGTGCCAAAGTCGAAAACTCGTCCAAACCCGGTAGCCGCTTGTCGTCCGCTGGCAGCCAGTCCTGCGTGTCATCTTTCCAGACGAGCTGGAAAGGTTCGTCAATCAGTTTCTCGAATACCTTATAGATCGCGACCATCTTGTCGACAAGGGGAAGATAGTCGTCTTCCGTGTGATAAATGTAGAAGCTGGTGTAGGGGCAAAGGCCGATTTCGGGGCCATCGTCGACACCATAGGTATTTAATGCGTCGTCCTCCAGCGTGTCGCGGATGAACTCCTCGACTTCCTCGGGTTCCATGAACAGTTCTGCGGTACTCATAGTCAGCTCCTGCGTGCTTATTTCTTGCTTTTCTTGCTGGTCTTGCGTTTCTTCTCTTCTTCGGTTTCCGCTGTCGGCTTGTCTTCCGGATAGCGGAACAGCGACAACCGCCCACCGGAACTCACTGGCTGGTTGTTGTAGCGCAGTGGGCTACGCTTGGTCTTTTCTTTAGCGGCCTCGCCGAGAAGGTCGTCGTATTGGTTGAACTGCTTCTCTTCGATCCTATCCCCCTCGAACTTGATCTCGACGATGGCGAAGATGTTGTTCTTATCGGTGCGTTCCTTGCGGTATTCGTTGATGACCAAGTCGGCTGCGATACTACCGCGCCGGTTGTTTGGCGGGGGGAAGGGATAGAAGGGGCTGACCTTGCCGACGCGCTTGAGTTGTGTCGCACCTTCGACAGGGTGGTCGGTGAATTGGGGCGCTGGCCCGAAGGTGACTTCAGCCTTCAACGGGCTGGCCCAGTCAAGGCAGTAGTCGATGAACTCGAACATCAGGCTGGCGGTTAGCTGCTTCAGGCGAACGGCAATCAGCTTATCGAATTCTTCGCCGCTCAGCCCCTCCACGCCCTGGCGCAGCAGTTCCTCCAGTGCCTTGCGTTTTGCCCCCTTGATGTCGTCGATCGTCACGCCCTTCTTTTTGCGCACTTGCCAGATCGGCATATCGGAAGCCTTCTCGCAAACCTCGCTGATGACGCGTCGAAAGGGAATTTTTTGC
>JAGUXX010000017.1 GCA_020061585.1 Betaproteobacteria bacterium | reverse complement strand
GCTGCCGGCCTCGATGGCCGTGGCCGGCAGCAAAGCGGCGGCGTGGGCCGCGAGATTGTTGGCGGCGTGGTGCTCGACGGCGAGGACAGTGAAGCGCGCTTCATCGCCGACATGGTTCGCGTGCTGGCTCAGAGTGAAGGTGTGCCCCTCGGCAATCAGACGGACGCTGCCTTCGCCGTGAAAACGCCGCGTGTCGTTCTCGTGGGCGGTCAGCATGCAATCGGCGCGCCGGGTGGCCGCGTCGGTGGACTCGAAGCGGTAGGCGAGGGAAGCGTCGTGGATTTCCAGGGCGGGCAGATCGCCGTTGTCGAGATCGGACACCGCCTCGGCGGCGGTGGCGATCAGCGTCTTGTAGTCCCAGCCGGCCAGGCTGACGCGGTTCGGTCGGACCGCGCGGGATTCTCGCCAGATCTGCAGGCTGTCGTCGACCTCGGTGGCATGGGCGCGGTGGAAGCGCACCACCGGCTGGGGGCAGACGGGCAGTTCGGCGTCGCGGTCGAAGATCACCAGTTGATGCCGGGCATGGGTCGCGTCGTCGCCGGCGACGGCGGCCTGGTCGTGGTCGAACCGGAACGCCAGGCCCGCTTCGGCCAGAACCCGCCGCACGAAGTCGAGGTCGGACTCGCGGTATTGGGTAAGGCGGCTATGCGAGCGCAGGGGCTGGGTGACGCTGTGCGTCCAGTGGGCCTCGGGGTAGTCGGCGAACACCGCCGCCAAGGCGGCCAGGGCATCCAGGTCCTGGAACAAGTAGTTGTCCAAACGCCGGCCGAGGTAGGCCAGCCAGGGCTCCATGACCAGACGGTAGCGGGCCAGGTGGTAGGTACTGATCTCGTCATATCGAGAGACCTGTGTCTATTCACAATTGCCAATATCCCTACAGCCTTCCTCAACCACCCGACCTGTCTTGCGCAGCGTGCAACTTTGTTTGGCAGTGCTGCATCGTAAGACATAGGTCGTGCCGACTTTTCTCACCCACTCGCTTGACTCGCAGTGGTGCCGCCGGCTGCTCGGAGAGTCCTCTTCTGTATGGATGGTGAACTCATAGGTGTTCCCGTCTGGCTTGTCGATGCCTAAAGAAGCACTGTTGCTACCGCTAAAGATCTCCTTGTCAAACACGAGACCCTTGCGCAGGTCATACACGGATAGTCTCGTCCCGTTTGAAATGGAGGAGCCAGCGCAGGAAGTGGTTTCAGGGATCGATAAGACAATAGATGGATCGGCAAACGGATAAAACGGCCCATCCAACTCAGCGACCTGCTCCACCGGATTCTTGGTGAAGAAGACGGCGGAGTATGCATCGGCACCACCATCCAGCATCATGTCGTCATCATGGTCCTCTATTACCGTTTCTACATACATGACAAAGAACCCACCCCAGTCATCGAAGCTCAATTGGGTATGTCCCTTGGGGCGCTGATCAATGCTCTCAATGAAGTCACCGCCCATTGCCTTCGCTACCTCAATGCCAAATTTCCTGTCTTGGCTCCGGTTATATTGGTCGATGAGTCTGCGTAAGTTGCCTGCGCTGTACTTAGGCATGGATTTGCCATCCGCCAATTTCCGCAAGAAGGCCTCCAGCGACTTTCTGTTTTCGGCTAAAGCTGCCTCGTCGGCGTGCTGGTTTACGTCCCTTTGAATACGGCGAAATCCGCGCTTCTTGTTGGGTGTCCATGGCGCATTGTCGGTCGAATACTCCGGGGTGGTCGGCTCTGCCCTCACCAAGGTGGCCTGGTATCCAGACAAAACAAATGTTGCCGCAAGCAATAGCTCTAGGAGAACTTTGATCCTCATTTTTCCTACGCTGCCACATGACTTAATCGCCAATAACCGATCAGTGGATTGCCTCACTCCATCAAGTCCGATGCATCGGGCTTCTTGTCCATAAACTCGCGAACGTTCTTGGGCTTCTTCGGCACCGGCCAGTTGTGACTGGCCGCCCAGGCTTTGATGGGGGCAGACGTGCAGGTGGACCGGCCACAAGCGCAGCTTGCGGGCGGTGCGCTGGAATGCGGGACCTACAGCTTCGGTGCCGACTGGTCGGGCGACCATTGCCAGAAGGTGTCGCCGTAGTCTCCGCCGAGCGAAGGCATGGTTTCGCCCTGTTTGAAGTAGCGGCGGGAGTTGGGCTGGGCCGGGGTGAACCACCAGCCGGTTTCGGGGCAGGGTTGGCTGGCTCGGACGTTGGGACGGCGGATGGCAGGCAAACCGGCCTTGCGCTTCTCGGCTGTTGGCCAATCGCTGTCCTCGTCGAAACGGCGCATCCAGCGTTGGGCACTTTCGTAATCGAAGCGCGGGTTGGGGTCGTCCATCCACGGGTCAAGGGTCAGCAGATTGAGGTAGTCGCAGCGGTTCGGGCGGATTAGGCGGTTGGCTTTGACCAGCAGATCGGGAACACCTTTTTCGACGGGGTGAAGATCAAGTTCGCCCAGGCGTATCCAGAGTGCCGGTTCGCCGTCGGGATTGTGCGGGCCGACGGCATAGGGGATTGTCGTGATTTCGATGCGCGGATCGTCGAGTTCGGCTCGGACTTCGGCTGCGGTCTTGCCGAGCTTGGCGAGCCAGAAGGGGGGGAGAAGGAAACACCAAGTGGGGGTACGAAGGCCGGCGCCGAGATTCGAAGGGTTGGTGTACTTTTCTGGCAGGTTGTTGAGTCCTTCGATCGCCTCCGGATCGAAGATCGGGTCGTCACGGTGGTAACAGAAGCTGTGTGACCCCATCCGTGTCGTGTGATCGATATCCATACCAAAAAAATAGTCCGCGCAGATGCGCTCCAGCACGTCGGTTTCGTAGGCGCCGAGAATATTGAAGCCGCCGTTGCCGACCTCGAAACCGCTGTAGCAGTGCTCGGGTTGCAGTTGGGTAATGCAATCTTTGACAAACGCCTGCCAACGGGACTTGTTATGGTTGTACCACTTGTGGCGGAAGGTGAGCTTTAGCGTGGTGTAGCGCATTCCTCCGTCACAGATTTCGCCGTCGATTGCCCAGCGGGCAGTGGCGGAGGTGTTCTGTTGGTCGGTTGCCCTGATCCAGAATTCCCGGACATCGGCCAACTGTTTGCGCGCCGTTGCGTGCAAGGCCTCCATCGGTGGCAGGCGCTTGTCGCCCGTCGGCAGCCAGTCCTGCGTGTCATCTTTCCAGACGAGCTGGAAAGGTTCGTCCATCAGCTTCGTGAATGCCGCATAGATCGCGATCATCTTGTCGGCGAGGGGAAGATAATCGTCCGGGGTGTGATAGATATAGAAGCTGATGTAGGGACAGAGGCCGATCTCGCTGCCTTCTTCACCAATTTTGTGCAGCAGGTCATCCGACAAGGTATCGCTGATGAACTCTTCGATCTCGTCTGGCTCGAGGAATAATTCGGCTGTGCTCATTGTGCAACCCTCTTATTGCGGTTCCGTTTCTTTTTCTCTTCTTCGGTTTCTTCTGCCGGCTTGTCTTCCGGGTAGCGGAACAGCGACAACCGCCCACCTGAACTGACCGGCTGGTTGTTATAACGCACCGGGCTGCGCTCGGTCTTAACGCTAGCTGCCCTTTCTAAAAGGGCGTCGTACTGCTTGAACTGCTTCTCTTCAATCCTATCCCCCTCGAACTTGATCTCGACGATGGCAAAGATGTTGTTCTTGTCGGTGCGTTCCTTGCGGTACTCGTTGATGACCAAGTCGGCTGCGATACTTCCGCGCCGGTTGTTCGGTGGGGGGAAGGGATAAAAGGGGCTGACCTTGCCGACACGCTTGAGTTGGGTGGCACCCTCGACCGGATGATCAGTGTATTGCTTGGGTGGCCCGAAGGTGACTTCGCACTTCAACGGGCTGGCCCAGTCAAGGCAGTAGTCGATGAACTCGAACATCAGGCTGGCGGTAAGCTGCTTCAAACGGACGGCAATCAATTTGTCGAATTCTTCGCCGCTCAGCCCCTCCACGCCCTGGCGCAGCAGTTCCTCCAGTGTCTTGCGTTTTGCCCCCTTGATGTCATCGATCGTCACGCCCTTCTTTTTGCGCACTTGCCAGATCGGCATATCGGAAGCCTTCTCGCAAACCTCGCTGATGACGCGTCGAAAGGGAATTTTTTGC
>JAGUXX010000220.1 GCA_020061585.1 Betaproteobacteria bacterium | reverse complement strand
TCCTGGTGCGGGTCTCCTCGCTGTCCGCGAATCCGCGTCATGCCTATGCGACCCAGGCGGCGTTCATCGCGGCCATGCTGGACTCGCTGCCGGAGTCCGGCGCGCTTCAACTATTTGGCGGAGGTGAATCGTGAAACAGCCGTCTACCCCGCAGCCAACTTCAGTACGCGACGTTGAATCCAGGTTGGGAATGGTCGAGACGAACAAACCCTGTATACAGGTATGGTGGGGTATCTGGGCCGGCCTGGCGGTCCTGACAGCGCTGTTTCTGTTCGATTTTTACGCATTGCTCTGGGCGCATGGCGAGAAACTCGACAACGCGCTGATTCTGTTGATCGCGGTTGGCCTGCTGGTTCAGCATAGCCGCGCCGTCAACTGTCTTGCCACGCCGCACCGACCCTTGCTGTCCGGCGCGCTGTTGCTGGTCGGTTTGCTGCTGTTCGTGGTTGGGCGCTCGCAAACCATCCTGTTCTTCGAAGCTTTTTCTCTGGTTCTGATTCTGCTTGCCACGCTCTACGTCAGCGGTGGAAGCGCATCGTTGCGAGTGTTCTGGTTCCCGCTCGTCCTGTTGCTGTTCGTGCCGCCGTTGCCGGGGGTGTTTGTTGACGCATTCACCGGCGAGTTGAAGCAATACGTTTCACTCTGGGTGGAGGGCCTGCTTTACTTTCTCGGCTATCCGATCGCCCGGGATGGCGTGATTCTGCTGGTGGGCCCGTATCAAATGATGGTGGCGGATGCGTGTTCCGGCATGAATTCGATCTTCTCCCTTGCCGCGATCGGGCTGGTTTACCTGTATGTCACCCCGAAACCGGGAATCGGCCGCATCGCCATCCTGCTGGCCAGCATCCTGCCGATCGCCATCCTCGCCAATGCAATACGCGTGCTGTTGCTGGTGTTGATCACCTATCACCTCGGCTACGCGGCGGGCCAGGGCTTTGCCCACACGCTGGCGCATATCCTGCTGTTCCTGTCCGCGGTCGGGTTGCTGATCGGAATCGACAGCGCATTGGCACTGATCACGAACAGTCGGTGGAAACGCCGGGACCGAGGGTGATCCGGCTTGGTCCAGTCAATGAATTTCAGATCCTTGCAATCAAGGCAATGAGCCGTTCGGGCTATTTTTGGGGGTGATTTCTTTCGAAGCGGTGTCACAAATACTCTGTCCAATGAGCGGGTTTTTTATCAACCGCGGCGCTTCGATGTATGGACATCGACACCTCTTATCCCATGCAGTTGATCGGCATTTCCGTCCTGGTATTTTGCCTGACCGCAATGCTGGTAATGCTGCTGCACGTTCCCGCAAAACTGACTGGCTGGGTCGATATTCCGGGCGGCCGCAAGCAGCATGATGGACACGTACCGCTGGTCGGTGGCTTGGCGATGTTTCTCGCCATGTTGCTGGCGACCCAGGCCGGTCTGCTGACTTGGTCCGGCCAAAGCAACGGCTTTCTGTTTGGCGCACTGTTGTTGATGGTGTTCGGTTTGCTGGATGACCGTTTCGATATGCCGCCGGTCGCCAAATTGCTCGGCCAGGGTCTGGCGGCGTGGAGTCTGGTCGGGTTTGGCGATACCGGAATTTCCAGTCTCGGCGATCTGCTCGGCATGGGGCAAATCAGCCTGGGCACGATCAATTTGGCGGTGACCTTGTTCGCGGTGATCGGTCTGATCAATGCGCTGAACTTCTTCGATGGACTCGACGGCCTTGCCGCCGGCTTGTCGCTGATTGGCTTATTGCTGCTGACTTCGGTTGCCTTGCTGACCAACCAGGTCCAGTTATTGCCGATGCTGATCGCCTGCCTGGCCGCCGTTGCGGGTTTCTGGGTTTTCAACATGCGGTTTCGGGCTGACCAACGCGCCTTTGTGTTTATGGGCAATGCCGGCAGCATGTTGCTTGGCTACACTTTGGCCTGGTTTTCTGTTCATCTGACCCAGGCAAACGACCCCGTTTTGCCGCCGATCTATGCGCTGTGGTTTCTGGCATTGCCGCTGATTGAAACCTTGAGTTTGATCGGCAGGCGTTTGCAAGCGGGCCGGCATCCCTTCCAGGCTGGTCGCGATCATATACACCATGCACTGATGCAGGCGGGTCTGGGCCATGCCAAGACGGTATGGACGCTACTGTTCATCCAGTTGTTGCTGGCCGGATTCGGTTTCGTTTGCTGGCATGCCGGAGTAGCCGAACACCTGATGTTCGCCGCCTTTCTGACCTTGTTGCTGGGCTATCACGCCGCATTGCTATATGGATGCAAATGGATCGCCTGGCCCAAAATCGGACGCATCTTGCGCGATCAGACCTTCGGAAAAACTTCGTGAGACTGCCTGCCCCTACTCCGGTCGCCGTCAGGGCAAATTTGTTCTACTCGAAACGCCGTCATCCCGGCGAAAGCCGGGAACCAGATTTCACCCCTAATCAGGCCGTTAACAGTCGATTGGACGATCACTCTGGATTCCGGCTTACATCCGCCGGAATGACGAATAATCAATGACTTGCCGCCAGAACAAATTTGCCCTGCCGGCCGCCGTCCTGTTGGCTTGCGCGCTGCTGCAAATTGTGCAGCCGTCGTTCGCGTATGCGGAAGCCGACTTGGCCTCCATGAAATGTCGAGTGTCGGATATTGACCTGCAAGGCGACTATCGTGGCGCATGCAAGAATGGCTTAGCCGATGGCAAGGGTAGCGCGAGCGGCAACGCGTTTTATGAAGGCGGTTTTCGCGAGGGTCGAAAACATGGCCGGGGGCGCTGGATGCTGCCCAATGGCGACTTTTACACAGGGGAATTCAATCTCGATCTGCCGCATGGCGCTGGTCTATACCAATGGCGTGGTGATTCTTCGCAAAAGGGCAATCGTTACCTGGGTGATTTCCATTTTGGCAAGAAGCATGGCTATGGGGTTCTGGTGACCGCTGACGGGGATCGTTATGAAGGACTCTGGAAAGATGATGCGCGTGGCGGTCAAACCGCGACGGAAATTCAGTTCCAACGCCGCTATCTCGCGCAAACCCAAGCCATCCAGGTTGGCGGCAGAGTCTGTCGCGACCATCCGTTCGGCATCGGCAGTACGCTGATGATCTCCGGCAAGGTCGAGGCAGTGCGCGGCAGCCAGCTCAGGATCAGCTTGGATCCTATGCATCGGCGGGAACTGGGGTTGCCCGAAATAATCGATGACGAGAGCATCATGGACTGGCTGCCATGCCAGGCAAGCCACTGATTTTCCATGCGTCTTCTCCCACGACAGCAACAATGCTGCAACACCAGCCTGCTACTTTTGCGGTCTAGGAGCATGTCGGACTTTGGAATCGTCGGCTGCAAAGTCCTGGGGGGTATAAGCAGGAAATCTACCGCGCCGGCCCCTTTTTCACCGGCTTCTTGCCCCATGGAACAACCATGCGGCGGCGAATCCGGTGAAAAACGGCCTCGGCGGGATAGATTTTCGCTATCGACGACCAAAGTCCGACAGGCTCCTAGACATGCGATGTTCTCGCTGGCAGATATTCTCTTGAAAGGCGCGCCATGAAACCCCGTTGGATTATGTTCTGCTTAGCTCTTTTGCTTCCCCTGCTGAGTATGTCGGCACAGGCTGCCGAACCGTCCGTGATGGTTCTTTCCACAACGAAGGACACAGCCACGCTGCTGGTCAAATCAGGCGAATTGACTGAAACCGTTACCCTCTCGGCGGGACAAACGGCGACGGTCGCAAATCAAAGCATCTCGGTTGCGTTCGTCGGCGCTGACAAGGTTGTCTTGGCTGTCAACGGCGCGGCCACCACGCTCTCGGTCGGCGCCAGTGCTGCTGTAGTGGGCGGGCTGTCGGTGATCACCCCGGCTATTGCCGGTGCGGCGGTTGTCGCCGGGGCCTTGGCGGCGACCTCGCAAAACGGTTCAACTACCACGCACCACGCCACGACCCACCACCCTTGAATCGTTGGATTTTCGATGTAAGCCGGTCAGTTGGTGAAGACAGGCGATATCCGGCTCAATTGAGGGATCGCCCTGTTCATGCTACTTGGCAGGTTTAGCCATGTTTCAGCACAGCGTTACTAATTTATGCCTTCACGCCGCCCAAGGCATAACCGCGCCTTTTCTCGGTCACTAGCTTCTCGTTCACTGGCATTCGCGGCCTCGATCCTTGCCTGCCACACCCATGCGGAGCCCAGTCTGATCGGCCAGTCTGGATTGATTGCCATGCCTGACGCGCGCATCGATGCGGATTCAACCTGGCGGTTAGGCTTGAGCCATGCCGCGCCGTATTCGACGCTATGGAGCACGGTCACCGCGCTGCCTTGGCTGGAAGTATCCGGGCGGGTGACGCGGATCGCCAAAGTACCTGGTTTTCCCGATACCAGCTTCGAGCAAACCTATGGCGCCTACAAAGATAAAACTTTTGATATCAAACTGCGTCTGGTGGAGGAGACGCGTTACACCCCCGCGCTCAGTCTGGGCCTGCAGGATTATCTGGGCACGGGGATATTTCGGGCGAACTATTTGACCGCCGGCAAGCGCTTCGGCGAGGTGGATTTGACCCTCGGAGTGGGCGAGAAGCGCATAGATGGACCGTTCGCCGGATTGCGTTACAGACCAGCGTGGCTACCCTCGGTCGGCCTCAGCCTGGAATACGACGCCAACGACTACTCGCGCGATTACGGCGCGGCGCGGAGCGGCGTGGCGGACCGCGAAAAAGGCCTTAATCTGGCTCTGGACTACAAAAATGGTCCATATGGCGCGCAGTTGTCGCGCGCACATGGCGAATGGGGCATCAATGCCCATGTCCGGATACCGCTCGACAGCAAGGAGTTTGTCCCCAAGACCGCGGAGCCGGAACCCTGGACGCAAGTGATGCCTCGCCCGACTGAAGCTGAATGGCTGGATGATCCGGTCCACCAGCGCGGGATGGTCAAGACACTGCTCGGACAGGATTTTCGCGATATTCATATTCAATATGCTCGTCGCCACGTTCATGTGAGCCTCACCAATACGCGTGTTTCCCATATGAGCCGGGCCATTGGTCGCGCCGCTCGCGTCGTGCTGGCTCTGGCGCCGCGCGAGACAACCGAGATTGCCATTACTTACACCAAGCTGGATCAATCACTGGCGACCTATACCTTCGTCGACCTCAAACGACTGGACAGATATTTCTCCGGGCTGGCGACGCGGCGTCAATTGACCGAGACGGTGCGTATCGAGCATGCCTCGCCGTTGCGCAGCCAGACGGTCGAGGATGAAGTCGAGTTGTTGGATGAACTAGATGCGCAGCGGACCCCGCTGCGACTTGCCGACCAAGATACCGGCGATGTGGTCGCACTTGCTTATGGCGACGGTTTTCATCGCCAACTTCGCATCGCCCCCAAGCTTTCCTTGTACGTGAACGACCCTTCAGGCGCATTTCGCTATGACGCGCATGCGATCGCCAGCTATCGTCAACGCGTGGCCAAGGGCCAGTATCTGGATGGCGGATTACGCCTGACGCTGGCGGAAGATATCAGCCGAATCACTACCAAATCGAACAGTTTGCTGCCGCACGTTCGCTCGGACGTGGCGGATTACAAACGGGCCTCGGACCTGAAACTCGACCATCTGGTCTGGAGCAAATATTGGCAACCGGGACGCCAGATGTTCGCGCGCGCTTCCGCCGGTCTTTATGAGGAAATGTATGGCGGCGTCGGTGGACAATTGCTTTACTTGCCCAAGCGCGGCGACTGGGCTGCCGACATCAGCCTGGATTGGCTCAGACAACGCGACTACAAGGGCACCGGTTTTCACGCCTATTCAAACGCTACAGTCATCGCCAGCATGCACCAACGTATTCCGGAATTCGGTTTGACGGCAACCTTGCGCGCTGGTCGATTTCTGGCCGGTGACGAAGGCGTGCGCATGGAACTTAAACGCCGTTTTCGTTCAGGCATCGAGATGGGCGGCTGGTTCACGGTCACCAATGGCAATGACATCACCAGCCCTGGATCACCGAGTTCACCCTACAACGACAAAGGCTTGTTCCTGTCCATACCGATGAGTTCAGTTCTGCCGCGAGATACGCAGGGCGTCGCCAACTACGCCCTGTCACCCTGGACCAGGGACGTGGGCCAGATGGTTGCTTCGCCAGGGGATCTATATGACATGCTGGAAAAACCATTGATGCTGGATAAAACCGACTTTGATGGATTGCAACTGTTCGGCGACGTCAACGACGACTATCGGTTACCCCATCTTTAGCATTACCAAAATAGCGCCTTCCCGCGTCAGCGTATCTTGCGCAAACTCCTGCGTTGCGTCCCACCTTGCGCGGCAAAACGGATGATCGCCTCTTGGCGTTGGCGCACGCCATCCGCCGCGCTGATCACATCGGCGATGTCGCCGACAATGGGAATCGGCTGACCGCCAGCGGTATTTTCTGGCGCATCGCGATAGACGGCAATCGTCGTGTCGTCATCGCGGTGTGACTCGTCAGGCTCGTCCCGGGCGCGGACGACTTCCGTGCGCGTGGTGATCTCAGTGCGCCTCGTCCCGAATCCGCAAAAAACTGGCAAACCTCGGCAGCCCGTTCGGGTTTAGTTCGCGATAGCGATACGTCACCAACGCCCCCAGCGGCGGTGGATCGCGGCGCAGCGCATCGCTGAAACCGGTGCCGAGGTTGAAGCGCTTGCCATTCGGCATTTCCAGTCTTAGCGAACCCAGCATGCCGAGATACTTGCCCTTTCCGGGCAGATGTTCGATGACCGTCGCTTCGGCATCCAGCCAGGGTTTCAGCTTCAGCAGATCGTCGCCGCGGCCGGTGGTGTACAGCGCGTCGGCGCGATGCAGCATCAGACCTTCGCCGCGTTGCTCAAGCACTTTCTCCAGGCGCCGCCGCAATTCGGCCCGATCTCTGACGCGAGTCTGCTCGATGACCCGCAACCAGGGAATATCGGCTTTGGCAACGATGGCCCGCATCTGTTCGATACGTTGGCTGAAGGTGCCCGGCGCGTCGGGCAATTCGAACAACATGTAGCGCACCGAACGCCATTCCGTGTCGTCCGGCGGCTCCTTGCGCACGATGCCTGACAGGCGGTCGAATTCGCCGCGACCGAGCCAGAGTTCGCCATCCAGCCGCCGCGCCGGAAAATTCGCGGTAAACCAGGCAGGCGCCGCGATCAGGCGGCCGCTGCGAAAGCGCAGTTCGCGGCCGTTCCAGATGGCGCGCACGCCATCCAGTTTTTCGCTGACCCAGTATTGCGTGACATCGGTGCTGTCGCGCAGCACGTTGGCCAGCAGCAACGGCGGTGGCGCGGGATCACTTTGCTCCGCGCTGACGATTTGTACGGCGAACAGCCACAGGAAACAGCACAGCGCCAACCGCACCCGCGCCTCCCTGGGATCAGGCCGGAAACACCCCGGTAGACAGGTAACGGTCGCCGCGATCGCAGACGATGGACACGATGACCGCGTTTTCGACTTCCTTCGACAATTGCAGCGCCGCATACAGCGCGCCGCCGGACGAGATGCCGGCGAAGATGCCTTCTTCCGCCGCCAGCCGCCGCGCGGTTTCCTCGGCTTCCGGCTGGCCGACGTAGATCATCCGGTCGACGCGTTGGTAGTCACAAATCGACGGCACATATTCGTCCGGCCATTTGCGGATGCCGGGAATCTGCGCGCCGTCTTGCGGCTGCACGCCAATGATCTGGATGTCGGCGTTCTGTTCTTTCAGATAGCGCGAGCAGCCCATGATGGTGCCGGTGGTGCCCATGCTGGAAACGAAGTGGCTGATCTTGCCGCCGGTATCGCGCCAGATTTCCGGGCCGGTGGATTCGTAATGCGCGGCGGGGTTATCCGGGTTGGAAAACTGGTCGAGGATCTTGCCCTTGCCCTCGCGCTGCAGGTTCTCGGCCAGATCGCGCGCCCCTTCCATGCCATCGGCCTTGCTGACCAGCAGCAGTTCGGCGCCATAGGCGCGCATGGTCTGGCGGCGTTCGATCGACAGATGCTCGGGCATGATCAGCACCATGCGGTAACCCTTGATCGCCGCCGCCATGGCCAGGGCGATGCCGGTGTTGCCGCTGGTGGCTTCGATCAGGGTATCGCCGGGCTTGATCTCGCCGCGCGCTTCCGCCTTGGCGATCATCGCCAGCGCCGGCCGGTCCTTCACCGAACCGGCCGGGTTGTTGCCTTCCAGCTTGACCAGCACCACGTTGGAGGTTTCCCCCGGCAGCTTCTTCAGCCGAACCAGCGGTGTATTGCCGACAAATTCTTCGATGGTCTTGTACATGGCGAGTGGCGAGTGGCGAGTGGCGAGTGGCGAGTGGCGAGTGGCGAGTGGCGTCCGAATTCTACTTGCAACTTGCCCCATGCCCCTCTTGTCAATCCTTGCCGAACAGATCGCGGCTGTACACCTTGTCCGCCACGTCGCGCAGATCGTCGGTGATGCGGTTGGCGACGATGACATCCGACAGCCGTTTGAATTCCTCGATATCGTTGACCACCCTGGAATGGTAGAACTCCGGCTCGGTCAGCACCGGTTCGTAGACGATGACCGGAATGCCCTTGGCCTTGATCCGCTTCATGATGCCCTGGATGCTGGAGGCGCGAAAATTGTCCGAGCCCGCCTTCATGATCAGTCGATGCACGCCGACCACGTTGGGCTTGCGCTTGAGGATGCTGTCGGCGACGAAGTCCTTGCGCGTGGTATTCGAATCGACAATCGCGCGCATCAGGTTCTGCGGCACATCCGAGTAATTGGCCAGCAATTGCTTGGTGTCCTTCGGCAGGCAGTAGCCGCCGTAGCCAAAGGAAGGATTGTTGTAATGGTCGCCGATGCGCGGGTCGAGGCTGACCCCCTGAATGATCTGCTTGGTGTCCAGTCCGTGCGAGGCGGCGTAGGTGTCGAGTTCGTTGAAGTACGCCACGCGCATCGCCAGATAGGTATTGGAGAACAACTTTACCGCTTCGGCTTCGGTGGAGTCGGTGAACAGCACCTGGATGTCCTGCTTGATCGCGCCTTGCTTGAGCAGGTTGGCGAAGGTTTCGGCGCGCGCCGAGCGCTCGCCGATGATGATCCGCGACGGATGCAGGTTGTCGTACAGCGCCTTGCCTTCGCGCAGGAATTCGGGCGAGAAGATCAGGTTGTCACAGTTGAATTGCTGTTTCAGCTTCGCCGTGTAGCCGACCGGCACCGTGGACTTGAGGATCATCACCGCTTGCGGGTTGATCGCCATCACGTCGCGAATCACCGCCTCCACCGACTTGGTGTTGAAGTAGTTGGTCTCGGTGTCGTAGTCGGTCGGCGTGGCGATGATGACGAACTCGGCGTTTTTGTAGGCTTCTTCCTTGTCCAGCGTGGCGCGGAAATTCAACGGCTTGTGGGTCAGGTAGTCCTCGATTTCGACGTCGACGATGGGCGAAACCTTGCGGTTGAGCATTTCGACCTTCTCGGGAACGATGTCCAGCGCGACCACTTCGTTGTGTTGCGCCAGCAGGATGGCGTTGGACAGGCCGACGTAGCCGGTGCCGGCAATGGCGATTTTCATGGTTGGGCTCTCTCTGAAATGGCGCTGAAAGGATAGTGCCGTTTTTCCGTTTCAATCATTGCGGTTCAATCATTGCGGTTCAATCATTGCGGTTCAATTTCCCGGGCGATGGCGCGCAGCACATCCAGCGGGTCGACGGCTTGAGTAATCGGCCGCCCGACCACCAGATAATCGGCGCCGGCGCGGATAGCTTGAATCGGCGTCAGGATGCGCGTCTGGTCGCCGCTGTCGCTGCCCGCCGGGCGAATGCCGGGGGTGACCAGGCAGAACCCCGGCCCCATCGCCTGGCGCAATGCAGCGGCCTCGCGCGCCGAGCAAACCACGCCATCCAGGCCGGCGTCACGCGTCAAGCCGGCCAGACGCAGCACCTGGCGCTCGGCATCGAGCTCGACACCGATGGCTCGCAGTTCATCCGCGCCCATGCTGGTCAACACCGTCACCGCGATCAACAGCGGTCGCTTCGGCAAACTCTCCAGCGCTTCGCGCGCCGCCGCCAGCATGCGCGGGCCGCCCGACGCGTGCACGTTGATCATCCACACACCCAGGCCGGCCGCCGCCTTGCAGGCTTGCGCGACGGTGTTCGGAATATCGTGAAATTTCAGATCCAGGAACACGTCGTAGCCCTGACTGACCAATTCCTCGACAAACGCCGGTCCGGCGGCGACGAACAGTTCCTTGCCCACTTTCAACCGGCACAGTTCGGGCCGCGCCTGGGCGACGAACCGCCGGGCGGCGGCGGCATCGGGGTAATCCAGCGCGACGATGATCCGCGAATTGTTCATCTATACCTCAATCAAGTTCCTGGCGTTCCGGGGCAATGCTTTCCCAGCGCGCGCAGGCCGGACATTGCCAGAAATACTGGCGCGCCTTGAAGCCGCAGCCGCCGCACTGGAAATAGTCGCCGCGACTGACCTGGCGGTGCACCAGATCCTGGGCGACGCGATCCTCGACACTGCCATCGGCCTGGCGCACCGCGTTGCTGGCCTGCAGATAATCGTCCAGCGCGCGCAAGCTGGGGTGGCGTTTCAGTTCATCCGCGGCGAGTTGCCGCGCGGCATCCCAACCACGCGCCTGCGCCACGGTCTGGAACAAATAATGCAGCAGATCCGGACTCGGACGACGCTGCAGATAATCCATCAGCAGTTCGATCGCCGCCGCCTGCCGATCATTGCGCAGCATGGCCTGGGTCAAGCGCTCGGCGACGATCGGCAAATAGGCCGGGTTGACCTCCTCCAGTTGCCGCCAGGCGGCGATCGCCGCATCGTCGGCGCCGGCCTTGGCTTCCAGGTCGCCGAGCAGAATCCAGGCCCGCGCCGAGCGCTTGTTCTCGCGCAAGGCGTTGTCGAGATCGGCGCGCGCGGCCTGCTCGTCGCCTTTCAGCATGGCGGCCAGCGCCAGTTCGCAATAGTAGTGGGCGGTATCGGCGTTCTGCGCCGGACAGCCGAGTTTTTCCAGGCGCGCGGCGGTGACGATGGCTTCCCGCCAGTCCTTGGTCAACACCTGGATTTCCAGGATGTTGCGCAGCGATTCGCGGGCATGCGTGCCGGTTTCCAGCTTGCGGAACACCGCTTCGGCGCGATCCAACAAGCCGGCCTTGAGGAAATCCTCACCGAGTTCGTACAACGCCTTGAGGCGATGCTCTTGCGACAGATCGGCGCGGTCCGCGACATTCTGATGAATCCGGATCGCCCGATCGAGTTCGCCGCGACGGCGGAACAAGGCGCCCAGCGCGAAATGCAGTTCCAGCGTATCGGGGTCCATCCTGGCGACTTCCAGAAAGGCTTCGATCGCCTTGTCCGGCTGCTCGCTGAGCAGATAATTGAGGCCCTTGAAATACGACCGGGGCACGGCGCGCGATTCCTCGATGACATGGCGGATGTCGATCCGCGCGGCGACCCAGCCGAGACCGAAGAACAGCGGGATGACCAGCAGGTACCAGACTTCAAATTCCATGATCGGGCGTATCGAGTTGACGATGCAAAGCACGTAATTCGCGCTGACCGCGCAGCAGCCGCACTGAACAGCCAAGCAATCCGGTCAGCAGCCCGACCGTGAAAGCCGCCAGGATCACCAGCGACAATGGCGCCTGCCAGGCCAGGCCAAGAAAATAGCGCAGCGTCACGTCTTCGCTGTTCAGCGCGGCAAACCCGAGCAGCAACAGGAACAGGACGATTTTGACCACCAGCATGATGGTTCGGACGGGATGAAAGGTATTTTCCACCCGACGGATTGTAGCGGCAGCCGCGTCGCGGCAACCACGGGCCGAGCAGGGAAAATTTGATCAGCCCGCCGCCAACCGAAGGGCCTGAGCATTACAGCGCGACGATGCCTCAATTGCGTGCATGCGGCGACGTCGACGCCCCAAATCGAGCCGAAGGTCCGTGGCCGCATCGTCCACGCCGCCGCGCGTGGTTCACCCAATTTTAATGATGCGTCGGTCAGAATACGCAGCCTCTCGGGCAATAGCCGGCAAGTTGAGAATTGGCGAACAGTTAGCGGCACTGTTATTGCTATATCCAACAATCCCGGTTTCCCTCCTCCCCGCCTCCGTGGGGCCAACTTGAACTTCAAGGATCTTTCCGCATGAGCAAACTTCATTTCATCGGCGGCGAAAAAGGCGGCGTCGGCAAATCGCTGGTGGCGCGCATCGTCGCGCAATATCTGATCGACCACGAAATGCCGTTTCTAGGCTTCGACACCGATCAATCGCACGGCGCGCTACTGCGTTTTTACGGCGACTACGCCGCGCCGACGGCCATCGACCGCTATGAGAGTCTGGATCGTATCGTCGAGGCGGCGGTCGCCGAACCCGAGCGCCGCATCGTCGTCGACCTGGCGGCGCAGACCCAACCATTTCTGATGCGCTGGATGGAAGATTCGGAACTGCTAGCGCTATGCCCGACCATGGGCATAGAACTGACTTACTGGCACGTCATGGATTCCGGCCAGGATGCCGTCGATCTGCTCGGCAAACTGCTCGACCAATTCGGCGACCAACTGCCGCTGGTACTGGTGCTCAACGAAGTACGCGGTGACCGCTTCGAACTGCTGCAAGCCTCCGGCCTGCGCATCCGCGCCGAAAGTCTGGGCGCGCGGGTGATGTCGCTGCGGCACTTGCAGGACTCGGCCATGCAGAAAATCGACGGCCACAGCAGCAGCTTCTGGGCGGCGATCAACAACACCGGCAAAACCCAGCACAGCCTCGGCCTGCTGGAACGTCAGCGGGTCAAGAACTGGCTGAATCGGGCCTACCAGGAAATCGACCGGCTGGCGGTATAAACGCGACCCGCTCAAGCGCGATGTCGGATTCAAGGCAGCAGCACGCAAAACACCGCGCCATTCTGGTTGGCAAGCCGCAGTTCCCCGCCACGCCCCTGGTTGACGTGGGTTTCCGCGATCATCCTGGCGAAATGCAAGCCCAGGCCGGTGCCGCCAGAGCGGTTCGGCGCATCGCTGGTGTAGCCGCTCAGGATCGGTTCCGGAAAACCTTCTGAATCGTCGCGAACGGTCAACGTCAGCCTGCCCGCCTCGATCCCCGCCTCGATCCAGATGGCGGTGCGGGCGTAAGCCAGGGCGTTGTGGATGGCGTTGATCAACGCCATTTCAATCAGCGTGCGATCGAAAAAGGCGATGGCGGGCGTCTCCGGGGCGATACCGCAATGCACTTCGAGTCGGCCGCGCGCCAATGAAACAGCGGTATCCCGCAATTCACGCACCAGATCTTCCGGCGAATAGGCGTCGATCGACGGCTTGATCTGGCCATTGGCCGCCTTGTAGATCAACAGCGCTTGCTGCAAACGCTCCACCACCCGCTGACACAGCAGCCTGGCATCATCGACGACACCATCGTGCGCGGGATCGTTCTGTAACGGAATGCTGTCGATGGTCATCGCCAGCAGACCGAGGTGATTCTTGAGTTCATGCATCAAGCTCGCATACAGATCGTTGCTGTCGAATTTCATGTCGCGGATCTCCTGCGGATACCGAACTTGTTCTCGATTTCCTTCATGTGCAGACGCAATCCGGCAATCCGGCTGTGTCCGGGCGCTTGACGAGCCGCTTCATCGAGATAGCGCCGCGCCTGTTCCAGCAATTCCTCGTCCATACCCTCCAGATCGATGCACTTCAGGACGACCCAGACCGCGTTCATGATGATGCGCGGGTTGCGCGGCGCTTCATGGCAGGCGGCCAGCAGTTTATCGACGGCCTGCCGATATTCCCCCTTCTGCGCCAACAGAACGCCTTCATTATTGAGTTTGCGCACATCCGCCGTGGCGGCCTTGAGATTCGACGCACCAACATCCTCGCGCCCCGCCGCCAGGTAGATCTGCTTGGCTTTCTCCAGCAACACATCGCTGTCGTGGGCATTGCGCGCCACTTCATTGATCAGGCTGTCGGCCGCCTCAAGTTGACCGCCAGCCATCCAGGTTTCGGCCATTTTCAGCAACAACGGCGCATCCGCCGAAGCGCCGTCGGAACGCAACCGAGCCGCCTCCCGCAAGAATTTGTCCGCCTCTTCCGGCTTGCCGGCCTGTTGCTGCGCCACGCCCTGCACTACCGCCATCACCAGTTGGCCATCGGTGCTGGCCTGCAAGATGTTCTTGGCGTTCTTCAGCGTCTCGGCAACGGCTTTCAGATCGCCCTGTTCGAGTTGCACCTGACACAGGTTGCCGTAGTCGGTGGGCGTCACGAAAACCGAATGGCGACCTTTGTCCAAGGCTGTGGCATAGGCCTTGCGCGCCGATTCGAGATCGCCATTGGCATGCGCGATTTCACCCAGCTTCTGCTGTCGGCGGACCGTCTTGCCGGAAATGGCGACGCCTTGTTCGAGCACCGCCTGAGCGCCGGCGCTATCGTTCCTGGCCAGGCAGACATTCGCCAGCATGTCGTAAGCCGCCACCATCTCCGGCGCCTGAACCAGCACGTCGCGTAATTCCTCTTCCGCCTGCGCGTCCTTTTTCTGCAAGTGCAGCGCATTGGCGAGCCCCAGACGCGCCCATGGAATGGCGCGCATGTTGATGATCTGCCGGTAAAGCGCTTCCGCCTCTTCGAAGCGCCCCAAGGCGTTAAGCAATTCACCTTTGAAGCGCAGCGCATCGACCAGATATTTGGGCTTGCTGTCGATCAGTCGATCGCAACCATGCAATGCCGCGACCAGATCATGCTCCTTGAAATGCCGATAGATCTCCTTGAACGCCAATTTGCGCAACAAGATGCTCTCCAGCCGATTGCGCAGCACTTCCGCGCTGAACGGCTTGATCATGTAATCGTCGGGCGCCAGTTCGGCGGTGGCGGCGACCTTTTCGTAGATCGATTCGGCGGTGACCATGATGAACACCGTATCCAGGTTGATCAAGCCGCGATGGCGCAACTCCTCAAGCAATTGCTGACCATCGCGCCCTTCTCCCAGATTGAAATCGCACAGGATGAAATCGAAGGTATTGTTCTGGATACGGCTAATCGCCTCGGTCGCCGAACCGGCCATCTGAATTTTGGTGACGCCGAAATTCGACAGCGTCAACTTCAGCGCGCTGCGCATGCCGGGATAGTCATCCACCACCAACGCCCGCAACGCGGCGTAATTGATTAGTTCATCGTTGCCGCGATTCACCGCGTTCTGCGCCACGACGGCCTCCTTGTCTTGACCCGTACAAGTTACATATTGATTTCGAAATAGTTTAACGGCCGTTTCAAGCCGATCTGAAGACCATCCAGCCTGCGGGTTATTATCCATCGGGCTAAAGACTTCCGCCTCGCAACCGATAAGCCGGCAACAACACAGCCTGGACAGGACATGTCGCTACCCCTGGATCGCGAGGAAATCCAACACCTGACCGAAGAGCTCGAAGTCGTCATCGCGGCGCATCTGGGGTGGTTCAAGCAGATCAACCGCACGCTGGTCTGCGCCAATCAGGTCAACAAGGCCGATCTGGCGGAAGACGCGCATCTGCGCTCGCCATTCGGCCAGTGGTACTACAACAGCGATCCGAATCCCTTGCGCGAAAATCTGGATTTTCAAGCGCTCGGCGCCACCCAGCAGGCGATGCACGCCGCGACTCGGCTGGCCTTACTGGAAGTGCTCGACAAACGCCGCCCCGAAGCGGATCTCTACGACCAATGCATCGATCTGGCGTTGCGCCTGAACACCATGTTGCGCCGCGTACAGCTCGACATCATCGGCGAACTGCTCAGCACCGACAGCCTCACCGGCTGCGCCACCCGGCGCGGCATGCTGCCGCGACTGCGCGAGGAACAGGAACGCTCGTTGCGCATCCAGCGTCCCTGCTGTCTGTGCCTGCTCGATTTCGATCACTTCAAGCGGGTCAATGACGAGCGCGGCCACCCGGCCGGCGACGCGGTGCTGCGCCAGAGTCTGCGCTTCGTCACCAGCGTGCTGCGCAAGTACGACTCGATCTATCGCTATGGCGGCGAGGAATTCCTGATCTGCCTGCCCGGCAGCCCGATGAAGGATGCCTTGGTGGTACTGGAACGCATACGCGCCGGTCTGGAGCGGCTGCCGATACGCCTGCCCAACGGCGAATCGTTGTTCGTCTCCGCGTCGTTCGGGCTGGCGGAAATGCACGCCCGCCGCCCGGTCGAGGAAGCCATCGCCGATGCCGACATGGCGCTGATACGCGCCAAGGAGAACGGTCGCAACCGGATCGAGATCTGGACGCAGCCGTAAAGCAACTTCCGAGCGCATCAACAGCTCAGATTTTCACGAGCTATCGATGCTCATTATTCGAATTTTATTGTTCATCAAAAGACCTTATCCTGCGCCCCGTCTAATCTGATTGGCGGCGGCGGCAACTTGAATTCACCGGGTTTGCCGCCATATCACCGCCAGTTTTCAATTGTTCGGGAGTCGCCATGAAACGTATGTTCTTGTTCCTCGCCACCAATATGGCCATTGTGCTGGTTTTGTCGGTGACCATGCGTCTGCTCGGGGTGGAGCCGTATCTCAATGAAAACGGCCTTAATCTCGGCGCGCTGTTGATTTTTGCCGCCGTGATGGGCTTCGGCGGCTCGCTGATTTCTCTGGCCCTGTCCAAATGGATGGCCAAGAAATCGGTCGGCGCGCAGGTCATTACCGACCCGCGCAGCGCTGAAGAACTCTGGCTGGTGCAAACCGTGGCGCGGCAAGCCCAGGCCGCCGGCATCAAGATGCCGGAAGTCGCCATCTGGGATTCGCCGGAAGTCAACGCCTTCGCCACCGGCATGAACAAGAACGCCGCGCTGGTCGCGGTTTCCACCGGCCTGCTGCGCGGCATGACCAAACAGGAAGCCGAAGCCGTCATGGCGCACGAGATCTCCCACGTCGCCAATGGCGACATGGTGACCCTGGCGCTGATCCAGGGCGTGGTGAACACCTTCGTGATGTTCTTCTCGCGGGTCATCGGCCACTTGGTCGACAAGATCGTGTTCAAGACCGAACGCGGCACCGGCCCGGCGTTCTTCGTCACCATGATCGTCGCCGAACTGATCCTCGGCGTGCTGGCCTCGATCATCGTCATGTGGTTCTCGCGGCAGCGCGAATTCCGCGCCGATGCCGGCGGCGCGACGCTGGCCGGACGCCAGAACATGATCGCCGCGCTGCAACGTCTGCAACAGGCCCATACCCCGCCGTTGCCGGAAAAAATGGCCGCCTTTGGCATCAGCGGCGGTGGCGGTGGCGGCTTCAAGCGCCTGTTCATGACCCACCCGCCGCTGGAAGAGCGGATCGCCGCGCTCAAGCAAGCCAACGGCTGAGCCACGCGTTCGAGTGGAACACGCCACGCCCGACCATCGGGCGTGGCGTGTGCAATGCCCCCGTCGACATAATCATAAAAACCATCATTCCCGCGCCTGCGGGAATACAGTTTCATCCATCTAAGCAGGCCATTGAACAACTGCTTTGATCAACAACCTGGATTCCCGCATACGCGGGAATGACACCAATTCAAAGGGTTAACGGTAGAAGTTGCCCTGCGGCACTGTGGATGAAGCGTTGGCCCAGGATGCCCAATCAGGCATAATCCGCGCAAATAAAAGGCAGTCAACGCTAATATCACCAGGGACGGGGCAACCCGACAAATCGTCATGGCAGAAC
>JAGUXX010000150.1 GCA_020061585.1 Betaproteobacteria bacterium | reverse complement strand
CTCAGCCCGGGGGCGCGGCCGGCGCGCCGAGTTGCGCGGCCTGCGACAGTTGCGCCATTTCATCCACCGACAACACGTTGTGCACGTTCAGGATGATCACGAAACGCTCGTTGACCTTGCCCATGCCCTGAATGAAATCGGTGCGGATGCGGGCTCCGAACGACGGTGGCGGTTCGATCATGCTGGCGGGAATGTCGAGCACCTCGGAGACGCTGTCGACCACCACGCCGATGTCCTGCTTTTCACCCGCGTTGTCGATCTCGATGATGATGATGCAGGTGCGCCGGGTGACCTCCACCGGCGGTCGCGCGAAGCGCACCGACAGGTCGATCACCGGCACCACGGCGCCGCGCAGATTGATCACGCCGCGGATGAACGGCGGCATCATCGGCACCGTGGTCAAGGCGCCGTATTCGATGATTTCCCGGACGTTGAGGATCTCGATGGCGAACATCTCGCCGCCGAGCAGGAAGGTCAGGTACTGCTGCTCGCCCAGCGCCTGGACAAGCGCGTTGGCGGACACAGGGACGATGTTGCCCATGACGATCTCCTCAGAAGCGCACGAAATCGCGCTCGGAAGGGTCAATATCCTTGATGCTGGCGCGCGCCACCCGCGGTTGCGCGCGCGCCGCCATGCCGGTCGCGGCGCCCTGGCCGCCGCTGCCCGAAGCCGCAACCTTGAAGAAAGCCATGGTCTGTTGCAGTTGTTCGGCCTGGCCGTTCATCTCTTCCGCCGTGGCGGCCAGTTGTTCCGATGCCGAGGCATTCTGCTGGGTGGTCTGCGACAACTGGCTCATGGCGCTGTTGATCTGGCCGATGCCGGACGATTGTTCGCTGGAACCGGCGGCGATTTCCTGCACCAGGTCGGAGGTCTTCTGGATCGACGGCACGATTTCGTCGAGCAGCGTGCCGGCGCGTTCCGCCATCTGCACGCTGCCGCTGGCCAGTTCGCCGATTTCCTGCGCGGCGATCTGGCTGCGTTCGGCCAGTTTGCGCACTTCCGCCGCCACCACCGCGAAGCCCTTGCCGTGTTCGCCGGCGCGCGCCGCTTCGATCGCGGCGTTCAATGCCAGCATATTGGTCTGGTAGGCGATGTCGTCGATGATGCCGATCTTGCCGGCGATCTGCTTCATCGCGGATACCGTCTGCTTCACCGCCTCGCCGCCCTCGACCGCTTCCTTCGACGCCTTCTGCGCCATGTTGTCGGTGAGCTTGGCGTTTTCGGTGTTCTGGCTAACCGAGGCGCTCATCTGCTCCATCGACGCCGAGGTTTCCTCGACGCTGGCGGCCTGTTCGCTGGAACCTTGCGACAACGATTGCGAGGTCGCCGAGACTTGGCCGGAAGCGCTGGTCAGGTTGTCGGCGGCGCCGCGCACTTCGGTAATGATCTGGGTCAGTCGCGCCGACATGGTCTGCATCGCCGTCAGCAACATGCCGGTTTCATCCTTGCTGTCGACCTCGATAGTGCTGGTCATGTCGCCATCGGCCAGTTTGTTGGCGACCTCGACGGCCTGGGAGATCGGACGGGTGATGCTGCGGGTAATCCAGATGCCGATGCCGATCGCCAGCACGAAGGCGATGATGCCCATCGCCACCATCATGGTGACCACGCTGGCTTGATGAGCGGAAGCCTCTTGATAGAGTTGGCTCGAACTGTCGCCGTAATAATCCCGCAAGGCCTTGGCGGCATCGCGCAAGTCGTTGGCTTTCGGATTGGTTTTGGCGAGCAGCTCGATGTTGGATTGATTGTATTGCCCGGCCGCCAGCGCTTTCAGAGCCGGCTCCAGGCCCTCGGCGGCATATTCCCGGGCAGCCCTTTCGAAACCGTCAAGCACGGCTTTTTCCTGGGGACTGGTGATTTCACGCTGGCGGAATTCCTTCCAGGTCGATTCGACTTCATCCAGCGCCTTCCGAATCGCATCGGTATGCAACGCCAGCGGGTGATCATGCAGTTTCGCCAGTTCGGATTGCGGGTTGTGCTGCAAGCCAAGCATCAACTGGGCGCGCGTGTCTTCCAGCAAACGCTGGATTCTGGCGGTCAGCCTGACCGGCACCAGTTTTTCCGCATAGGTCACTTCCAGATCGTGCTTGGCGCTGCCCAGGCCATTGATCGCGAACACGCTGATCGCCAGCAACAGCGCCAGCACGACCGACAACAGCACCGCCAGACGGACACCAATCTTGAGATTCTTGAACATGGTTGACTCCTGTTGGATCAATGTAACGACGGGGCAAACGCTCTGCCCGATTCAAATTCAGTTGCCAGGGTGATGAGAGAGGGCACGTCGAGGATCAGCGCAACCTCGCCGGTGCCCAGAATGGTGGAACCCGAGATGCCGCGCAGATGTTCGAAGATCTGGCCCAGCGGTTTGATCACGGTCTGGAATTCGCCCATCAGTTCATCCACGACCAGACCCGCCTTGTTGCCGGAGTACTTGACGACGACGACGTTTTCACGCCGGCCGGCCGGGCCCGCTAGGGCGAAGTATTCACGCAGGCGAATCAGCGGCAGCACCTGACCGCGCAGATTCAACACATTGCTACGAGCCTCGCCTTGTTTCAGTTCGATGCATTCCTCGACCATGTCCAGCGGCACGACGTAGGCCGACTTGCCGACCCCCATCAGAAAGCCATCGATGATCGCCAGCGTCAGCGGCAGACGGATCGACATCGTGGTGCCGACGCCCTCCTGGCTGTCGATGCTGGTGGTGCCGCGCAGCGCTTCGATGTTGCGCTTGACCACATCCAGGCCGACACCGCGGCCGGACAGGTTGCTGATCTGCTCGGCGGTGGAAAAGCCGGGTTCGAACAACAGCTTGAACAGATCGGCATCTGACGGCTCGGCATCGGCGGCCAGCAAACCTTTGGCAACCGCCTTCTGCTTGATCCGCTCGCGCTTCAGGCCGCCGCCATCGTCGGCCACTTCGATGACGATGTTGCCGGACTCGTGATAGGCGTTCAGCTTGAGCCGGCCGCGCGCCGATTTGCCGGCGGCGATGCGCGCCTCGGCGGATTCGATGCCGTGGTCGATGGCGTTGCGCACCATGTGGGTCAACGGGTCGCTGATCTTTTCCACCACGGTCTTGTCGAGTTCCGCCTCGCCGCCGGTGATCACCAGTTCGATGTCCTTGCCGAGATCGCGCGAGACATCGCGCACCACGCGGTGGAAGCGGTTGAAGGTCTCGCCGATCTGTACCATGCGCAGTCTGAGCGCGCCGTCGCGGATTTCATCGACCAGCCGGGAAATGGTCGAGGTGGCCTCGAACATGCCTTCGTCCTTGGACTTTTGCGCCAACAACGCGGCGGACGCGCCTGCGATGACCAGTTCGCCGACCAGGTTGATCAGTTGATCGAGCTTGTCGGCATGCACCCGGATCAGTTTGGCGTCCTGCGCTTTCTTGTCGCTGACCTGGGTTTGCTTGACCACCGCCGCTTCGACCAGCTCTTTCTGCACCGCATGCTGCTCGACCAGGATTTCGCCCAGCGGCGCGGTCCGCGCCTGCCCGGTCTCGACCTGGTTCTGGGTTTGCAGGCTCTGAGTTTGCAGGCTCTGTGCCAGTTCCTGCGGGGTGATAGCGCCAGCCTGCACCAGAATTTCGCCCAGACGCAGGGTGTCCTCCGGCAAGGCCATGATCAGTTCGACGTATTCCGCGACCCGGCTGTACGGCGGCAGGATGTACAACGTGCAGGAATCGCGCACGAAATCGAATACCCGCTCGATTTTTTCCTTGCTGGTTTCCGCGCGGAAATCGATTTCGAAGCCGAAATAGCAGGCTTCCGGATCCATTTTTTCGGCTTCCGGCATGCCTTCGAGCAGCGTCGTCAGGTGAGCGATCTCGCCGAAGCCGCTCAGATAGCGCAGGAAGGACAGCGGATCCATGCCTTCGCGCAGCACGTTCTCGCCAAAACGGATGGAAATATGCCAGCAATCATGGCCGACCATGCCGCCGCCGCTGCTTTCAAGCCGCGCGTCCGGCGTCGCCGCCAAATCGCCGCCGGCCTCCTTGCCGATCGAATAGTTGCGCAAACCGGTCAGCAATTCCTCGCCGCGCGCCAAGGTTGCCGCATCGGGACGCGCTTCGGGGTCGGCGGCGAATTCGAGCAGGCGGGCGAGCTGATCGCCGCTGGCGAGCAGCAACTGGATCAGTTCACCATCCAGCTTGATGCGTCCGTCGCGGGCATCATCGAGCGCGTTTTCCACAACGTGGGTGAATTCGACGATGAAGTCGCATTCGACAATGCCGGCCCCGCCCTTGATGGTGTGCGCGGCGCGGAACACCGCGTTCAACGCGTCGGCGTCGGCCGGGTTCTGTTCCAGGCTCAACAGGTTTTCTTCCAGACTGACGAGCAGTTCCTGGCTTTCCGCGATGTAGGCTTGCCGCAATTCATCCATGCCAAGCGCTCCTAAAGGGCTTGCCGGTTCGGTTCTCGCGCCGGAATCAGCGTCGGATCACCGAACCAGGCGTTCAGATTGCACAGATCGAAGACTTCCCGCACCGCGTCGCTGTGCGCGACGATGCGCAAGGCGTGGCCCTGTCTGATCGCCTCGCGTTTGGCCAGATACAGCAGTTGCAGGCCGGCGGAATCGAGTTCGGTGACTTGCGACAGATCGAGCCGCAGTTCCGCGTTGTCGCGCACGCCGGCCAGAAGCTGGGCTTTCAGTTCCTGCACGACGTATATGGTGACCGCGCCTTCAAGGGCCAGAGGCGGGGAATTAGCTTGCATGGTTGCTTCCTGACTTGCCGTGGGCAAAAAGGTTGGCATGCGAGTGACGCCGAGGCGTCTTTAGAACAGCTCCACTTTCGGACCACCCCCAGCGTCGCTGGCAGCGGCTTTGCCGCCCAGCGCCTGGATGTGCTGACCGCGTTGTTGATCCATGACGTAGTCATCGAACATTTCATTCAGGTGCGTGGCCAGCGGCTTGAATTGCAGCCGCGTTTCCGGCTCGGCCAATTGCCGGCGCAACAACGCGACATGGCCATTCAGCCGATCCAGCGCTGACAGCACATGCTCGACCTGCTGGCGGGTGACATCCTGAAACTGGATGCTGGCCATGACTTCCATGAACATGCTGGACAGCGAGGAGCTGGTCTGATTGATCTGCGCCAGCACTTCGCCGTCGCGGTTGACCAGTTCCGCGTAACGTTCACCCATCTCGGTCAACTGGTTGGCGAATTGTTCCAGCGCGGTGGTTTCGTTATTCAGGCTGGCATCGGCCAGTTTGTCCTGAAACTCGCTTTCGATACTGCTGGCCACCGTCAGAATGCCTTCGCGTATCCGGGATACCGCTGCGCTGGTCTGGTCCGACAGTTTGCGCACTTCGTCGGCGACCACCGCGAAACCGCGTCCCTGCTCGCCGGCCCGCGCCGCTTCGATGGCCGCGTTGAGCGACAGCAGATTGGTCTGGCCGGCGATGTGCTTGATCAGATCGACCAGCGATTCCAGCGAACGCGCTTCATTCACCACATTGGTAATGCGATTCTGCTCCTGCCGGGTGGCTTCGATGCGTGCCTGGATGTGTGCCTGCATCGAGTCGATCAGCTTGCGGTTGGCGACCAGACGAGATTCCGAACTGGCCAGGACCTGGCTGGATTCTTGCGACGTCTTGCCGACGAACTGTTCGAGATCGCTAATCAGGCCGTCCACCACCTGCAAGCGCTCCATGATCAGCAACGCGGCGGCTTCGGTTTCACTGGCCACGCTGGACAACTGGCGGCTGACCACCTGATTGAAGTCGGGGAAGCTGTTCAGCTCCCGCGCGACATTCCCCATCGCGGCTCTGAACACCGCTTCGCTATCGGCAAGCTCGTTCGCTTCCACCTTGGCTACGCCAAGACTGGGGTCGCGAAAGATGACCAGCGACAACACCGATTGCAGCGCAAATCCCAGCAACACGACCAACACCGTACCCAGCGCATGACCAAACGGAATGCTGTGATATAGAGCATCCAGCCAGGTGTGCACGGTCGCTTCGCCGACCGCGACCAGACCGCCAAGCAATAACGCCGTCAGCAGCGATACGCCGACTACACGACGGATAAAGATCGAATCAAGGCGTTTGAGGCTCACTTGATCACCAGTTTGATGGTACTCAGCAGCTCATCCGCCGTGGCCGGTTTGACCAGCCAACCGGAAGCGCCGGCCGCCTTGGCGTCGGCGCGCTTGGCCTGTTGCGATTCGGTGGTCAGCAGCAGGATGGGCATGAAGCGCAGAGTCGGAATCAGACGCGCCTGTTTGATCAGCTCGATGCCGTTCATGCCGGGCATGTTGAGATCGGTAATCAGCAGATCCGGCTTCAGGCCGCTCTTGAATTTGCTCATCGCCTCTTCGGCGGACGCGGCCTTCTCGACTTGATAGCCGGCTTTGGCAAGGATGCTGGAAGTGCTGATCAGCACGGTGGCGGAATCATCGACCAGAAAGATAGTTTTCACATCGACCCCTGCTTGCGTTCAAGTAATCGGCTTGACGGGCGAAATCAAAAAACAACAGACCGCACTTCAGCGCGGCAACCAACAGCGGGACAACATCATGCGGTTATCGTTTCACGACATATTATCGCCACCACAAAAAGATTTTCATGTCCAGTTAACGGCTGATTTTGAAGTATTCTTTAGCGATTTTGGCGAATTTTTTGTTGCGGCAACGATTAATACGGCCAGATTTATCCGCGATTGCCGGTCGGGCTACCGAGTGCGCCATGCGCACCGGTTAACGTGGAATGCTGCGCATGGCGCACCCCGCGGTTTCACGGATAAATCGGGCCGGATCTATAAAGAATCCAGCTCGGCGCGCCGATAGAGCGACTGTCATTCATCGTCAGGCATGCAACGCAAACCCATGCAAGCCAAGCTGCAACCGCCGCTGGATCAAAAACAGACCGTGCTGGTGGTCGACGACACGCCGGAAAACCTGACGGTGCTGGGCGAGCTGCTGCAACCGGAATTCCGCGTCCGGGTCGCCAACGCCGGCAAGCAGGCGTTGCGGGTGGCGAACAGCGCGCCTCGTCCGGATCTGATCCTGCTCGATGTGATGATGCCGGAAATGGATGGCTATATGGTCCTCCGGGAACTGCGCGCCAACCCGCAAACCCGCGACATCCCGGTGATCTTCGTTACCGCCATGGACTCCGATGACGATGAGCAGCGCGGCCTGGCCTTGGGCGCGGTGGACTACATCACCAAGCCGATTCGGCCGGCGGTGGTGCTGGCGCGGGTGAATACGCATCTCGAACTGAAACTGGCGCGCGACCGCTTGCGCGACCAGAACGCCTGGCTGGAAAACGAGATCGCCCGCCGCATGCGCGACAACCAATTGATGCGCGATGTCAGCATCCGCGCGCTGGCCAGCCTCGCCGAAGCGCGCGATATGGAAACCGGGCGGCATATCCGGCGCACCCAGGCCTATGTCGAACTGCTGGTCGACAGCTTGCGCGAACATCCGCGTTTTGCCCGGTTTCTCAGCGACGCCATAGCACGCATGGTGGGCATGGCCGCGCCGCTGCACGACATCGGCAAGGTCGGCATCCCGGACAGCATCCTGCTCAAACCGGCGCGGTTGACGCGTGACGAGTACGCGATCATGAAAACGCACAGCGTCATTGGCGGCGACGCGATCGAACAGGCGATGCGCGGCGAACTCAGCGAGGCCGATTTCCAGGTGCTGCAGAACCATTGCACGCTGGGCGGCAACGCGCTGGACGCGGCGATCGGCGAGTTCGAAAGCGCGCCGTTGGCGTTTCTCGCCATCGCCAAGGAAATCGCGCTGTGGCATCACGAGAAGTGGGACGGTTCGGGATATCCGCATGGCCTGGCTGGCGACGCGATTCCGATACCGGCGCGGCTGATGGCGCTGGCGGATGTGTTCGATGCGCTGGCCAGCCGCCGCATCTACAAGGAACCGTTGTCGTTCGAAGCCACCGTGGCGACCATCCGCGACGGCGGCGGCAGTCATTTCGATCCCGATGTGGTGGCGGCGTTTCTGGCCAACCAGGATGCATTTCGCGACATCCTCGATCGCTATGCCGATACCGAGGCGACGCTATCCGCGAAATTGGCGAACCTGCATGCGCGCGGCATGGTTTGAAACATGGGGCATGGGACATGAACCATGAACCATGAACCATGAACCATGAACCTTGAACCATGAACCCTATGCCCGACCTCGACTTGACCCGCCTGCTGAGCGACATCGGCGTCGGTTTGTGGCAGTACGACCGGATCGCCGATCGCCTGGTCTACAGCGAGGTGATCCGCGACTGGCTGGGCGGAGACTTCCCCGCGCCGGGCGGCTCCAGTCTGGCCGACTGGCTGGCGCGCGTCCACCCCGAGGATCGCGCCGCCGCCGAAGCCGCCGTGCGCGAGACCGGCATGGAGGGCAAGCCGTTCCAGATCGATTACCGCTTCGCCCGCGCCGATGGCGGCTGGATCTGGCTGGCCTCGCGCGGCCAGGTCGCCGAGCGCGACGCGGCGGGACGTTATTTGCGCATCCAGGGCACCAAGACCGACATCAGCCAACGCAAGCAGCAGGAAGCCCTGCTCCGCTTGCAACAGTCGTTCAACCAGGTGCTGCTCGACCATCCGGATTACCAGACCCTGGTCGCCGCCGTGCTGGATGCGGTGCTCGGCCTGACCGAACTGGATGGCGGCGGGGTCTACCAGCGGCGGCCCGATGGCGGTTATGACCTGATCGCCAGTCGCGGTCTCAGCGCCGAATTCCTGGCGGATGTCGACGACATCGACCCCGGCAGCCCGCGCGCTTTGTTGCTCGATGCCGGCCGCGCGGAATGCAGTTGCGTCGATAACGGATCGCTGTGTACCGATCCTGACCTGGTCAACAAACCGGAAATTCGCCGCGAGGGCATCACCTCGTTGCTGGTGTTGCCGATTCAGGTCGGCGGCCGCACCAGCGCCTGTCTGAATCTGGCCAGCAAGCATGTACGCCAGATGCCCGAACCGGTGGTGCGTTATCTGGAATCGATCGCGCGGCAATTCGGCCAAGCGCTGGAAGGTTTGCGGGCACGCGAGGCCGCGCATCTCGACATCACCGAGCGCAAGCAAATGCAGGCGGCGCTGGAACACGAGCGCGGCTTCCTCAAGACCCTGGTGCAGACCATTCCGGATCTGGTCTGGCTGAAAGACCCGCAAGGCGTCTATCTCGCCTGCAATCCGCGCTTCGAGCAACTCTATGCGGCCCGGGAAGCCGCTATCGTCGGCCGCACCGATTACGACTTCGTCAGCCCGGAACTGGCCGATTTCTTCCGCGCCAACGATCTGGCCGCCGCCGCCGCCGGACATGCGCGCAGCAACGAGGAATGGCTGGAATTCGCCGACGGCAGTCCCGGCGGCTTGTTCGAAACCAGCAAGACGCCGATGTACGCGGCGGATGGCGAACTGATCGGCGTGCTGGGCATCGCCCACGACATCACCGCCGCGCGGGCCATGGAAAACGCCTTGCGCGACAGCGAGGAACGCTACCGCATCCTCGCCGACTATTCGACCGACTGGCAATACTGGCTGGGGCCGGACGGCCATTTCATCTATGTCTCGCCCGGCTGCGAAAGCATCAGCGGCTACCCGCCGCAAGCGTTCATGGCCGATCCCGCGCTGATGCGCGCCATCCTGCTGCCGGACGACCGGCACTGCTGGGATGATCACTTGCGCGAGATTGCACCCGAAGCATCCAGCGAGCCCGTCCGGCATCAGCAGACCCATGCGCAGATGGAGTTTCGCATCGTCGCGCGCGATGGCGAGGTGCGCTGGATCGAACATCAATGTCAGGCGGTCAACGACCACGATGGCCGATTTCAGGGGCGACGCGGCGTCAACCGCGATGTCACGCAACGCAAGCTGGCCGAGATATCGCTGCGCATGGAGCGCGATCGCAGCCAGCGCTATCTCGACACCATCGAGGCGGTGATCGTGGCGCTGGACCCGGATGGCCGCATCACCCTGATCAACCGCAAGGGCTGCGAACTGCTCGGTTACGACGCCGGGGAACTGCTCGGCGAAAACTGGTTCGAGCGTTGCCTGGCGCAACCGCAAGGCATGCGGACGATATTACCGATATTCAAACGCATCATCGCCGGCGAGACCGAGCAGACCGAATATCACGAGAACCCGGTCATGCCCCGCTCCGGCCAGCCACGCCTGATCGCCTGGCACAACAGTTTGATCCGCGACGCGGACGGCCAGATCATCGGCACGCTGTCCGCCGGCGAGGATGTCACCGAGCAGCGCGCCGCCGAGCGGGCGCTGGCCGAATCCAGCCTGTTCCTGCGCGAAAGCCAGCGCATCGCCCAGGTCGGCGGCTGGAAAACCAATCTGGATAGCGGCATGCTGGTGTGGACCGACGAGGTATATCGACTGATGCAACTGCCGCCGGGCAGTCTGCCCGGATTCGAACAGCGCATGACCTTGTATGCGCCGGAATACCGGCAGCGGGTCACCGAAGCCTTGCGCGAGGCCTGGCGGAACGGCAAACCGTTTACCCTGGAAGCGGAAATGGCCTTGCCGTCCGGAAAGCGCTTCTGGGCCGAGTTGCGCTGCATCGGCCGCGTCGCCGACCAAGATGGCGACTATATCGCCGGCACCTTCCAGGACATCACCGAACGCAAAGCGATCCAGAGCGAACTGGAACAGCATCGCCAGCACCTGGAGGCGCTGGTGGCGCAACGAACCAGCGAACTGGTCGCGGAACGGGAACGCGCGGAAGCCGCCAACCGCACCAAATCCACCTTCCTGGCCAACATGAGCCACGAGATCCGCACGCCGATGAACGCCATCATCGGTTTGACCCATCTGCTGCGGCGCGACGCGGTCGATGCGAAACAGGCCGAGCAATTGACCAAGGTCGAGGATGCGGCGCGCCACCTGATGGGCATCATCAATGACATCCTCGACATCTCCAAGATCGAAGCCGGCAAGATGCGCCTGGAAAGCGTCGATTTCCGGCTCGATCAGCTCTGCGACCGGGTCCTGGGCCTGATCCGCGACGCCGCCGCCGCCAAGGACATCCACCTGAGCCGCCAGATCGATCCGAGCTTGCCGGAAGTGCTGCGCGGCGATGCGCTGCGTCTGGGACAGGTGCTGCTGAACTTCGCCGGCAACGCGGTCAAATTCACCGAGCGCGGCGCGATTTCGCTGATCGTCAAGCGCTCGCGGCGACCGCTGGCGAGCGGTGACGCAAGCTTGCGGGTGTATTTCGAAGTCAGCGACAGCGGCATCGGCATGAGCGACGAGCAGGTGGCGCGGCTGTTCCACGCCTTTGAACAGGCCGACCCGTCAACCACCCGCAAATACGGCGGCACCGGTCTGGGCCTGGCGATCAGCAAGCGATTGATCGGCCTGATGGGCGGCGATGAAGCGCGGGATATCGGCGTCGTCAGCCAGCTTGGCGCCGGTAGCCGCTTCTGGTGCGAGATTCCATTGCTGCCCGGTGATGCGCGGGCCGCGTCGACGGACGCCGGCGTCGACAACCCGCGTCTGGCCCTGACCCGCCACGCCGGCGCGCGGATACTGCTGGCCGAGGACAATCCGGTGAATCAGGAAGTGGCGCGGCTATTGCTCGTCGATGTCGGGTTGCGCGTCGATCTGGCGGCAAACGGCGCGGAGGCGCTGAATCGGCTGCGCGACACGACCTATGATCTGGTGTTGATGGACATCCAGATGCCGGTGCTCGATGGCCTCGCCGCCACCCGCGCGATCCGTGCCATGCCGCGACACGCGCGCTTGCCGATCCTGGCGATGACCGCGAATGTCTACGACGAGGACCGCCAGCAGTGTTTGCTGGCCGGCATGAACGATCACATCGCCAAACCGGTGGAGCCGCAAGCGCTGTATGCCGCGCTGCTGAAATGGTTGCCCGACGATACGCCGGCGGCAACGGCGATTGTTGAGCACGCGGAGCGGATCGCGCCGGCTGTCGAAACGGCGCAGGCACTGCCAAGCCAACTGGCGCGGCTGACGCTGCCGGGGTTGAATGTGCACGCCGGATTGAAACGCGTCGGCGGCAACCCGAGCAGCTATTTGCGGCTGCTGCGGCTTTACCGCGACAGCCATGTCGACGATCTGTCCCGACTGCGCGAACAACTGGTTGCCGGACAAATGCCGGAAGCCTGCCGGATCGCCCATTCGCTGAAAGGCGCGGCCGGCACGCTGGGCATGGTCGACGTGCAGACGCTGGCCGCCGAACTGGAAGCCGGCCTGCGCGGCAACGCCTCGGCGGCGCAAGTCGGCGCAACCTTGGACAGGCTGGAAACCCTGCACAGCCAATTGCTCGCCGATTTGGCCGATGCGTTGTCCGACGAACCCGCAACGCCCGCCGCCGATAGCGGCGGACCGGCCGAAGCCGCGGCGGCG
>JAGUXX010000285.1 GCA_020061585.1 Betaproteobacteria bacterium | reverse complement strand
GACGGCATCGCCGCCGCGCTGGCCTCCGGCCTGGCGCCGGCGCCATCGGCCGAATTCAATCGCGTCACCTTCGGCTACATCGACGCCGACCAGCCGCATACCGTCGCCGCCGCGCTGGCCCTGGGCCGCGAGCACATCATCCCGGCGATGTTCCGCGCCCTGCTGAAGCGCATGGCGGTGACCGAAGCCCAGGCGCCGGTCTTTCACTATTACCTCAAGCGCCATATCCATCTCGACGAGGATTTCCACGCGCCGCTATCATTGCGCTTGCTGACCGCGTTGTGCCATGGCGAGCCGACCAAGATCGCCGAGGCGCGCGCCGCCGCGATCGACGCCGTCGAAGCGCGCGTCGCGTTCTGGGACGGCGTGCTCGCGGCGCTGCCTTCGCAACTGAGCAAAAATGCCCGACAGGAAGCCGCATGCCTCAACTGATCGTATTGCCGCACGTCGAACTATGCCCCGATGGCGCGGTCATCGACGCGCAGAAAGGGGTTTCGATCTGCGACACGCTGCTCGACAACGGTATCGACATCGAGCATTCCTGCGAGAAATCCTGCGCCTGCACGACCTGCCACGTCGTCGTGCGCGAGGGTTACCAGACCCTGTCGGAGGCGACCGAACTCGAGGACGACCTGCTCGATAAGGCCTGGGGCCTGGAGCCCACCTCGCGCTTGTCTTGCCAGGCGTTGATCGGCAAGGATGATCTTGTCATCGAAATTCCAAAATATACGATTAACATGGTCAAGGAAGGCCATTGAGCGGCAGGTGGCGGGAGGAGAATCCGCGCTACTCGCGAATGTCTTGGAGAAACGCATGAAATGGACTGATACGCTGGATGTGGCGATCGCGCTGGCCGAACATCACCCCGAGATCGACCCGCGCAACATCCGTTTTACCGATCTGCATCGGTGGGTGATGGCGTTGCCCGAGTTTGCCGATGACCCCAACCGCTCCGGCGAGAAAATTCTGGAAGCCATACAGATGGCCTGGATAGAGGAAATGGATTGAACCTTGATCTTGTTTATCGTTTGATCGGCGGCGCGCTGCTGGTCGTCACGCTGCCGGTGTACGCCGCCCCCGAGAGGCTCGGTTTCAAGGGCGTCGAGCTCGGCTCGGACCTGTCGCTCATCGCCAGCAATCCGAAGTACGAATGCCATGTCGTGTCGACGCCGATCGCCGACAAGGTATGCAATCTGCGCGCCAAGGAAAAGGAAACCATCGCCGGCGCGCCGGTCGATTCGTTGTTCTATTTCTATGACCAGAGCGGCTTGACCGGCATCGTGGTGAATCTTCCGGAGAGCCATTTCCAGACCGTTATCGCCGCCCTGAGCGAAAAATTCGGCGCCCCGCAACTCAAGACCGAAGTCGTCAAGAGCCTGAAGGGCGCGGCATTCGAAAACCGGACGTACCTCTGGACGCTGCGGGAGGGTTCGCTGCAAGCGGAGCGCTATGCCGGGCGCCTCGACAAGTCATTGATCCGTTTCACCGACGACAGCGCCGCGCAACGGGTACAGCAGCGACGCGCATTGCTGGCCAAGGACCCGCGCAAGGATCTGTAGCGGGGCGACTCGCGCACCTGTTTTGGCCGATACTGGCGTGGCCCTATCGTTATTGAATGCCATGCTGGTTCGCCTCCATTACCCGAGTTCCTTCCTCAAGTTCACCCTGCTGGGTTTTGTCGTCGCCGCGATTCCGATACTCGCCGGTCTGTTTTATAGCGTGGTCTCGCTGGATCGCCTGGCCGGGTACAGTCAACGCGCGGTGTATCGAAGCGCGCAGGCGGTCAACGGCAGCCGCGACCTGCTGGAGCACGCGATCGCGATGGAACGCGGCGCGCGCCAGTTCGCCATACTCGGCGACGATGCCTTGCGGCTGGCCTATCTGAATGCCCGAAACCGCTTCATCGAGACCAGCGGCCAGCTCGACGCGCTGAATTGGCAAGCGCCGCAACGCGCGTTGCTGAACGAACTGATCGATCAGGAAGCGACCTTGCACGCGCGGCTGACGCGGGCGAAATTCAGTGAAAAGGCGATGCAGCGCAATACCCTGGCATTTGTCGCCCTGGTCGGCCTGGCTCGGCAAATAGCCGACCATGCCCACCAACTGGTGGACCAGCAGATCGCCGCTTTGCAGGCTCAGGTCGAAACGGCGCGCAGTCGAGTGAACTGGATGCTGCTCGGCTTGATTCCCCTGGCCATCCTGCTGGTGATCGGCGTGCCGCTGCTGATCGTCAAGCCGGTGCGCCAGCTCGATGCGGCGATTCAGCGTTTGCGCGCCGGCGACTTGAGTCGGCCGATCGGCGTGCGCGGCCCCAGCGATCTGGAATATCTGGCGGAACGTCTCGACTGGATGCGCCAAGGCATGCTCGACGCCGAGTCCGACAAAAGCCGCTTCCTGCGCCATCTGTCGCATGAGCTGAAGACCCCGTTGACCGCCGTGCGCGAAGGCGCTGAATTGCTCTGGGATGGCAGTCTCGGAGAATTTTCCGATGCGCAGCGGGAAGTGGTCCGCATCCTGCGCGACAACAGTCTGCGGCTGCAAAAGCTGATTGAAGATCTGCTGGCCTATCGCTCCTTGATGTCCGCCCCGGAACCGCTCGAACTGCGCTATTTCATCGCCGGCAGCGTGCTTGATCGGGTGTTGAGCGATCAGCGCGCCACGCTGCTGGCGAAGGGCGTTCGGGTCGAGATCGAGGGCCGTTCGGTCGGATTGCGCAGCGATCCGGAAAAATTGCGTGTGATCATGGATAATCTGGTCTCGAATGCGATCAAATTCTCGCCGCCAGGCAGTTGTATACGTCTCAGGGTATGCGCCGACCAGACGGCGACATCGTTCCTGGTGATCGATCAGGGGCCGGGTATCGCGGCGGCGCAGCGTACGCGCGTGTTCGATGCCTTCTACCAGGGTGAACCGCCAGTTGCCGCCTCCGTCCAGGGTACCGGGCTGGGGCTGTCGATTGCCCGCGAACATGTACTGGCGCTTGGCGGAACGATCGATATCGATGAAAACTATCAGGGCGGCGCTTGCTTTCGGGTAAGTCTGCCCAGCGAGAACCAAGCGAGGCTACAAGGATGATGATTAAACCGCGCTGGTCCGGCTATGTCGGAGTGCTGTATGTCGCGCTGTTGGCGGGGTGCGTAAGCTCGCAGGCGATGCCGCCGCCAGCCCCGGCGCCTTTGCCGCCGCCCCAGCCGCCCCAGCCGCCACAGGTGGCGCAGCTTCCCCTGTCCAGCGCCGCCGACGATGTCATGGAAATGCTGGGTCGCTTTGGCGGCGCGTCTCCGGCCGAGCTGGCCCGGGAATACGATGCCCTGGCCGCGATCCCCGAGCCGAACCGCGGCGGCGCCAGTCAGTTGCGTCTGGCGCTGCTGTTGGCGCAGCCTGGCTTGCCGTTCCGGGATGACGCCGCCGCGCTACGCGTGTTGCAGGAATGGGAACGCCGTCAGCCGGCGGCCGACCCGGCGCTCAAGTCGTTTGTCCACTGGCAGAAAAGCATGTTGACGGAACGAAATCGTCTCGCCGCCGCTCTGGATGAAAGCAGCGCCAAACTGCGCGAAGAAAAGAAACGCGCCGATGCCTGCAAGGACAAGCTCGAAGCCATCAAGGAAATGGAGAAGAGTCTGATTGAACGCGATAAACGCTGACCCTGTCGGCGCACGGAACATCACGCACGGAAAGCCGCGAGCCGCGTCACGCCGGGTCTTGGCGGTGGATGACGATGCCGATCTGCTGCGCCTGTTGTCGATCCGTCTGAGCGCCGCCGGTTATATTGTCACCACCGCGGCCAGCGCCGAACAGGCGCTGGATAGCCTGTCTCAGGCGCGCCCCGAGGTGGTGGTCACCGATCTGCGCATGGCCGGCATGGACGGCATGGCGCTGTTCGCCCGTATCCGTTCGAACTGGCCGGGGCTGCCGGTAATCATGCTGACCGCGCATGGCAGCATACCCGATGCCGTCGAGGCGACGCGTGGCGGGGTGTTCGGCTATCTGACCAAACCGTTCGACGGCCACGCCCTGCTCGCCGAGATTGAACGCGCCATGCGGCTGAGCCCGCATTTGGACGAAGCCGATGCCGCCGACCAGAACGACTGGCGCGGCGCGATCATCAGCCGCAGTCCGGCCATGGAAGAGTTGTTGCGCAAGACCGCGCTGGTGGCGAATGGCGATGCCAGCATTCTGATTCAGGGCGACAGCGGCGCCGGCAAGGAATTGCTGGCGCATGCCGTGCATCTGGCCAGCCCAAGGCGGGATGCGCCGTTCATCGCGGTGAACTGCGCGGCGATACCCGAACCCTTGCTGGAGTCGGAACTGTTCGGCCATGTCAAAGGCGCTTTTACCGGCGCCAGCCGTGATCGGGTCGGTCTGATTCAATCCGCCGCCGGCGGCACCCTGTTCCTTGATGAAATTGGCGATATGCCGTTGGCGCTGCAAGCCAAACTGCTGCGGGTGCTGCAGGAACGGCGGGTGCGCCCGATCGGTTCGGAGCAGGCGGTGAGCGTCGATTTGCGGCTGGTTTCCGCGACCCATCGCGATCTCGTGCAAGCGGTTGGCAAAGGCGAGTTTCGCGAGGATCTGTTCTATCGCCTGAACGTCGTCTGCCTGCGTCTGCCGTCACTCGCCGAACGACGCGAGGATATCCCCTTGCTGGCCAATCATGGTTTGGCGCGTCTGGCCGAGAAATACGGCAAATCGATCAGCGGCTTCGCGCCGGACGCGATGGAGCTGCTGTTGCGCGCGCCCTGGCCGGGCAATGTGCGGCAGTTGTTCAACGTGGTGGAACAAAGCGTCGCGCTGTGCGGCACCGCGCTGGTGCCGGCGTCCCTGGTGGCGGATGCGATGCAGCATAACCAGACTCAGGCCGCGCCGCTGGAAGAAGCGCGACGACGCTTCGAGCGCGACTATCTGATCGGCCTGCTGCGTTCGGCGCAGGGCAACGTCAGCCAGGCCGCCCGGTTGGCGGGGCGCAATCGCACCGAGTTCTACCGTCTGATGCAACGCCATCAACTGTCGCCGAATCAATTCAAGTCCTGAACAGATGTCGCCGCGCGGCGACAGCAGCTTCGTCTTTGTTTTCAAGCAACTGCTTTGATCAGGCCGCTAGACTGTCGCTTCCAGGCGACAGTCTAGCGCCGATCTAAATCCGCGAATTTGTTGTAACTTGTTGAAAATAATAAGAAAAAATAACTGGCACGATGTCTGCTATAGAGACTTGGGCATTCAAGTCCAAGCATTTAACTTTAACGGGAGTAAATCATGCAAAAAGTCAGCAAGATGAAGGAAAGCGCACTGCTATTGACGACATTGACCATTCTGGTTTTGGGCGCGGCCTCGGCGCAGGCGGCGGTTGACGCCGCCGCCACGGAAACCTTCAAACAGCTCGATGCGGATGGCGACGGCTATGTTAGCGCCGCCGAAGCGGCCAAGGCCGAGATCACGTCGGAAGCACTAGTCGCGGCGGATCGCGATCAAGACGGCAAGCTGAACCTGGAAGAATTCGCCTCGACGAGCACGGGTGCGAAGGAAACAATGCATCGCTGACCGTTGCTGTAGTTCACTGATCAAGGTTGGGGAGCTACGTGAAAACATTCAGTCATTTCACCGCAAGGCGGCGCAAGCCGTCGACAGTCCTGGCTAGTCAGGACTGAAGTCAATTCCAAGGCTGGGATTTGGGGGGCGCAATGCCCCCTTTTTTTGTCTGCCGCAAGGTATCGGATAACGAACAACGCCACACTAGTCCAGGGTGACTGTCCGCACCCCATCCTGAGTGCCCATCAGGCAGACATCGGCGCCACGCCGCGCGAACAGCCCGACCGTCACCACGCCGACAATCTGGTTGATTTCGGTTTCCATCGCCACCGGGTCGAGGATGTTCATGCCATGCACATCCAGTATCACGTTGCCGTTGTCGGTGGTAAAACCTGAGCGCAGTACCGGGTTGCCACCCATCTTGACCAGCTTTCGGGCGACATAGGAACGCGCCATCGGTATTACTTCCACCGGTAGCGGGAACGTGCCGAGGACATCCACCAGTTTGCTCTGGTCGATGATGCAGACGAACTTCTTGGCGCAGGCGGCGACGATTTTCTCGCGCGTCAGCGCGCCGCCGCCGCCCTTGATCATCGCCATGTGACGGGTGATTTCATCGGCGCCGTCGACATAGACTTCCATCTCGCCGGCTTCATTCAGGTCGATCACGCGGATGCCGACTTTCTTCAGTCGTTCGGCGGTGGCGACCGACGAGGCGACGGCGGCGTCGACGCGGCCCTTGATGTCGGCCAGCGCATCGATAAAGAAATTCGCGGTGGAGCCGGTACCCACGCCGATGATGCCGGCGGGTACGTAGTCGATGGCGGCGCGCGCGGTGGCTTGTTTCATTTCGTCTTGGGTCATCATGTAGCGTCTCTCTCTTATGTCGTTTGCGGTTTGAAGTTGGCTCGATAGGCCTGAGAATAACGAGCTTTACCGGCCCTATCAAACTCCATGTGCAAGCACCTCTTATCCGAACGGCAGGCAGCATGATCGACTATCTGGAACGTATCCTTCTGGCGCGGGTGTATGACGTGGCGATCGAGTCGCCGCTCGATACCGCCACCAATCTGACTCGCCGCCTCGGCAATACCCTTCTGCTCAAGCGGGAAGACTTGCAACCGGTGTTTTCCTTCAAGCTGCGTGGCGCCTACAACAAGATGGCCGGCCTGAGCCGTGCCCAACTGAAGCGCGGCGTGGTGGCGGCCAGCGCCGGCAACCATGCGCAAGGGGTGGCCCTGTCCGCGCAGGTGCTGGGCTGCCAGGCCACCATCGTGATGCCGGCGACGACGCCGGGCATCAAGGTCGACGCGGTCGCCAAGCGCGGCGCCACGGTGGTTTTGCATGGCGACTCCTACGACGATGCCTACAACCGCGGCATGGAGATCGCCAAGGCGGAAAAAAAGGTATTCGTGCATCCCTACGATGATCCGGACGTGATCGCCGGCCAGGGCACCATCGGCATGGAACTGCTGCGTCAGGCGCGTACGCCGATCGACGCGATCTTCGTGCCGGTCGGCGGCGGCGGGCTGATCGCCGGCATCGGCGCCTATATCAAACGTCTGCGGCCGGAGATCAAGATCATCGGCGTCGAGCCGGAGGATGCCGATGCGATGGCGCGCAGTCTGTGCAAGAAAGAACGTGTCACCTTGGCGCAGGTCGGCATATTCGCCGATGGCGTGGCGGTGAAACGGGTCGGCGAAGAGACCTTCCGTCTGTGCCAGTTGTATGTCGATGAGATCATCCGGGTCAGCAATGACGCGATCTGCGCGGCGATCAAGGATGTGTTCGAGGATACCCGTTCGATCCTGGAACCGGCCGGCGCCCTGGGGGTGGCCGGCGCCAAGGTCTGGGCCGAGCGGGAGAAGACCAAGGGCCGGACGCTGGTGGCCATCGCCAGCGGCGCCAACATGAACTTCGATCGCCTGGAATTCGTCGCCGAGCGCGCCGAGCTGGGGGAGAAGCGCGAGGCCGTGCTGGCGGTGTCGATTCCCGAAAAGCCGGGCAGTTTCAAGAAATTCTGCGCCTTGCTGGGGGCGCGCGCGATCACCGAGTTCAACTACCGTTTCGCCGATCCCCAGGTGGCGCACATCTTTGTCGGCGTGCAGGTGTCGCATCGCGCCGAGGTCGATAAACTGCTGGCGGCGTTGATCAAGCATGACCTGCCGGTGCTGGATCTGTCGGACAACGAAATGGCCAAGCTGCATATCCGCCATATCGTCGGCGGTCGCGCGCCGCAGGCGGAACACGAGGTGCTGTACCGCTTCGAGTTTCCCGAACGTCCCGGCGCGCTGATGAATTTCCTGAACAGCATGAGCCATGCCTGGAATATCAGCCTGTTCCATTATCGCAACCATGGCGCCGACTACGGCCGGGTGCTGGCCGGCATCCAGGTCGCGCCGGAGCAGAAGGAGGAATTTCAGGCGTTTCTCGATGGCTTGGGCTATCGCTACTGGAACGAATCGCGCAATCCGGCTTACAGCCTGTTCCTGAAGTGAGGCGTGCTGTTGCGCATGCTTGATCGGCAAGCGGCAAGACGCGCCGTTGTTTCAGTGGCGTTCAGCGTGCTTTGGCGGAGATGAATTTCTGCTTGAAACAGGCTTCGCAGTAGCGCGCCAGGAATTTGTCGGCTTCCTCGGGCGGCATTACGGATGCCATGGTGGTGATCATCTCCACATAAGTACCGTCGCCACTGGGTTTGCAGGGCGACACATTCAGCACATCCAGCAATTCCAAACTGGCGGGTTCGGCGGCGGCTTGGGTCGAGTCGGTTGCGCCGGCGCCGAGACTGAGCGCAAGCAGGAGACTGCCGAGCAATATTTTCGAGGGGGTCATGGCTTTGTTCCTGTAAAGTTGAAATGAAGTATTAGAAAAATCTAATATTCCAAAGCATATAGGACAAAACACCTAAGTAAAACCTTTATATGGTTGCGACGCTGATTGGATTTCGAATGTTGCGTCGCATGCACAGGCGATGCTTGAATCGGGCCGCTACTGTTCGCTAAAAAGGCGACACTGATCCGCCGCGATGACGCGGCCTCAATGCAATTTTTCCGCGCTACCGCAGCAGTTCTTGAATTTCTTGCCGCTGCCGCATGGACACAGGTCGTTGCGACCAACCTTGGCGCTTTCCCGGCGGTAGGTGGAAGCGGCCTTGCGATGCGGTAGCCAGTAATCGCGGATGCCGATGACGCAGGGGCTGATGGCGTCGGCGAAATCCTGGTGGCGTTCCTTCAGTTCCGGGTTTTCCTTGAGTTGCGCCCAACCTTCCTCGGTGCCGTAGAGCAGCATCGGGGTCAGCAGTCCGCCGCCTTCCGCCTCGGGTTCCGCGGCGATCAGTGGCTGCCAACTCTCCGGATCGAGCTGTATCGCCAGGATGAAACCCAGGCACCAGTCATCCAGGATCGGCCGTGATTGGCCGTCCTGGTTATCCACATACAACAGCGGTTCGAAGTCGTCGATGTCTTCCTGTAGATCGTGTACCCGGTCGTTGTACATGCGCATCACCAGGCTGACGATACGCTGCATCTGGTCGAGCGATGCCCAGTTCATCGGCTGGTCGTCGGTCTCGCCCCAGATGGCCGGCAGCCACTGGCTGGGCAGGAGGGTTTCGGGTCCGATGATCAGGCCGACAAGAAAGCCGTCGAGCATGGCGATGTCCATGCATTCATCGGGCACCCCCTCGGTCAGCAGAAACTGTTCGAGTTCGTTGAGTTCTTCTTCAGATAGCGGCAGGTCAGAATTCATGGCGCGGTTCGGTCGGGTCGAGAGGGGCGACGAAGTGTCACCGGACCGGCGTTTGCAGGCAAGTCCAACAGCGCTACCCGGACCAACCGTCGGCAGACCGCGTAGCGCCGCCGTCTTACTTCATCGCGGCGTCATACCGGCGGGTGACTTCGTTCCAGTTCACCACGTTCCACCAATTGGTGGCGTATTCACCGCGCTTGTTCTGGTATTTGAGATAGTAGGCGTGTTCCCAGACATCCAGTCCGAGTATGGGCGTGCCGCGTTGCACATCCGGCAGATCCATCAGCGGATTGTCCTGATTCGGCGTGGAGGTGATGGCGAGCTTCTTCTCCGGGGTCACGATCAGCCAGGCCCAGCCCGAGCCGAAGCGAGTGATGGCGGCCTGATCGAAGCGCTTCTTCAGGTCGTCGAGCGAGCCGAAGGTCTGGGTGATATCCGCCGCCAAGGCCGCCCCGGGCGCGCCGCGTTGACCGACGGGGGCCATTACTTGCCAGAACAGGTCATGGTTGTAGTGGCCGCCGCCGTTGTTGCGCACAGCGGTGTTGAACTGGGATATCCGGCCCTGGATCGCCTCCAGCGACAGGTTCGCCAGTTCCGGGTTGGTCATGATCTGGGCGTTGAGGTTGTTGACGTAGGCGTTGTGGTGCCGGCCATGATGGATTTCCATGGTGGTCTTGTCGATGTGCGGTTCCAGCGCATCGGCCGGGTAGGGCAGCGGCGCCAGGCTGAATTGCGCGACGGCCAGGCCGGGCAGGCAGGCGACGATTATGCCGATCAGCAGTGGGCGGGGGCGCGGGTTGGAATGAAATGGCATGGATGCATGCATGGAGTGCTCCTGTATGTGTGGTTTGTTGTGTCGCGAGCGCGGCGTAGCGCGCAAGCTCGCGCATTCTGGCATTGGCGGATCGCGTTGCGGGCGCGGATCTTGACTCGGGTCAAATGCCGCATGGATTTCCCTGATCAACGGGGTGAAACGGTGGCCATGATAAAAAAAGCGGGGATATCCCCGCTTTCGTGTTCACCATCCCGGTCGCCGACGACGCCCGGAAGTGGATGAAGCCGCTTACTTGGCCGGGGCGGGCATGGGTGGAATGGCTTGCAACAGTTTCAGCAGGATCGCCGGGTCGATGGCGGGCATCGCGGTCGGCATGGTCATCATCTGGCCCATGCCGCCATAGCTGCGCGGATCGGCGGCCGCGCCGGCCCAGTTCATGTACATGTTGGGGTTCATCGGCGCCATCATGGTATTGACCGCGGCGGGGTTCATCGGTGCTTGCAGCCAGTTGCCGTACATCGCCGGGTTGAGCATCTGGGTGGCGGGCGCCCACATCTGCGGATTGACCGGCGCTTGCATCCAGTTGCCGTACATCTGCGGGTTGGCGGCCATGCCGGCCATGGCGCTCAGCATGCGCGGATCGAGGCCGGCGGCCATCCACTTCAGCGCGATCGACGGGTCGGTGAACTGCATGTAATTCTGCATCGAAGCCGGATTCATCATGCCGCTCAACATCCGGACATAAGTGGCCGGGTCCATGCCGGCCTGAGCCATCGCGGCGCTGGCGGCCGGGTTGCTCATGGCATTGGCCCAGGCCATGAAGGCTTGCGGGTCTTTGAAGGCGGAGGCGTTCTGGGTCGGGTCGAGCATTTTCTTGGCCAGCGCTTCGTTGGCGGCGGCGGTGGCGGCGTCGTTGGCGAAGGCGGGGGCGGCGGCGTCGTTGGCGAAGGCGGGGGCGGCGGCAAGCAACAGCAGGGGGATCAGTGATTTCATGTGAGTTCCTCGTAACGTGCGTTTTATAAGTCAAAAGGCGCCAACGACAACAGCGCGGCGCCGGCAGGGGCGAACTGGGTGTCAAGCCTGACGAAGAATGTCGTCATCGCCCGGCTGACACATAGTGACAGAAGATCGGCCCGTCGCGGTTCGCTTTTCAGGGTCGTGGCTTGACGCGGGGCAAAGTAATCTCGGATTCTCGGGCCCGACTGAACCGATACGCGGGTTTCGCCTCTACGACAATGATTCGATCCACCGAAATACATGCTCGAAATTGAAGGTCTTGCCCGCCAGTTCAATGGTCGCGGCGTGCTGCGCGAGGTCTCGTTGCGCCTGCATGCGGGAGAATACGTCGCCATCGTCGGCGAATCCGGGGTCGGCAAGTCGACGCTGCTGAATCTGATCGCCGGACTCGATCGGCCGGATGCCGGGCGGCTGGCGCTAGACGGCGTAGACTACGCGCGGCTCGATGAAGACGCGCTGACCCGTCTGCGCCGCGACAAGCTGGGCTTCGTGTTTCAGGCCTTTCATGTACTGCCGCATCTGAATGTGCTGGCTAACGTCGCGCTGCCGTTGTGGCTGCAAGGTGTCGACGGCGAGGCGGCGGATCGGCCGGCGCGGCAATTGCTGCAAGCGGTTGGCCTCGGCGAGCGGACGGCGAGCTGGCCGCGCGAATTGTCCGGCGGCGAGTTGCAGCGCGTCGCTATCG
>JAGUXX010000170.1 GCA_020061585.1 Betaproteobacteria bacterium | reverse complement strand
CTTCGCGCCGACCGGCGCCACCGAGCAGCCCGCCGAGCATGCCGCCGAGACCGCCGGCATCGCTTTGCGCGCCGCTGCTCGCCGTCTTGGCTTGGGCTTTGGCCTGGGCTTCGGTTTGCGCCTGCTGGGCATTTTGCTCGGCGCGCGCCTTGAGGATTTCGTAGGCGGAGTGCTGGTCGACGGATTGTTCATAGACGCCGGCCACCAGCGAGTCGCGCAGCAACTGCTGGCGCTGGTTGGCGTCGATCGGACCGATCTGACCGCCCGGCGGCACGATCAGCGCGCGCTGCACCACGCTCGGTCGGCCTTTCTCGTCAAGACAAGACACCAGCGCCTCGCCGACGCCGAGTTCGGTGATCACGGCGGCTTCATCCAAGTCGGGATTGTCGCGCATCGTTTCGGCGGCGGCCTTCACCGCTTTCTGATCGCGCGGCGAGAAGGCGCGCAGCGCGTGCTGCACCCGGTTGCCGAGTTGCGACAGGACTTTGTCCGGCACATCGGTGGGGTTTTGGGTGACGAAGAATACGCCGACGCCTTTCGAACGGATCAGCCGTACCACCTGTTCGATCTTGTCGATCAGCGCGGTCGGCGCGTCGTTGAACAGCAGGTGCGCTTCGTCGAAGAAGAACACCAGTTTGGGTTTGTCCAGATCGCCGGCCTCCGGCAGGTTCTCGAACAGTTCCGAGAGCAGCCAGAGCAGCAGCGTGGCGTACATCTTCGGGGCCTGCATCAGTTTGTCGGCGGCGAGGATGTTGATCACCCCCTTGCCCTGATCGGTCTGCATCAGATCGGCGATGTTCAGCATCGGCTCGCCGAACAGTCGGTCGCCGCCCTGGGTTTCCAGGCTGAGCAGGCCGCGCTGGATGGCGCCGACGCTGGCGGCGGAAATGTTGCCGTATTCGGTGGTGAATGTCTTGGCGTTGTCGCCGACGAATTGCAGCATCGCGCGCAGGTCTTTCAGATCGAGCAACAGCAACTGGTTGTCGTCGGCGACCTTGAATACCAGATTCAGCACGCCGGTCTGGGTCTCGTTCAGTTCCAGCATGCGCGCCAGCAGCAGCGGTCCCATGTCGGAAATGGTGGCGCGCACCGGATGCCCATGTTCGCCGAAGGCATCCCAGAACGTAGTGGGAAACGCCTGATAGCGGTGTTCGGTCAACCCCAGCTTGTCGACGCGTTCGGCGACTTTGGCATTGCTCCCGCCGGCCCGCGAAATGCCGGACAGATCGCCCTTTACGTCGGACATGAAGCAGGGCACGCCGATCGCGGAAAATTGTTCGGCCAGGGTTTGCAGCGTGACGGTCTTGCCGGTGCCGGTGGCGCCGGTGATCAAGCCATGGCGATTCGCCATGGCCGGCAACAGGTGGATCTCGGTGGTGTCGTGTTTGGCGATGAGCAAGGGCTGGGGCATGGCGGATCCTTGAAATGACCCCGCATTTTAGTAGCAAGGAGCCTGTCGGACTTTGGAATCGTCGGCTGAAAATCGACCGCAGCGGACCCTTTTTCACCGGCCTTTTGCCCCATGGAACAACCATGCGGCGGCGAATCCGTCAAAAAATGGCCTCGCTGGGGTCGATTTTCGCTATCGACGACCAAAGTCCGACAGGCTCCTAGAGCCTGAAACGGCAACCGATCGGCGGTGTAAAATCGGCGCATTTTTCGTAGCGGGTGGCAATCATGGCCGGACATTCCAAATGGGCAAACATTCAGCACCGCAAAGGTCGCCAGGATGAAAAGCGGGGCAAGATCTTTTCCAGGTACGCCAAGGAAATCACCGTGGCGGCAAAAATGGGCGGCGGCGATCCGAGCTTCAATCCGCGTCTGCGGGTGGCGATCGACAAGGCCAAGTCGGAAAACATGCCGAACGACAATATCGATCGGGCGGTCAAGAAGGGCACCGGCGAACTGGAAGGCGTCAGCTACGAGGAGATTCGCTATGAGGGCTACGGCCCGGGCGGCGCGGCGGTGATCGTCGATTGTCTGACCGACAACCGGGTGCGGACCGTGGCGGATGTGCGGCATGCGTTCTCGAAATGCGGCGGCAATCTCGGCACCGATGGTTCCGTGGTGTTTCAGTTCAAACATTGCGGCCAGATCATTCTGGCGCCGGGCGTATCCGAGGATCAGGTCATGGACATCGCCCTGGAAGCCGGCGCGGAAGACGTGATCAGCGATGAAGATGGCTCGATCGAAATCCTCACCGCGCCGACCGGCGATTTCGCGACCATCAAGGAGGCGCTGGAACAGGCCGGCTTCAAACCGGCTATGGCGGGGGTGGTGATGAAGGCCTTGAATGAAACCGATGTGGTCGGCGACGACGCGGTCAAATTCCAGAAGATGCTTGACATGCTGGATGACCTCGACGATGTGCAAGAGGTCTATATCTCGGCGATTCTGCCGGAATGAGTTCGCCCGAGTGAGGCTGCTCGGCATCGATCCCGGATTGCGGGTCACCGGCTATGGCGTCATCGACAAGGTCGGCCAGCAATTGAGCTATGTCGCCAGCGGCGTGGTGCGCACCGAAACCGGTGAACTTCCCGGCCGCATCAAGATCATCTTCGATGGCGTCAGCGAAGTGCTGACGCAGTTCCGGCCGGACGTCAGCGTCATCGAAAAAGTCTTCGTCAACGTCAATCCGCAATCCACCTTGTTGCTCGGCCAGGCGCGCGGCGCGGCGATCGCGGCGCTGACCGCGGCGGGGCAAACGGTGTTCGAATACACGGCGTTGCAGGTCAAACAGGCGGTGGTCGGCAACGGTCACGCCGAAAAGGAGCAGGTCATGCATATGGTCAAACGGCTGTTGAGCTTGCCGGCCGAGCCGCGGGCGGACTCGGCCGACGCGTTGGCCTGCGCCATTTGCCACGCCCACGGTGGCATGGGGCTGGCGGGTGAATTCGGCAGTCTGGCCAATCTCGGCCGGCGACGGCGCGGCGGGAGGATGTTATGAGCAAGATTGCCGCGGCGCCGCTGGAACCCAGCCCGGAGGCGTTGGCGAATCCGGTCAAACGCTATGTGCTGGCAACGCGACCGGCGTTTTTGACCATTGCCCTGGCCGGCTGTCTGTTGGGCTTTGCCAGCGCGCTGGACAGCGCCTTTTCCTGGCCGCTGGCGTTGTTGACGCTGTTGCTGGCGGTGGCGACGCAGGCCGGGGTGAATGTGTTCAACGACTATTACGATCACCTCAACGGCACCGACGCGACCAATGTCGATCGCCTGTTTCCGTTTACCGGCGGTTCGCGCTTCATCCAGAACGGCGTCATGTCGCCGCGCCAGATGCTGGTTTACGCGCTGGTATTGTTTGGCGCGGTGATCGCCGGCGGCTTGTGGCTGATCGCCACGCGCGGCATCGGACTGTTCTGGATCGGCCTGGCCGGCCTGTTGATCGGTTGGGCCTACTCCGCGCCGCCGTTGAAGCTGAATAGTCGCGGTCTGGGGGAAATCTGCGTCGCGGCGGGTTTTTTGCTGGTGGTGGTCGGCGCGGATTTCGTCCAGCGTGGCGCGGTTTCCATCGCGCCCTGGCTGATCGGCCTGCCGTATGCGCTGATGGTGACCAATATTCTGTATGTCAATCAGTTTCCCGATCGCAGCGCCGACCTGCTGGCCGGCAAACGGCATTGGGTGGCGCGCCTGGAACCGGGGGTCGCGGCGCGCGGTTACTGGCTGATTCTGGCGCTGGCCGTGATCGCCCTGCTGGGGTTGGCGGCCAGCGGCCGGCTACCGGCATTGAGCCTGATTTCCCTGCTCGCCGTGTTGCCCGCCGTGAAGGCCGGTCAGGTGCTGTCGGCGCATGCGGCTGAACCGGCCAAGCTGGTGCCGGCGGTGCAATTGACCATTCTCGCCGCCCACTTGCAACCGGTGTTGCTGGCGGCCGCGCTGGCCTGGACGCTGTTGAAATGATCGGCCGGCTGAGCGGTACGCTGCTGGAAAAGCATCCGCCGCAGGTGCTTCTGGATGTCGGCGGGGTCGGCTACGAAATCGATGTGCCGATGAGCAGTTTCTACAACCTGCCGGCGGTCGGCGAACCGGTGACGCTGGTGACGCATTTCGTGGTGCGCGAAGACGCGCAACAGCTTTACGGCTTTCTCAGCCAGAAGGAGCGCGCCGCGTTCCGCGAACTGATCCGGATCTCCGGCGTCGGCCCGAAGCTTGCCTTGTCGGTGCTGTCCGGCATGAGCGCCGATGATCTGGCGCAGTGCATCGTGCTACAGGATGCCGGCCAACTGACCCGGGTGCCGGGCATCGGCAAGAAAACCGCGGAACGTTTGCTGCTCGAATTGAAAGGCCGCCTGGCCGATGCGCTGCCGCAAGCCGGCGGCGTTGCCGTCAACGCCGGCGTGACCCACGATGCACTCGGCGCGCTGCTGGCGCTGGGCTATTCCGACAAGGAGGCCGTGCTGGCGCTGAAGCAGTTGCCGGAAGGTTTGAGCCTGGAAGATGCCATCCGCCAGGCGCTGAAGCTGCTGGCGAAGAAATGAGTGTGTACCAACACAAACGGCGGCGACTTCGGTCGCTTGTGTTGTACCAGGAAACACTCCAACCTTGTGGTGGCGGGTGGCAGCCAGACATCGTGCCGTGCTGAAGCGTAAGAATCTCCGACACAAATCGCGCTTGTGCTACACATAACCCGTGCTACACTGGTTTAAGCCTAAACATGGAGTTGTGCCATGGCCAACCTGACCCTCAGCCTGGATGACGACCTGCTCAAGCAAAGCCGCTTGTATGCCGTACAGCACGACACTTCGGTGAACGCGCTGGTGCGTGAATACCTGGAAACCCTGGTGACCAAGGCCAAGGATGCCGAGCAGGCGGAGCGCCTGCGTGATCTTGAGGAAATGCACCGCTTGCTGGAAGAGGCGGCTCGGTTGGCGCAGGTGCCCGATGACTACAAATGGCGACGAGAAGATGCCTATGAAGGTCGTCCGCCGCGCTGGAACAAACCATGACGGCTTTTCTGGATACGAACGTTCTGGTTTATCAGGTCGATACAAAAGACCCCACCAGGCAGGCGCGCGCTTTGTCTTTGACGGCCACGCTGTATCAGCAAAAACAAGTGGTGCTCAGTACGCAGGTATTGCAAGAGTTTTACAACACCGCAACGGCAAAATTGCGCATCCCTTCACCGGTCTCAGAAGGGTTGGTGCGTTCCTTTGCCAGGGGGCGCGTGGTGCAGGTTGCGCCGCCCATCATTTTCGCCGCCATGCAACGCCACGCCGGCGGTCAGTTTGCCTTCTGGGATGCGCTGATCGTGGAAGCAGCGCTTTCCGTGGGTTGCAAGACTTTGTATTCCGAAGATATGCAACATGGCCTGGTGCTTGACGGGATGGCCATCGAGAACCCTTTCCTGGGTCTGTGAGCATGCTTGAACCCGACCACCTGATTCCCGATCGCCTGATCGCCCCCGCCCCCGCTTCGCGCGAGGAAGAAGCCTTTGAGCGCGCGTTGCGGCCGCAGCGTCTGGCCGAATATGTCGGCCAGGCGCGGGCGCGCGAGCAACTGGATATCTTCATCACGGCGGCGAAGAATCGCGGCGAGGCGCTCGATCATGTGCTGCTGTTCGGCCCGCCCGGCCTGGGCAAGACCACGCTGGCGCACATCATTTCGCGCGAGATGGGCGTCAATCTGCGTTCCACTTCCGGGCCGGTGCTGGAACGCGCCGGCGATCTGGCGGCGCTACTGACCAATCTGGAACCCAACGATGTGCTGTTCATCGACGAAATCCACCGTCTGAGCCCGGTGGTGGAGGAAATCCTCTACCCGGCGCTGGAGGATTACCAGCTCGACATCATGATCGGCGAAGGTCCGGCGGCGCGTTCGGTGAAGCTCGACCTGCCGCCGTTCACGCTGATCGGCGCCACCACCCGCGCCGGCATGTTGACCAATCCGCTGCGCGACCGTTTCGGCATCGTCGCGCGTCTGGAGTTCTACACGCCGGAGGAGCTGGCATTCATCGTCGCCCGTTCGGCGCGTTTGCTCGGTGTCGATACCAGTGATGAAGGCGCGGTGGAAATCGCCCGTCGCTCGCGCGGCACGCCGCGCATCGCCAACCGCTTGCTGCGCCGGGTGCGGGATTACGCCGAGGTCAAGGCCAACGGCAAAGTCGACGCGCCGGTGGCCGATGCGGCGCTGAAAATGCTGGAAGTCGACAGCGTCGGTCTGGATGTGATGGACCGCAAACTGTTGTCGGCGATGCTGGAGAAGTTCGCCGGCGGACCGGTCGGGCTGGAGAATCTGGCGGCGGCGATCGGCGAGGCGGCGGATACCATTGAAGATGTGCTGGAGCCGTATCTGATTCAGCAGGGTTTCCTGGCCCGCACGCCGCGCGGCCGAGTGGCGCAACCACTGGCCTGGCGGCATTTCGGCTTCATCCAACCCGGCGCCGCGCAAGATGCGGAGCCGGGGCTGTTCTGACCCGGTAGGCCAATCCGGTTGGTCGTCTGGAAAGGTGGACATGTTTATGTTGAAGCTATGAGCGCTAATCCGCGGTCCCAGCCGCCGTCGTTCAGTTGGTCGGTGCGGGTCTATTGGGAAGATACCGATGCCGGCGGTGTGGTGTATTACGCCAACTATCTGAAATTCCTCGAACGCGCGCGCACCGAATGGCTGTCGTCGCTGGGGCTGGAACAGGATCAGATGGCGCGTGATGCCGGCGTGGTGTTCGTGGTGCGGCGGGTCGCGGCGGATTTTTTGATGCCGGCGCGGTTCAATGATCGGTTGCAGGTGCGCAGCCAGTTGCTCGAACTGGGTCGGGCCAGTTTGAGCATGGCGCAGCAGGTGCTGCGCGGCGATGATCTGCTGCTGCAAGCGCAAGTCAAAGTGGCTTGTGTGCGGCACGCGGGATTTCGCCCCGCTAGAATCCCGGATTTGGTCAGTCAAGCATTTGGAGCCGTGATCTGATGGATATCGCCCTGAGTCAGGATATGTCGTTCATTAGCCTCATCCAGCAGGCCAGTTGGGTGGTGAAAGCCGTGTTGCTGTTGCTGCTGGTCGCTTCGCTGGCTTCCTGGTGGCTGATTTTCGAGAAGCTGTTCACGCTGCGCCGCGAACGTCTGCAAGCCGAGGTGTTCGAGCGCGAGTTCTGGGGCGGCGGCCATACCGACATCGTCAAGCGCGCCGATGAGGAGGGGCGGCGCAGCAGCCTGGAAGAGGTGTTCCGCGCCGGCTGGCGGGAATTTCGCGGCAAGCGCAAGCTGAATGTGGCGCCGCAAACGGTAATCGAGAGCGCGCGCCGGGCGATGCGCGCCGCCTATCAGCGTGAAATGGATCAGGTCGAGGCCTACCTGCCGTTTCTTGCGACCGTCGGTTCGGTGTCGCCCTATATCGGCCTGTTCGGCACGGTGTGGGGCATCATGAACGCCTTCCGCGGCTTGTCGAATGTCGCGCAAGCCACCTTGGCGCATGTCGCGCCGGGCATAGCCGAAGCGTTGATCGCCACCGCCATCGGCTTGTTCGCGGCGATTCCGGCGGTCATCGCCTATAACCGCTTCACCCACGATATCGACCGCCTGGCGAGTCGTTACGATATTTTCATGGAAGAATTTTCCAATATCCTGCAACAGGAGATGGGACGCACATGATCCCGCGCCGAACCCGCAAGGCGGTCAACCAGATCAACGTCGTGCCGTACATCGACGTGATGCTGGTGCTGCTGGTGATCTTCATGGTTACCGCGCCCTTCATCAATCCCACCCAGGTCGAGCTGCCGAGCATCGGCAAAAGCGCGGAAGCGCCGCAGGCGCCGCTGGAAGTGGTGATCCGCATCGATGGCGGGCTGATGCTGCGTGATCGCGGCACCGATGAGGAAGGGGAAATCGTTACCGAAAGCGGTCTGGAAATGGCGATCCGCGCCCGCCAACGCGCCGCGCCCAAGCAAGCGGTGGTGATTTCCGCGGACAAGAGTGTGCGTTACGAGTCGGTGATGCGGGTCATGGATACCTTGCAGTCGCTGGGTGTCGCGCGGGTCGGACTGCTGGTCAAACCGGCGCAGCCATGACCCACGCGCAGCGCATGCAGCATGTCTCTTCAGGCAGTCTGGCCTTGTTGGTGCATGGCATGTTGCTGCTCGGTCTGATGGTCGGGGTGTCGTGGAAGATTCCGCCGCAACTGCCCATCGAGGCGGATCTGTGGCTGGATCTGCCGCCGCCGCCACCTTCCATTCCCGCCCCGGAGTTCGCCGCCCAGCCGGAGTCCTTGCCGCCTTTACCCAATACCGCTCCCGTTCCTGATCCGGAAGCGCTCCCGGAACCGGCGCCCGCGCCACCCGACGCGGCGCGGATCGCGCTGGAACAGGCGGAGCGCAAGCGTCTGGCCGAACAACAGCAAGCGGAACGGCGGCAAGCCGCCTTGCAGAGGAAACTCGACGAGCAGCAACGCGCCGAGGCGCTGCGTCAGGCCGAGCAGGCGCGCGCCGAGAAGGATAGGGCCGAAAAGGATCGCCTGGAAAAACTACGTATTGATAACGAACAGCGGGAACAAACCCGCCGCCAGATCGACCAAGAGCTGGCGCGTCAGATGCGCGAGGAACTGGACGCGGAAGCGGCGCAATTGGGCGCTTTGCAGCGTGGCTCACGGGCCGGCAACCAGGCCCGGATGGTGCGCGATTTTCAGGAGCGGATACGCGCCAAGATCATGGATGCCCTGGTTTTGCCGCAGAACATTAGAGGAGACGCGGAAGTGACGGTGCAGGTCGATTTGTTGCCCAATGGCGAAGTGCTACGCGTTACATTGCTCAGAAGCAGTGGCCAAGCCCTGTACGATAGCGCGGTGGAACGCGCGATTTTCCGCGCCTCGCCACTGCCGTTGCCTGGCGACCGAGAGGCCGCCAAACCGTTTCGCGACGGTTTGACGTTGAAATTCCGTCCCTCCGACGATATGTCCGGGATGCCATGATGCGGCTGATTTTGCGGCCGACCAACCGATGGTTTGCTATGTCGATTCGACTGATAGTTGCTGTACTGCTGGTGTTTTCCGCTCTGCCGAGCTGGGCGATGATGACCATCGAGATCGTCGGCGGGGCGTCCAATCGGATTCCACTCGCCATTTTGCCGTTTGGCGTCAAGCAACCTGATGTGGCGCGCGCCGATGCGTTGTTGCCGGTCGCCGATGTGGTGACATCGGATCTCGGCAGCAGCGGCTATTTTCGCCTGATCGACAGTGAAGGCGGTGTTTCGCCCGCCAACCCGCAGTTGCTTTCCCTGCCGGTCTGGAAAGGTCGCGGGGCTGATGCGGTGCTGATCGGGCAGGTGGCGGCGACCGGCGCGGACCTCTACGAAGTGCGGTTCTGGCTGATGGACGCGGTACGCAATACGCAATTGACGGCGATGGCTTTTGTCACCCCCGCCGCCGGCTTGCGGGTGGTCGCGCACAAGATCGCCGACAAGGTGCATGAAGCATTGCTCGGCGAGCCGGGCAGTTATTCGGGACGCATCGCCTACATCTTGAAGCGCGGCGCGCGCTATGAACTGCAGGTCGCCGACGCCGACAGCCACAATGCCGTCACCATCACCGCTTCGCCGGAGCCGCTGATTTCTCCGACCTGGTCGCCGGATGGTCAACGACTGGCCTATGTTTCGTTCGAGGACAAGAAACCGGTGGTTTATGTGCAGAATCTGGCCGATGGCGCGCGCCGCGCGGTAGCCAAGTTTCGCGGTTCCAATTCCGCGCCGGCCTGGTCGCCGGACGGACGCCGGCTGGCGGTGACGTTGTCCAAGGACGATACCTCGCAGATCTATATGCTTGATCTGCAAAGCGGCGCCGCTACCCGTTTCACCCATGGCGGCGCGCTGGATACCGAGCCGGTATTCAGTCCTGACGGACGCTGGCTGTACTTCACCTCGAATCGCGGCGGCACGCCGCAGATCTATCGAGCTTCATTGATCGATGGCGGTGTCAGTCGTATCACCTTCGATGGCGGGTACAATGTGTCTCCAGCGTTGTCCCCGAATGGCGATACCTTGGCCTTCGTGCATCGCCGTGATGGACGTTTTCATGTCGCGGTGATGGAACTGGCGACTGGGCAGATGCGGGTGTTGACCGATACGGCGTATGACGAATCGCCGAGTTTTGCGCCCAACGGGCGGCGGATTCTGTATGCCACGCTGGTCAATAACCGCGGCGTTCTGGCGACGGTGAGTGTCGATGGCAAGGTCCGCCAACGGCTGTCGCAGAGCGGTGATCTGCGTGAACCGTCCTGGGGGCGCTGAGTTGTTCCGGGTGTCAAAATTTCCCGGTTACGTTCAAACTTGCACCTTGCATGCATTCGGGCGCACAGATGAAATGTCGGAAATGAACACGCGTTGTAACGGCTGTGATGTCCAATGCATATTTGTCATGAATCGGGAGTACCCATGAAACATCTGTTATTTTTAGCGCTGCTAGGCGCATTGCTCGCGGGCTGTGCCGATACCCCCTTGAAGGAGGCCAGCATAGAAGATCGAGCCTTGGTCTCCAGCAGTCAGGTTGACGGGGGCGCGGCTCTGCCTGACAAGGCAGCCGGCGATGCCTCCGCCGGCAAGTCTGTTCCGGCGACGACTTCCGGTCTGGCTAACGACAATATTTCGTCCAAAACCATCCCGGCAGGCGTGGAAACCCGGGGCGTGGATATGCAAAGCCCGGAGGCCAAGCCTTTGGATGGCGCCGGGCAAACCGCCGCGGCGACCGAAGACAGGCCAGGTTCTGGCGCAACAGACCACGCCGATGGTTTGAAATATCAACAGCAGCCGGTGCTGGACCCTAAGGATCCGCAAAGTCCTCTGGCTGAACGCCGCTTGTTCTTCGAATACGATAGTTCGGTGATTCGCGACGAATATCGGACTTTGCTGGAGCTGCACGCCCAGTATTTGAAGCAGGAACAGGCCGCCAAATTGATCTTGCAAGGACATGCCGATGAACGCGGTAGCCGAGAATACAACCTGGCGTTGGGCCAGCGTCGCGCCGAATCGGTATATCGGGCATTGAATTTGCTCGGGGTGGCCGATGCTCAGATGGAAGCCGTCTCTCTCGGCGAGGAAAAGCCGCTGGTCGAAGGCCATGATGAAAGCGCCTGGTCGCAAAATCGGCGGACCGAACTGCTGTATCAGGGCGAGTGAATTTGCCATGCGACGCAGCGCGTTAGGTTTCGCCCTGGTTTCCCTGTTCGCCGCGCAGACGAACTGGGCAGGTCCGCTTGAGGACGCGTTGGCGCAATTGAACACGTTGGCCGCCGCCAACCAAGCGCAAAACGAGCGGCTTGCTCGACTGGAAGCGCAATTGCAAAGCCAGGGGCTGCTGGGGTTGTTGAATCAGGTCGAGACCCTGAAAGCCGACTTGGCGCGCTTGCGCGGCGCGCAAGAGGAACAGGCGTATCGTCTGGAAGCCGCCGATAAACGCACCCGTGATCTGTTTGTCGATCTGGATGAACGCCTCAAGGAAGTCGCCAGTCGTCCGGTCGCCCTCCGGGCCGATGCCATCCGCCTTCAGCCTTCGCAATCCTTGGTGTCCGCGCGCCTGCCCGCCGAGATGCCGGGCCAGGCAACGGATGCGGAGGCTGAGGCGCGCGCTTACGAAGTCGCGCACGGCTTGATCAAGGCGGGTAAATACAAGGATGCCATCGTTGCCTTCAGGGATTTCGTCAGCCAGTACCCGAATGGCTCGCTGGCCGCCAATGCGTTGTACTGGATCGGCATTTCCCAGGTTACCGGCCTGTCCGATTTCAAGGCCGCCGCCGCGACCTATCAGTCCTTGCTGAATGACTATCCCACCAGTTCCAAGGTGCCTGATACCTTGTTGTCTCTGGCGCGGGCGCAGATCCACCAGGATGACAAGGCATCCGCGCGCTCGACGCTGAACCAGTTGCTGACCAGTCATCCAGCCAGCAAGGCGGCGGAAAACGGCAAGAAACTGCTTGCCACCCTCAATTAGGCTGGTGCGCTTTGTCGGCCAGTCGTCTGCGGATCAGCGAAATATTTTTTTCACTTCAGGGTGAAGCCAGTCGGGTCGGGTTGCCCACGGTGTTCATCAGGCTGACCGGTTGTCCGCTACGCTGCGGTTACTGCGATACCGACTATGCGTTTCAGGGCGGTGATTGGCGGACGCTGACGGAAATCATGGCGCAAGTGCGGCGCCATCCGACGCGCCATGTCACGGTAACCGGCGGCGAACCGCTGGCGCAAAAAGCCTGCCATGAATTGCTGCGGGGGTTGTGCGATGCCGGTTTTGACGTTTCCCTGGAAACCAGCGGGGCGATGGACATCAGCGGCGTCGATGTCCGCGTTGCGCGCATTGTTGATCTGAAAACCCCGGCCTCCGGCGAAGTCGAGCGCAATCTCTGGTCGAATCTAAGCGTCCTGACCCCGCGCGACGAAATCAAGTTTGTCTTGGCCGATGCGGCTGATTACGACTGGGCCAGGCAGGTATTGGCCGAGCATGGCATCGAGCGGCGCTGTCCGGTGCTGTTCTCGCCGGTGTGGAATCAGGTCGACCCCACTGAACTCGCGGCATGGATACTGCGCGATGGTTTGCCGGTGCGCATGCAGCTTCAATTGCACAAGATACTCTGGCGCGAGGCGCAAGGCCGATGACCCGCGCGGTGGTGTTGCTGTCGGGCGGACTCGATTCCGCGACCACTCTGGCGCTGGCCCGGCACGATGGCATGATTTGTCATGCCTTGAGCCTGGACTACGGTCAGCGCCATCACGCGGAGTTGGAGGCGGCGAGCAACCTGGCGCATAGCCTGGGCGCGGCGGAACATCGCGTGATGCGGCTGGATATGGGCGCTTACGGCGGCTCGGCGCTGACCGATGCGTCGATCGCGGTGCCCGAAGCGGCCAGTGTCGGCATTCCAGTGACCTATGTTCCTGCGCGCAATACCATCATGCTGGCGCTGGCCTTGGGCTGGGCGGAAGTGGTGGATGCGGACGCCATCTACATCGGCGTCAATGCGCTGGATTATTCGGGCTATCCGGATTGCCGACCGGACTTCGTCGCGGCGTTTCAGCAACTTGCCAACCTCGCCACCAAGCGTGCCGTGAATGGCGCCGCGATCGAGATCCGCGCGCCGTTGATTCATCTGAGCAAGGCGGAAATCGTGCTGCTGGGCATGCGTCTGGGGGTGGACTACCGGGCCACCGTGTCCTGCTATCAGGCCGACAATCAGGGGCGTGCCTGCGGTCGCTGCGACTCCTGCCGACTGCGGCGGCAAGGCTTCGAACAGGCCGGCTTGGCCGATCCGACTCGCTATCAAGATTGATGTGCGTGTAGTGTCCATCGTTGTATCAAATTTGCCGCGAGCGCGCGGCGTAAACCAGGCTGTCTAGAGGAGATCACAAATGGATGTCGTAGAAAACCCCGCATTGGTTGTCGCTTGGGCTGGTTTCTTCCTGGCACTGATTTTCGGATTTGTGGCCAACAAAACCAGCTTCTGCACAATGGGGGCGGTATCCGATATCGTCAATATGGGTGATTGGGGGCGGATGCGCGCCTGGTTGCTGGGTATCGGTCTGGCGGTCATCGGCACCAATCTGCTGGCCTATATGGCCTATGTCGATCTCGGTCAGGCTTTCTACACGCGTGGCACAGTGCACTGGCTGGCGGCGTTGGTCGGCGGTTTGACCTTCGGTCTGGGCATGACCCTGGCCGGAGGGTGCGGACAACGTACGCTGGTCCGACTCGGTGGCGGCAACCTGAAATCCATCGTGGTTTTCATGTTTCTCGGCTATACCGCACTGGTCACCATGAACGGCATATTGCGGGTGTTTGTCGACAGCGTGTTGCGCGCCGATGTGGTGACTTTGCATCTCGACGGTTCGCAGACTTTGCCCAGCCTGCTCGGCATGGCCGACAAGGTTTCGCACTTGTCGGTGGCCGTCGTATTGGCCT